>CAJXNQ010000026.1 GCA_913057215.1 uncultured Gammaproteobacteria bacterium
CTGTGTCAGATCTGTCATGGCGATGGCTGCGGTGAATGCCGCGGTGGTTACCGCGGTCGCACCGGCTTATTTGAACTCTATTCACCCAGCCAAACGAGACATCCGCCCGAGGACGACTACCGTGACTCCATCGCGTATCACCTCGCCAATCAACACACGACGCAAGAGGAAATACATCGTGTTCTCGGTTCTTAAAACGTCCGTCATCCACTGGGTTGAGGCACAGTCTCAACAATCTGAAACCGAAATTCTACGATTGTGGGCGCCGCTTCTTGAGGCAGGGCTGACAGTCACCGAATCCATTCGGTTGATGGCCGAGACGACAGCGAACCGAACCACAGCTCGGGGGTTTTTAGAGTTGCAACACGGACTGGCGAGTGGACTCACCCTCGGCGGTGCGCTCAAGCACAGTCGTCTTCCTTTCTCGGATGGCGTCATCGCGAGCCTTGAGTCGGCTGAGACCTCAGGACGGCTGGCTGACATGGTGCATCTCACATCCACCCGTCTCAATCAAATCGATGTCATGCGGCGGAGGGCGTGGTCGGCGGCGCGCTACCCCCTGATCGTCGGTGGACTGGCCTTACTCATCATCACGGGACTCATTGTCGGGATCGTGCCGAGATTTCAGCATCTCTATGACCGGATGGGTGCCGATCTCCCAGTTACAACCGAAATACTGATTGGACTGTCTCATGTGCTCCGTGCGCATGGTGGCCTGACGCTGCTAGTAATTGGGATACTCGGAGTCGGCGCATGGCATGCCTGTCAGGCCAAGCTCGTTCAGCGCGCCCTTGATCGCCTCTTCAATCACTTGCCCGTCATTGGCCCTTTTCGGCGTGATCTGCAAACGCATCACCTCACCACTCAGATGGATGTATTGACGCGCAGTGGCGTCGGACTGGATCGTGCGCTCTGTGTCGTCAGCCGCATCATCCAATCCCCTGACATGTCCGATGCGCTGGATCATGCCGCTCAGCAGATCCAGCGCGGTCACCGAACAGATTCTGTTTTCAACGCACTGCACATTGATCCGCAGTCGAGACAACTGTGGGCTCTTGGGGTCCGTGCCGGACGCTTGAGCCATTTTCTCTCCATTGCACACCATACCCTCAACGCACGACTCACCACCCAACTTGAAACCCTCACCGGTGTGCTTGAACCCCTCCTGATGGCGTTACTTGGCATCCTGACAGGCGGTGTCATGCTCGCTTTATACGAGCCCGTCTTCTCACTGGGGGATGCACTGTGATCCTGATCGCCTGTGTAATTGTCATCGCTGCCCCGTTTGTCATTCTCCACATCGGCCCGAAAATCCCACGACAACTTGCAGCCGAGACGGTCAATGACTTTCGGTTCTTTCAGCATCAAGTCAGCTATCCAAAGTCCTATTCACGGAACCTCCAGGCCAGTGTCGTCGTGCTGTGGGCATTGGTGATGCTGATTACACTGTGTGTGGAACCGAGCCTTGTATTTTTAATCCAGACCGCCGTGTTAGCCGGATGTTTGTTATTGGGCGCACTCATTGATCACCGCACAGGCCTCCTTCCATTTCGTGTCTCCTATGCGCTTGGCATCGTGGGCCTCTATCAGGCCGCTCTCATGGCTCCAGAGAGCGTTGCACCGACGCTTGGCTCTGCAGTCTTGATCTACAGTCTTGGTTCGGTCTTGAACTGGCTCGCAGTGCGTCGTCTTGGTCATCCCGTCATTGGTGGTGGTGATGTGGTGTTGCTGACCATGTTGACCACTTGGTTTCCGATGATCGGGATTGCAGTGGTAATCTGGATGGCTTCACTGACCGGCCTTTTTGAGGCTCGATGGACACGACAACCTGCCATCCGGCTCGGACCCCATCTCGCTCTGGGCGCCTTGAGTTACTGGTTCGCACAGGCCATCCTGTGATGAACGAGGAATAGCTGCATGAAAATCTATGGACTGACAGGTGGAATCGCCAGTGGCAAATCAACAGCGCTTCGGGTCTTTCAGGAGCTGGGCGTTGAGATTCTCGATACCGATCAATTGGCACGCGATGTCATTGCGCCAGGGACCGAAGGCGCAGTCGCCCTTGAAGAGGCGATTGGCGCAGACTACTTCGTCGACGGTGCCCTGGATCGGAAGGCACTGCGTGACGCGCTCTACACGGACGCTGAGTTAAAACAGACTGTTGAATCAGTCATTCATCCCAGAGTGGCGCAAGCTGTCTCTGAGTGGCGTGAAACCGAGACTGATGCACCCTATCGCATCCTGTGCTCACCGTTATTACTCGAAACATCCAACCACGCCTCTTTGGATGCGGTGATCGTGTTGGATGTGCCAACCGATATTCAGGTGACGCGGGCGGCACGCCGCGATGATCAGTCTGTTGAACAAATCCAAGCAATCATCGCCGCTCAGATGAACCGAAAGGATCGACTGGCTCATGCAGACTTCATCTTGGATAATGCAGGTACTGAATCTGAACTGACTGCACGCATCCATGCACTGCATAGGACTTTACTCAATGACGACTGACCGCCCCCTGATGGTCTCTTGCCCGCGTTGCCAAACGGAGACCCTGTATCACCCAGACAATCGATTCCGCCCGTTTTGTTCAGAGCGATGCCAGTTGATCGACCTTGGACAATGGGCAGATGAGAGCCACCGGATTCCAGGCGATCCTGTCCCGCCTGATTTTGACGAGCCAGACACTCACTGAAACCCGCGGATACCAGCTACTCCATAGCCCATGGAGTCAATCGCTCGATTGAGATCATCAGGGTGTAAGCCGCCCAGTGCGTAACAGGGTCTACCGGTTTGCATCGCCAGTGACTGAAAGACGGACCAGCCAAGTGGTGACATCTCAGCATGCGACGCAGTCGGCTTCACCGGTGAGATAAACCATGCATCTGCAGGCCATTCAGCGCGCTGCGTCCAATCCTCGATACAGCGCATGCCTGCAGTGAGTGGCCATACAGAATCGACTGCTAACCGTGCTCGATTGGCGTCATCGACAGAGTCTTTCTGACGCACATGCAGACCACATCCTGGACGAAAGCAGGGCCATTGATCGAGTGTGAGTATCACGCGATGGCCTTGCTTGAGGGCGATCTCGACGCCATGCTCCAGGGTTTTCGATGGTGGTTGATGACGGAAATACAGTAATGACGGTCGCTCAAATCGGGCAGCCCAGGAAGCGCTGTCTTCTGAGGGATCCATCAAAAAACGAGCCACTCGAGGTAATCCAATGGACCGAACAATGGCCGCATTGGCAGCTGGGAACTGACGTGTTGTCAGTTCTGTTGAGGCAACCCAGTCCACAGGTTGGCCCTCACGCGATTCAGGAGTTCCGGAAAACTTGAGCACCTCATAGACCCACAAGCGCACGCGCTTCTCTCCGTATTGCCAAGGAATTTGACACACGTAGCGTGTTTCAAGTGGTGTGATTCCGAGCTCTTCGTCTAATTCGCGCGCCAAACACTCGGTGGGCGATTCATCTCCTTCAAACTTACCGCCAGGAAACTCCCATAATCCGCCTTGATGGGCATCTTGATGGCGTTGAGTCAGCAGGATGCGGCCTGCTGACTCGATAATCGCGCAAGCGACCTGAATTTCAGGTCCGATATTCGGCATTGATCCGGACATACTCTGTGGTTAGATCACAGGTCATCACGCGACACTGTGCATCGCCGAGATTCAATGCAATCTCAATCTCAATATCCGTCGGCGCCATGGCCTCCTGTCCTCGAGATTCTGTGTATTCAGGATCGCGCCCACCGTCTCGAACGATTTGTACGCCATTGATCCACACGTTGACACGCTCAATGATCAAGGACTCGATGCCCGCGCGCCCAATTGCTGCAACAATACGACCCCAATTTGGATCAGACGCAGCCAGCGCGGTTTTGACCAGTGGTGACAAGGCAACAGTGTTAGCCACTTGATGTGCATCATCACGAGTGAGTGCACCACTCACGGAGACGCGGACAAACTTCGAGGCGCCTTCGCCATCGCGCGCCAACATTTCTGCCAAATCATCACACAGCACTGACAAAGCATGCTGAAAATCAATGAAGTCTTGAGAATCTGGATCATCAACCAAGGCATGCTCTGCCTGATGCGTGGCAACCAGCGCGCAGGCATCATTCGTTGAAGTATCCCCGTCCACTGTGATGCAGTTAAAACTGTGGCCAACCGCGTGCTCGAGCGCCCACTGTAAACAGTCCGTGCTGATCCTGGCATCGGTGGCAATCAATCCAAACATCGTTGCCATGTTCGGGTGGATCATCCCCGAGCCTTTAGCCATTCCAGTCAACGTGACCAATTCGCCACCAATCGAGCAGGTCAAGCTCCGGCATTTGGGATGTGTATCAGTGGTCATGATGGCCCGAGCGGCTTGATCCCAAGCATCGGCCTCTTCACGTTGTGCTGCTAAAACACGCGGCAGTGCATCACAGATTGATTGAACCGGCAGCGGCTCCCCAATGACTCCTGTCGAAAAGGGCCAAATCGTGGAGACATCGGTATGGGTCACCTGCGCCAATGTCTCGACCGTTTTGAGCGCGTCTTGCATCCCAACATCACCGGTCCCTGCATTGGCATTTCCGGCATTCAACAGCCAGTGCCTGACTCCCTTGGTCTGTGCAATGTGTCGACGCAGGACATGTACGGGCGCCGCACAAAATCGATTGGTGGTCGTCACCGCCGCGCCCACGGAGCCTGTATCAAACGAGATCAGCACCAGATCATCCCGCGTTTTATTCTGATACACAGGCGCACATACAGACCCCAGACGCACCCCCGCGATCGGCCGCGCAAACGGATCAGAGTGCTGCGTGATTTTAGTCATGGCACGTGATCAGCTCAGCTTGCCATGGCATTGTTTGTACTTTTTGCCACTGCCACAGGGACAAGGCTCATTGCGCCCCACTTTATGGCTGACTGCAGGCATCACTCGATCCGGCGCTTCACCTTCAGAGTCCGAGTCCACGTCTGCAGATTCATGCATGGTCTGGGTCTGTGCCAGTTGCGCCACAGCCTGACGACGCCGGGCTTCTTCTTGGGCTTCGATTTCTTCGCGCGTTGGGACCTGCACAGCCGTTAAAATCCGCACAGATTCGCGCTTCATGTGCTGCAACATCCCTGTGAATAATTCAAAGGCCTCGCGCTTGTACTCTTGCTTTGGATTCTTCTGTGCATACCCACGGAGATGAATCCCCTGGCGCAAGTAATCCATCGATGCCAAGTGTTCTTTCCATTGCTGATCCAATACCTGAAGAAGCACCTGCTTTTCAAAGCGACGCATGGTGTCTTCACCCACAATCGCCACCTTCTCGGCATGGTTCGCCTCTGCAGTCTCAAGAATCTTCTCAAGTAAGGTCTCTTCGTACAGTGACTCATCTGCGGCAAGCCACTCAGCGATGGGTGCATCGAGTCCGAACTGTTGTTTGAGCTCATCGGTTAAGCCTTCCACATCCCATTGCTCGATCAGACTCTGTGGCGGAACGTAATGCGCCATGACATCCGTAATGACATCGCGACGGATGGCCGTCACCAACTCAGACAAATCATCGGAGTTCATTAACTCGTTGCGCTGTGCGTACACCTGAGTGCGCTGATCATTGGCGACGTCGTCGTAATCAAGAAGTTGTTTGCGCATGTCGAAGTTCCGCCCTTCGACTTTCTTTTGCGCCTTTTCAATCGCATTGGTGACCATCTTGTGTTCGATCGCCTCACCGCGCTCCATACCGAGGCCCTGCATCAGCGAACGCATCCGAGGTGATGCGAAGATGCGCATCAAATCATCTTCAAGCGACAAGAAAAACCGAGTTGAACCCGGATCCCCCTGACGACCTGCGCGGCCTCTCAACTGGTTATCAATCCGTCTTGATTCGTGGCGCTCACTGCCGACGATGTGCAGTCCTCCTGCGTTTAAAACAGCCTCATGGCGTGCCTTCCAATCGCTCCGGATCGCATCAATCGCGGACTCGGTCGGATCATTGAGTTCGGCCACCTCCGACTGCCAATTCCCACCCAATACGATGTCGGTGCCACGTCCCGCCATATTCGTGGCGATGGTGACAGCGCCTGGCCGGCCGGCGCCAGCAATAATCTGCGCCTCACGCGCGTGCTGTTTGGCGTTCAAGACGTTATGTTCAACCCCCTCTTTGTTGAGGAAGTTCGAGAGAAGCTCTGAAGCCTCGACCGAGGCTGTACCCACTAATACAGGACGTCCACGATCACGCTCTTTGACGACATCCTGAACAATCGCCTCATATTTTTCTTCCATGGTCATGTACACCAAGTCGTTATGATCGATTCGTTGAATCGGGACATTGGTGGGGATGACGACAACATCCAACCCGTAAATTTGACGAAACTCAAACGCCTCGGTATCTGCAGTTCCCGTCATTCCAGACAGTCGGTCATACAGACGGAAATAATTTTGGAAGGTGGTGCTGGCCAACGTCTGACTTTCAGGCTGAATCTCAACGCCCTCTTTGGCTTCCACCGCCTGATGTAACCCCTCAGACCATCGACGCCCTGGCATGGTTCGACCGGTGTGCTCATCGACAATCACCACCTGACCATCTTGAATGATGTAATGCACATTCAGTTGGAACAGCGTATGCGCGCGGAGACCGGCATTGACATGGTGGAAAAGCGCAAGATTGACTGGGTTGTACAAACTGTCACCGGGTTCGAGTAGACCCATTTCAGCCAACTCAGCTTCAATCAGCTCATGACCCAGCTCCGTGAGTTCGACAGTGCGATTCTTTTCATCCAGTACATAGTGTCCCTCGACCTCAAAACTCTCACCATCCTCAGACAGTGTCGCAGGTGTCAGTTTTGGGATGATCGCATTGATGGCTTGATACCGTTCGGAGTGGTCTTCTGCAGGCCCTGAAATGATCAAGGGCGTGCGCGCCTCGTCGATCAGAATCGAATCCACTTCATCGACAATGGCAAAAGACAGCGGACGTTGCACACGACCCTCGGGTCCGAACGCCATGTTGTCCCTGAGATAATCAAACCCGAATTCATTGTTTGTGCCATAGGTCACATCGGCTTGATAGGCAGCCCGCTTCTCTTCAGGTGCTTGGCCACTGACAATCACGCCCACACTCAAACCGAGCGCCTCATACAGCGGGCGCATCCAATTGGCGTCTCGAGATGCGAGATACTCATTCACAGTCACCACGTGTGTCCCTTCACCTGAGATGGCGTTGAGATACACAGGCAAAGTCGCGACGAGTGTTTTACCCTCACCGGTCCGCATCTCGGCAATTCGACCCTCATGCAGGGTCATACCACCGACCAATTGGACGTCAAAATGGCGCAAGCCCAAAACGCGCCGACTGACCTCGCGGCAGACAGCAAAGGCTTCAGGCAGTAACTGATCCAGCGTCTGACCAGCGTCGAGACGGTCTTTGAATTCTTGGCGCTTGGCCAACAGTGCCTCGTCAGACAGTGCTTCTAAGGTGGGTTCAAGTTGATTGATGGTGGCGACGGTCTTCAGCATCCGCTTGACCTCGCGGTCATTTTTTGAGCCGAAGAGTTTCCGGACAAACGTCCCTAACATGCGTATCCTAAGTTTTTGACAAGCGTTAAAAATGGCATTGTATCGAAATGCGACATCCCGGACAGCTAAAAAGCCTGTCGAGCTTACTGAAACAGCGTGGCAGTCATCTTGACACACTCAAACTCGAGGCTGAGATTCAAGCAACACGGGCGAATCAGGTCGAGGATCTGCTGACTCCAAATCTCCGAGCGCATGTCACCACCGGCGACCTACACCAAGGACTTTTGACGCTGTATGTGCCATCAGCGGCGTTGGCAAGTGAGCTTCGCTTTGAAGAGATGCGATTGGTGCAGGCTCTCGAGGATCACCCGTTATTTCGCGGGCTTCGCAGAATCCAGATTCGCGTTCGCCCACGGGCTCCGATCACTCCCCCTGAACAAGCGCCTCAGCGCTTGGCAGACCCACAGGCTGCCAGTGTCCTGAACGCCTATGCTGAAACGCTGACCGACGCCGAACTCAAGCGTCGTTTTCAACAATTGGCAACACGGGTATCGGGCAGTCGGCTGCGTTCTCAAAGCTAACGACCTCATAGTGACTGGGGTCTGATAACAGCTGGCGCAGCAATCGATTGTTCAACGCATGCCCCGAGCGACTTCCAGAGTAGTGTCCGATGATAGGCCGCCCGGCGAGATACAAATCGCCCAAGGCATCGAGTACTTTGTGTTTCACAAATTCATCATTTTGGCGGAGCCCATCGTCATTGAGGATCCGATCCTCACCGACAACAATGGCGTTGGCCATGGATCCACCACGCGCCAAGTTATTGGCTTTCAGATAATCCAAATCGCGCATGAACCCAAAGGTGCGCGCGCGACTGACCTCGCGCACAAAAGAGGCCTCATCAACATCCACGACGGTCTTACACGCGCCCTGATCCACCACCGGGTGGTCAAAATCGATGGAAAAACTGATTCGAAATCCATTGAACGGCTCCAATCGAGCCGTCTTGCCGTCGTCCTCAACCTCAATGATGTGTGTGATCCGCAAATACTCACGAGGCGCGGTTTGCTCGCGGACTCCCGCGGATTGGATTAAAAAGACAAACGGTGATGCACTGCCATCCATGATGGGAAGCTCAGGGGCATTGCATTCGATCAGCACGTTATCAATGCCAAGACCTGATAAGGCCGAGAGTAAATGCTCGACGGTCGAGACCGTGGCACCCTCGGGCGACGACAAACAGGTTGAGAGGGTGGTCTGAGACACACTGTTTGCGGTCGCCTGAATAAGTGCCGGCGGATCTAAATCAACGCGCTTGAACTGAATGCCGTGATTCTCTGGAGCCGGACGTAATGTCAGATACACAGTGTCACCAGAATGCAGGCCGACACCTGTGGCCCGAACGACATTTTTCAGCGTACGCTGTGCAATCAAAGCAAGACTCCTTCTCTCAAGACCCCAGTTTAACAGGGTTTGGCTCGGAACTTCCTGTTCCGAGCCTTGAGAGGGTTTGACTGCACACTCAGTCCGCTTGACGGCGCAAGAATGCAGGGATGTTGAGAATTTTCTCCATCTCACCATCTTGGGTCGGCGCCGATTGTGGCTCCGCGGCCAACGCAGTGTTACCAACAGCTTGTGTTCTCAACACTTGTGGCGCATCCGCTTCACTTGGATTGTACTGGCGACGCGGTTGACGGATCGCTTGTCCATTATCCACAACAGTTTGCGGACTGGCTTGAGCACCGCCCAACCCGGTGGCCACGACAGTCACAGAAATCTCATCAGACATGTCGGGATCAATCACAGTTCCGACAACCACATTGGCGTTGTCATCAGAGATTTCATTGACAACTGAACCAACTTGGTCGAATTCACCCAAGGTGAAGTCAGGACCGGAGGTGATATTGACCAAAATGCCACGTGCGCCGGCCAAATCCACATCCTCGAGAAGCGGTGATCGAATGGCCATCTCAGCGGCCTTGGTCGCTCGGTCTTCACCACTGGCAAGACCCGTTCCCATCATGGCTTTACCCATTTCACTCATCACAGTACGGACATCGGCAAAGTCCACGTTGATCATACCCGGACGGATGATGAGATCAGCAATCCCGCGGACAGCGCCTTGCAGTACATTGTTGGCTTCGCCAAATGCAGCCATGAGTGATGCGTTACGACCGAGGACTGGAAGCAGCTTTTCGTTTGGAATCACGATCAACGAATCGACATGCTGCTCAAGTGCACTGATTCCCTGATCTGCAACATGAGTCCGTCGACGCCCCTCAAAACCGAACGGGCGTGTCACAACAGCCACGGTGAGTATTCCCATTTCACGCGCAATCTCTGCGACCACGGGCGCTGCACCTGTACCGGTTCCACCGCCCATACCGGCCGTGATAAACACCATGTCGGTGCCTTCCAATACCTCGGCGATTGCATCGCGGTCCTCTAATGCTGCGTTGCGTCCCACATCTGGGTTAGCACCGGCACCAAGACCTTTGGTGATATCACCACCGAGCTGCAAGGTCCGATCGGCAGCAATTGCACGCATGGCTTGGGAGTCTGTGTTTGCAACCACAAACTCGACTCCATCGACTGCATTGTTCAACATGTGATTGACGGCATTGCCGCCACCCCCGCCAACGCCGATCACCTTGATGACCGCGTTGGATTCTACTTGATCAACAATCTCAAACATTGATTCACCCTCTCAGTTAAAAATTACCCTGGATCCACTGGCGGACCCGATTCAACATGCCTCCCTGCATCCCCATCCAACGCGGTTTTGGTCTGACTTCTTGATCGCGTCCATACGCCAGAAGCCCTGCTAAAACTGCATTGGCTGGATCTTGTAAAAGCCCCTCAAGTCCGTCCTGATGGGCTCCTTTGAGCACCCGACACGGGCACTGCAATAAACTTTCAAACACCTGTGCGATGCCAGGAAGCGCCGCACTGCCTCCAGTCATGACAAGGCCTGTCGATGCCTCTTCAAACCGACCCGAGTGTCGCAAGCGCTCACCGACGATTTCGGCGATCTCTTCAACCCGTGGCTGTAGAAATGCCGTCAGCTGCTGAAGACTGATGGTCTCCGAGGGACGATCGGCGATTTTTGCCACCTGAACCGTGTCACCGGCCGGTGCGAAGCTTGTGTGCGCATATCCGTTTTGGATCTTTAAGGATTCGGCATCACCAAGCGGCGTTTTCAAAGCCACCGCGAGATCATGTGTGAGCAATTCACCACCCATGGGGAGCACTTGCATCCAAGCCGGCGCACCATCACTCAGCACCATCAAATCCGTGGTCCCGTGTCCAATATCAACCACGCACACGCCGAGTTCGCGTTCATCGGCGAGCACTAATTGACTCACTGCCAGTGCTGAAGGAACCAATACACTGGCCTCAAGTCCGGCAAGTCGCAGACACTTCTTTAGATTTGTAATGACATGTGAAGCGCCTGTGATGACATGCACGTGCGCATCGAGACGCTGACCAGTCATACCGTGCGGCGAACGAATGCCACCTTGGTTATCCAAACTAAAGGTTCTTGGGATCACACTCAAAATGTCGCGATCAGGCTCAGTGACCTGAGCCTGAACCTGTGCCATGGCCTCTGTCAGCAAGGTATCTGTCACTTCGCGGTGATTGAGCATCACGGTGCCAACTACATCCTGACCAACCAAGTGTGATCCACCGACAGAGATGAGGGGATCGGTTAGCCGCGTGCCTGCCATGGTGTTGGCTTCAGAGACAGCCCGATTCAGTGCTTCGACGACTGAATCAATCTGAATCACAACACCCTGTTTCAAGCCATTGGAACGCGCACGCCCCAGTCCACGGACAGCGATGCGGCGTCCATCAAGCATTTCGGCAACGGCGGCTCGAACCTGACTCGACCCGATGTCGACAACCAGTAGGTGCGTCATTTCGGAGCCTCCACATCCAGTGCAACGCCATTGCTGTATCGCGCATCAACACCTCGGAGGTTGGCGAGTGTCTCGGCCTCAAGGCTTAGTAGAACGTCTCGCGCCCGAGCCAGTCGGCCAAGAATATCGGTGCGACCCAATTTCAGACGTACGCCATTGGCGAGTGTAATCTGCCACCCCAGATCAACGCCGCGTGACACGGATTCCACGTCAGCAATGTCAGACAGTCGATCGGAAAAGACACCAAAGTGGCTGTAGACCTGCATGGTCTCAGAGAGTGCGCCGTAGAGTTTAGGTAGCGGTTCGTCAACTGGGGTCGGAGGCTCAAACAGATCCCCTGAAACACCCAGATACAACGTATCGTTATAGATGGCGACAGGACGTTGTTCGATGATTTCGACCACCAAGGTGTCAGGCCACACACGACGTACTGATGCATCAGCGATCCAGGGGTGCGCCTCAACTGATGAGACAACCTGTGGCAAGACGGTCTCAAGGTAGGACCCCGAAAATTGACGCGTGAGCTGCTCTTCGAGCGCGCGTTGGTCAAGATAGTTCAGCGTGCCATCCAACACCACTTGGCGAATTTTAATTTGCTCGAACAGGTGTCCAAGACCACTGGCAGCCAGCGATCCTGTCAAACCAAGACCCAACACCAACAACAAGACTTTCCAATGGGTGAGGGTTCGTGTCGCAATCTGTTGCACAGTCATGGTGACACCTCGGCATCCAGCAGTAATTGTTCAATCAGCATGGGAAGATCCATACCAGCCGCTGCCACGGCTTTCGGGATCAATGAGTGTGCGCCCATCCCAGGAACGGTGTTGCATTCCACCAGTTGCAAATCACCCTGGGCGTCCATCATCAGATCGACGCGTCCCCAACTCCGACAACCCAGTGCATCAAAAGCTTCGAGAGCCAACTGCTGAGCCTCAGCCTCAAGCTCTGGAGTCAGGCCAGACGGGATCGCGTATTCAGTAGTGTCGGTCTGATATTTCGCTTCGTAATCGTAGAAACCGTTTGCCGGACGAATCCCAATGACCGGAAGTGCGAGCCCTTGCACGATGCCGACGGTGTATTCAGGACCAGGCAGACATGGCTCAACCAATGCGCGGGCGTCGTATGCCAATGCGTCTGTGAGCGCTTCAATCAGCGGCTCGAGACCTTGCACGCGATGCGCACCCACTGATGATCCCTCACGCGATGGCTTCACAAACAAATCCGAACCCAGTCGCTTGATACAGATGTCGGCTTGGTCGATAGAATCAACCACCACCATGGGTGCAGTGGGTAAGCCCAGAGACTCCCAAATCTGCTTACTGCGCGGCTTATCAAAGGCCAAGGCTGATGCACCGACACCAGATCCAGTGTAGGGAATCTGCAGTGCACACAAGACACCACCCAGGAGTCCGTCTTCACCCAGGTATCCATGAACTAGATTAAATACATGCGTGGGTTTGAGTGCTTGCAGTTGACCAATCCAGTCGGTGTTCACATCGATGGTGATCGGCTCAATACCAAGTGAGCGCATGGCCCTGATCAAGGTCTGAGCACCTTCACGCGAGACATCAGCTTCGCTGCCAACACCTCCATACAGCAATGCAACCTGTTGAGTGGACCAATTCATGAGAGCCTCCCGCAGGTTTCAAGAAGCATCTGGGGCAGGCGACCGATCGATCCCGCGCCCTGTATCAAAATCACGTCATTGGGGGTGGCGATGTCACAGATCCGAGCGATCGCAGATTGGAATTCTTTTTCAACTACCGGGTGACATTGGCTCAGCCGACGAATCGTCATCGCCAAATCTTTCGACTCCGCGCCCAACACAGGGGTCTCACCGGCGGCATAGACTGGCAGTAAAATGAGCTCATCTGCTGTCGTCAGAACTGATACAAACTCATCAAATAGATCTTCGGTGCGTGAATATCGATGCGGCTGAAACACCGAGATCAGTCGACGTCCTGGATAGGCACTTCGAATCGCTTCAAAGGTCACCGAAAGCTCTTTGGGGTGATGCCCGTAATCATCGATCACCGGAATTTGGTCATCACCGCGCTCTAAAGACCCCACCCATTGGAAACGACGGCCCACACCTTTGAATTCGGCCAATGCGCGGCATACCGACGAATCATCCGCACCCAAATGATCGGCCAATGCGATCACCGCCAACGCGTTGAGCACATTGTGACGACCTGGCATGGCCAACTCGACTGCCAAGGGTGATTTGCCGGCACGCTGCACTGTGAACGAGGTCTGCAAGCCCTCTGTCTCAATTTGCACCGCTCGGTAATCGGCGGACGCATCGATCCCAAACGTGACAAAGGCACGGCCCGCTTTCGGCAGAATATCCATCACCGTTGGATCATCAGCATTTGCGAAGATCACGCCATAAAACGGCAGGTTTTGAAGAAACTGCACAAAGGTCTGTTTCAGTCGTTCAAAATCTCCACCATATGTGCCCATGTGATCAGCATCGATATTCGTGACCACGGCCATGACTGGCTTTAACACCAAAAATGAGGCATCGCTCTCATCGGCCTCGGCCACCATATACTGGCTGTCACCCAGCTTGGCGTTGCGATCTGCTTGGTTCAGCTTCCCGCCAATAATATAAGTTGGATCAAGACCTGCTTCGGCCAAGACCGCAGCCGCCAGTGAGGTGGTGGTGGTTTTCCCGTGCGTCCCCGACACCGCGATGCCCTGCTTGAATCGCATCAACTCAGCCAGCATTTGAGCGCGTGGGATGACCGGAATGCGCGCATTCAGCGCACAGGCCACTTCTGGATTCTCGAGGTCGATCGCACTTGAAACAACGACGACCTCAGCCTGCTCGATATGCGCTGCGTCGTGACCAATAAAGATCTGTGCTCCAAGGTCAGCCAGCCGTTCTGTCGCTGGGCTTTCTTTTAAATCAGAGCCTGAAATGTGGTACCCCTGATTCAGAAGGACCTCAGCAATTCCACTCATGCCGACACCGCCGATGCCGACGAAGTGCATGCGCTGAATCTGTCCCATGCGGTTAACCACCTGCGACCTCCAGAACCACGTCGGCGACCGCCTGTGTCGCTTCTGGCTTTGCAACAGAACGCGCCGCACGTGCCATCTGAGTCAGATTTTCAGGCGCGCGCAAAATGTCGGACATCTTGGCGACAAAAATATCCAAGTCGTCTTCTTGTACGATCACGGCAGCCCCTGCAGCCGCAAGCTGCTTGCCGTTTTTGGTTTGATGATCATCAACAGCGTACGGAAATGGGATCAACACCGATGGCATGGCAGCCGACGCAAGCTCAGACACGGTCAATGCACCAGCGCGACAGACTACGATGTCCGACGACTGGTAGGCCTGATCCATCCGACTGATGAAGGCCACCACGGTGGCATCGAGATTCAGTGCGTCGTAGGTCGATTCAACCTCGGCTTGTCCTGAGACGCCGGTTTGATGGGTGATTTCAATACCGTACTGGGCGGCGACCTCGCGGAGTTTTTCAGGCAACTGCTGATTCAACGTGCGCGCACCCTGCGAGCCGCCAATGACCAAGATCCGAGTGTTCCCACTGGACTGATGACCATCAGCAAGACGTCGCCGACCGACGGCATCAATCTCAGCACGGATCGGATTACCAACACATTCGCCACCTGGGAGAACATCCTCAAAGGCTGTGAGTACTCGTGTCGCCCACTTCGCCAAATGCCGGTTGGTCATGCCAGCGACTGCGTTTTGTTCATGGATCACAAGTGGAATGCCAAGCATCCGGGCCGCCAAACCACCGGGACCTGCCGGGTACCCGCCAAAACCGACGCAGACAGCGGGTCTTAATCGGGCCATCAGCCAGAGCGCTTGTACAATAGAGACGATCAAACGTAGTGGACCCAAGACTCTTGAGAGTCCATGTTTTCCACGCAGCCCACGGACTGCAAGCAGATGTAATGGAATTCCTTTTTCTGGAACAAGACGGCCCTCAAGGCCGTGACTCGCGCCTATCCAATCGACTTCAGCGCCTCGTTTTTTGAGTTCCTCGGCCACGGCCAGACCTGGGAAAATATGCCCACCAGTTCCGCCGGCCATGATAAATACCCGTGCTGTCATGAACGACCTCCAGGAAGGTTATCTGCGCTGATCCGTGCGATCACACCCAAACTGACTGCAGTCATCACAAGTGAGCTACCGCCGTAACTTAAGAGTGGAAGAGTCAGACCGGTTGTTGGAGCGAGGCCGATATTGACAGCGAGATTGACCAGCATCTGTAGCGCGATCAAAAGCACCAGCCCATAGGTGAGGTACGCCGCAAAGGGACGGCCACCCAATTCGGCACGTCGTCCAATGGCGAGGCCCCTCCAGATCAATAGGGTCATCACGCCAACGGTCGCCATGGCGCCCACAAGCCCGAGCTCTTCAGCCAGAATGGCAAAGACAAAATCGGTGTGAGCTTCCGGGAGATAAAAGAGTTTTTGGACCGAGTTGCCAAGGCCCATGCCAAACAAACCGCCGCGACCAAATGCCAACAGCGCTTGAGTGAGCTGGTACCCCGCACCAAAGCGGTCTTCCCATGGATTGAAAATCGTCTCAATCCGCTCGAAGCGATACGGCTCAATAATTGCCAAGGTGACCAAACCAAGAATTAAGGCCCCCGCAATCATCATATATTGCGTCAACGGAGAGCCTGCGAGTAACAAGACGCCCATCACAGCGCAACTTAAGATCATCAGAGTTCCAAAATCTGGTTCCAACAATAACAAGGCTGAAATCAGACCCACGACCACCATCGGCTTCACAAACCCGATGAACTTTGCACGGACCTCTTCAAGGCGACGCACGAGATATGCAGCCAAATAGAGCATCATCGTGAACTTGGCGATTTCCGAGGGTTGCAGATTGAAAAACCCAAGATTGAGCCATCGCGTCGCTCCTTTGACGGTATGGCCAACGCCTGGAATCAAGATAATGGCAAGCAACACAATCGACAGAAGCAAAAATGCTGTTGCATAGGTGTACCACCAGCGCGTCGGGATCAGGAAGGCGGCAGTGCCCGCAAGGCAGGCGACGAGTAAAAACACACCATGTTTATACGCATAATTAAAAGGCCGACCAAAATCGGACGCCACTTCGATTGAGCTCGATGCCACCATCAGTAAACCCAAGCAGGCCAGGGTGATGGCTGAGAGCACAAAGGCTGGATCAGGCAACCCTAAAGGGATCAAATCAGTCCGTCGCCACTCAAGCTTCATGGAACCCCCTGACCAATGCCTCAAAATGGCGACCGCGCGCCTGGTAATCACTGAATTGATCAAAACTCGCGGCTGCTGGGCTGAGGAGCACAATTTCTCCCGCCGCCGCCTCGGAACGGGCGACTGCCAAAGCCTCATCTAAGGTCTCAAAGGTCAGTGCATGATCACTTAATGCATCCTGCATCCGGGTCGCATCGGCACCATAGAGATACACGCGTTTAGTGCACTGACGCATGATCTGCGCCCACGAGCCAAGCTCCGCACCCTTGGTGTCGCCGCCTGCCAGCAAATGGATTGGACCTGTTGCCGCGACACTCTTAACCGCCGCGATCGAAGCGCCGGTATTGGTGCCTTTGGAGTCGTTGATATACCGAACTCCTTGGTATTCTCCGAGGTCAACCATTCGATGCGGTAACCCCTTGAAGTTCCGAATCGCAGCGCGCGCGCAGTCAGGATCAACATCCAAAAGATGCACGATGGCCATGGCGGCCATCGCATTTTGGATCATGTGATCGCCGCTGAAAGGGAGTTCAGCCACAGGCATCCAAGGCTCGGTACCCAAGGCAATCCACGATTGGTCCTCATGTGTGATCAATCCAAAACGATGGAAGTCACTGTGCTGAAGAGCAAACCGAATGGTCGGTGTTTGATCAGGGACTAATGGTTGCGACAGTGGATCCTCGGCATTGACAACAATCGCGCCGACGCCTTCGAAGATTCGATGCTTGGCCTTGTGATAGGCCACCATATCGCCATGCCAATCCAGGTGATCCGGGGACATGTTCAAGCAGGTGGCAACCGTTGCCCTCAATTTTTCTGTGCGCGCCAATTGGAAACTCGACAGTTCAAGGACTGCAATCGAGGTATCGCCTGCATCTACCAGGAGATCGAGCGCTTGCGGACCCAAATTTCCGCCGACCAATACATTGCGCCCCGCGTGCTCGAGAATTTCACCCACCATCTGTGTCACGGTGGATTTGGCATTGGATCCTGTAATCGCAATCAATGGACGGTTTTCCGGCCAAGCGCGTCGAAACAATTGAATATCACTGATACATGGGCTGATGGTCTCGCGAAGTCCGTCGGTGTGGGGCGCGATGCCTGGACTGACGATGATTTCATCGAACCGATCCAAATACTCTGTTTTCAGCGGTCCGTAATAGGCGGTCACGTCTGGAAACTCAGCCTGGAACCGGTCTTGAAGCGCCTGACTGGTGCGGGTATCGGCAACCTCGTAGTCAACACCCAAGTGCGTCAAATGACGTGCCACCGCTTGGCCGGTTGGTCCCGCACCTAGGATGAGTCGCTTGGTTGTTGCAATGAGCGTCATGGCCTACCTCAACTTCAGTGTGGCAAGTCCGACCAGGACCAGCATGACAGAGATAATCCAAAACCGGACGATTACTCGGGGCTCCGGCCATCCTTTGAGTTCAAAATGGTGGTGGATGGGTGCCATTCTGAATAACCGCTTGCCAGTGAGCTTATAACTGGCCACCTGCAACATCACAGACACAGTCTCTAAAACAAAGATGCCGCCCATGATAAAGAGCACCAATTCTTGGCGGACCATGACAGCCACCACGCCGAGCGCCGCGCCCAATGACAGGGCACCTACATCGCCCATAAAGACCTGAGCCGGATAGGTGTTAAACCACAGGAATCCGAGGCCGGCCCCAACCATGGCCCCGAGGAAGATCACCAATTCGCCGGTGCCTGCGACGTATGGAATAAAGAGATACTCAGAGAAGATGACGTTGCCTGTGAGATAGGCAAACACACCGAGCGCACCGGCAACCAGCACGGTCGGAAGGATTGCCAAACCATCCAATCCGTCTGTTAGATTGACGGCGTTCGAGGTTCCAACAATCACGAAATACGTCAACACGATGTACCCAAGCCCGAGCGGGATGGCGACATCTTTAAAGAATGGAATCAATAAAGTGGTTTCAGCAGGCGTCGAGGCGTAGTAATACAACACACAGGCCGCCGCCAAACCAATGACAGACTGGCCAAGATATTTGGCCTTTGCCGATAGGCCTTTTGAATTCTTTAAGACGACCTTTTTCCAGTCATCAATCCAGCCGATCGCACCGAATCCGAGTAACACAGCGAGAGCAATCCAAATGTAACGATTCGATAAATCACCCCATAACAGGGTGGATGCGGTAATACAGACAAGAATCAAAACGCCACCCATTGTGGGCGTGCCTTGCTTAGCAAAATGCGACTCGGGACCGTCACGACGGACGGACTGACCAATTTGTCGCATCTCGAGATTGCGGATGACCCAAGGACCCACTAACAACGCTGTCAACAAGGCCGTGAGGACACCCAAGATGGCTCGCAATGTCAGGTACTGAAACACAGCAAAAGCGGGCTCAATCGAGGCCAGGTAATTGGCAAGCCAAAGCAACATCAAAACGCTCCTTGATTGGCGGTTATTCTTTGAATCACGCGCTCCATCTGACTGGCACGCGAGCCTTTGACTAACACCACATCTGCATGAATAAGCTGTGCGTCGAGTTCGTCAGCTAAGGTCTCAAAAGAGTCAAAATGAAGTGCCTTGGCACCATAGCCGTCAGCAATGGGCGCCCCCTCTGCCACGGTCAGCAAGGATTCAATCCCGCGCTCTCTGGCATAGACACCCAATTGATGCATGCTCTGGTACTCCTCCTGACCCAACTCAGCGAGGCCACCAAGAATCAGCACACGCCGTCCAGACTGGCTTGCCAACCAATCAATCGCGGCCGTCACGGCTTCCGGGCTGGCGTTATAGGTGTCATCAACAAGCAACAGAGATGGCAAGCGGATAGGCGTCATGCGACCGGGTTCGATCACGGCTGATTCAAGGCCCTGGATCATGTCATCAATGGTTGCACCGGCAGCCTCGGTCAGTGCACAGGCGGCTGCCGCATTCTCCATCAAGTGATGCCCGATGGTCGGCAAGAGCACCTCAAAGGATTGACCACGCAGCGTCAACACCACGCGACTGTCACCCTGTGGTGACCAGGTCACATCGGCCTCGGTGCGTCCAAAGGTGGTCACTTGGCGCGAGCCCGCGCGCGCCTTCCAGGTCTCGAAAGCCGGCTCATCGGCGTTTAACACACAGCAACCGTCCAAATCGGTGTGATCGATAATCTCGCCTTTGCCCTGGACCACCCCTGCAATGGAACCAAAGCCTTCTAAATGGGCCGCACGTGCATTGAGTAGAGCTGAATAGCGTGGCTTTACGATAGACGCCAAATGCGCAATATCTCCCACGGCCGACGCACCGAGTTCAAACACAGCAAATGCGTGCTCCGCTCGCAACCGGCTGACTGTTAGCGGCACACCAAGCTGATTGTTCAGATTACCGCGCGTTACCAAAATATCAGCGTTACTTTGGTGTTGGGCGGTTTGACGCATGATGGCTTCGATGAATCCACGGGTACTGGTCTTGCCCTGGCTTCCAGTCAACGCCAGTACAGGACCCTGATAGGCATCTCGATACTGACGAGCAAGGGTTGTCAGTGCGCCTTCAGTGTCCTCAACAAGAATGGAAGGAAGCAGATCCGAAGGCCGGGTCACGAGTGCCCCCACCGCGCCACGTGCCTTGGCATCCGCGATAAAGTCATGACCGTCTCGAGCTGCATTGAGCGCGACAAACAAATCACCCGGTACAGTCTGCCGACTGTCGATCGAGATCCCCGTGACACGGGCATGATCATCCAGTGTTACGCCCAAGCGAGCGGCTAATGTACTGAGTGATTCAGGAAGCATCGACACCTCCCTGTTCCACCAATCCGAGCAACTGGGCAACTTGCAGCCGATCGGAATACGGCAACATCCGGGATCCAAGCTGTTGGGTGCGCTCGTGACCTTTGCCAGCCACTAAGATCCAGTCACGGGGATCTGCATGTTCAATTGCATGGCGAATCGCCTGTCCCCGATCAAGTTCGACATGAATTGACCGGTGCGATGTTCCCGCGATGATGGCGTCACAAATTGCCTGCGCATCTTCCGAACGGGGATTATCAGCGGTGAGAATCAAGTGATCCGCAAGCCTCCCTGCGACCTCACCCATCAAAGGACGCTTTCCGGTATCACGCTCACCGCCGCAACCAAATACAACCCAAAGCGCACCCTCGGTGTGCCAGCGACAGGTTGTTAAGGCATTTTCCAGTGCATCCGGCGTGTGCGCAAAGTCCACAACAACAGTTGGCTGGGACTCAACTTGAAACCACTCCATTCGACCCGGTGCGGGCTTCAATGCAGAGGTTGCCCGGATGAGATGCTCCAGTTGATTTGGACAGACCGCCGCGGTGGCTGCCAGAGCGGCAACCGCATTGAGTGCATTAAATTGACCAAGCAGAGGAATTTGCAGGCTTAAAAGCCGACCGTCAAAATCACAGGCCACATCGCAACCACTGGCGGTTGGGGTCACCTCGATGACTCGAATGCGCGCATCGTCAGCGAAACCGTAAGTCCAGATATCTGGTGTGGTAATGGTTTCAGCCAAATGACGACCCAGCGCATCATCGAGGTAGATCACGGCCGTGTGTAACGGATACTCACGAAAGAGGCGTGCTTTGGCCTCACCATAGGCCTCCATGGTGCCGTGGTAATCCAGGTGGTCGCGTGTCAGATTGGTAAAGACCCCAACCTCGAAAGGCACGCCCTGAACTCGACCTTGATCGAGCGCATGAGATGACACTTCCATCGCAGTGATGGATGCACCGCGCGCTTTGAGCTGATTAAAAAATGAGCCGAGAGTGATCGCATCCGGGGTGGTTCGATCTGACTCACTGAGCTTATCAACACCGACAGAGACACCAAGCGTACCAATCCGACCGGCAACCATGGAGAGCGCTTCCACCAATTGCGCAATCAATTGCACCGTTGTCGTTTTTCCATTGGTTCCCGTGACACCAATAACCCGCATCGATGCAAAGGGGTCATCATAAAATGCACGCACGATTGCAGGGAGTCGCTCTCGAAGGTTGGTGATTCGGATACAGGGGAGACGGTTTGGGACCGCCTGATCCCAGTCATCATAGAGCACCGCTGAAGCACCTTGTTCAATCGCAGTCTCAACGTAAGTCATGCCATGGGTTGAGGTGCCTGCGACTGCGACAAATATTTCACCTGGCCGGACGGTTCGTGAATCAAGGGTCAAACCATAAACTGGGATGCGTTCAGCCCCGTCAACCGGCGACTCAATAGCAGAAAGAAGCACATCAAGCGTTTTCACGGCTCCCTCCCCGCCACGACAGCACCATCGATTGCATCAGGAGGAACGTCGTACAGTCGGAGCACATCATCCATGACATCGGCAAAAACCGGCGCAGCCACCTGCCCCCCGTAGTACTGCTGAGCTCTGGGGTCATCGATGGCGATGGCCATGACAAATCGTGGATTCGACATGGGCGCAAGACCGACGAAGCTCGCGATGTACTGCCGACTGGCATAACTGCCACCGGCAAACTTCATGGTAGTCCCAGTTTTTCCGCCGACTCGATAGAGAGGCACCTGAGCTTGCGTCGCGGTTCCGCCCGCCTGCGTGACCTGCTCGAGCATCGGGAGCATGGCTTTGACCGTATCAGCCTTAAACACCTCAACCGGCCGCGGGGTCACGCCTTCGGAGAGCAGCGTGAGAGGCTGCAATACTCCTTGATTCGCAAACACACTGTAGGCTTGCGCCATCTGGATCGTTGTCACGCTCAACCCATAGCCATAGGATAAGGCGGCACGGTCCATCTCACGCCAGGTGGCAAAGCTTGGCAGATATCCCTCTGCCTCTCCGGGAAACCCTGTTGCTGTCGGCTGACCCAGCCCGAGAATTGCCAATCGATCACGTAACGCCGAAGGCTCCAACATCATTTCGATTTTTGTTGTCCCGACGTTTGACGATTTTGCGACGATGGCTGAGACATCCATCACACCATAATTTTTGATATCACTGACCACATGGCCTTGAACCCGTAAGCGCCCAGGCGACGTATCGATCTCTGTGGTGGGCTCGACCAGGCCTTCATCAATTGCGGCCGCGACAGTAAAGGGCTTAATCGGACTTCCCGGCTCCATTAAATCCGTGACCGCACGATTCCGAATGCGTTCAGGAACCCGTGTTGCCATATCGTTTGGATTGAATGATGGTTGGGCCGCAATCGCGAGAACCTCGCCAGACCACGCATCAACAAGCACCGCGCTTCCACCCATCGCTTTTGAGCGAGCGACCGCCTCTTTTAATGCGCGATACGTCAGATACTGAAGGCGCAAATCAATCGAGAGTCGCAATTCACGACCCTGTTTAGCCTCCTGACCTGCACTCACGTAGCGCACCACGTTGGCACGACGATTAGTCAGCACGTGACGTAAGCCATCTTGCCCAGAGAGCCACTCGTTATAGGACAGCTCGAGCCCTTCCTGCCCCTGATCATCGATATTCGTAAATCCGACCAAATGCGCTGCCACTTCACCTGCCGGATAGAATCGTCTGAATTGACGGACCACCTCGACACCGGCGATTTCCAGCGCCTCAATCTCCGTGGCGCGCTCTGGAGTCACATACCGGGAGAGATAAAT
>CAJXNQ010000027.1 GCA_913057215.1 uncultured Gammaproteobacteria bacterium
CAGTTCTGTTTAACTTATCCTTAGATTGGAGGAAACCATGGAAGCAGTAGTATCAATGACCATTCTGGCGGTCGCGATGATTATCAGTGTGGGCGCGTTGGGTACCGCAATTGGATTTGCCCTATTGGGCGGAAAGTTTCTAGAGGGCGCTGCGCGTAATCCAGAAACAGTTCCAATGCTGCAAACCAAAATGTTCATCATTGCAGGTCTTCTGGACGCCGTGACTATGATCGGTGTTGGTCTTGCGCTGTTCTTCACATTCGCAAACCCGTTCATCGCGCAACTTTCTTGATGGGATCGGCTGAGTAGCCAAAACCAGCAAACAACGTAGCGAGGTACGGTTGTGAACTTAAATCTGACACTGATCGGTCAGCTTATTGCTTTCCTGATTTTCGTCGGCTTCTGCATGAAATATGTCTGGCCGCCCATCGTGGCAGCCATGGCTGAACGTCAGAAAAGAATTGCCGATGGACTGGACGCTGCAGATAAAGCAGCGCGTGATCTTGAAGCCGCAAAAGCTCAGATTGACGACGAACTCAAACAGGCGCGTGTTCAGGTGACCGAGTTACTTGACCAGGCGAATAAGCGTTCGGCACAAATTGTGGAAGATGCTCAAGAGAAAGCGCGGAGCGAGGCTGAAAAGATCATGGCTTCTGCGAATGCTCAAATCGCCCAAGAAGCGGCACAAGCGCGTGAGTCACTGCGTGCAGAGATCGCGTCTCTTGCGGTTCTCGGTGCAGAGCGTGTGTTGAGTGCAGAAGTGGATCAAAAGGCCCACGAGAAGCTTTTGAAAGATTTGGCTGAAGAGCTGTAGGGGACGTCATGGCACAACTCACGACAATCGCTCGTCCATATGCAAAAGCAGTGTTCGCCTATGCAACTGATACTCAAACAGAGGCCGGTTGGAGTGCGTTCTTCGCAAAAGCACAAGTCTTAGTTGCTGATCATGAGCTGTCTGAGCTTTTAAAGCACCAGGGCGTTGAGGCGACAACAAAGGTCCAGATTGTGCGGGACTTGATGAGTGATGTTGCTGTCGACGGCTCAGATGAGTTTCTCGAGACTCTGGGTCATTACGGCCGCTTATTGGCTCTGCCAGAGATTGCGTCTGAGTATGCGCAGTTCCTCGCGCAAGGCCAAAAAGCACTTGATGTGACGATTAAGAGCGCATATCCGTTAAGCGACTCCGAGTTGAAATTGCTCGAGTCAAAGCTGCAAGCGAAGTATGCCGACAAAACGGTTCGAATCCAGACAACAGTCGATGCCTCCTTGATTGGAGGGTTTGAGATTCGTTCAAGTGACACAGTGATTGACGCGTCGGTCAAAGGGCGACTTGGAAAAATCGCGGAGTCTTTGACCATTTAAGCTAAGAGAATTTGAAAGGAACGTTTCATGGATCAATTGAATCCTTCTGAGATCAGCGAACTGATCAAGCAGCGAATCGGAAAAGCCGATATCGCTGTGTCTGCAAAAAACGAAGGGACGATCGTCTCCGTCTCTGACGGTATTGTCCGGATCTACGGACTCGCCGACGTCATGTACGGTGAGATGATCGAATTTGAGGGTGGCGTCTTCGGCATGGCCTTGAACCTTGAGCGCGACTCGGTCGGTGCTGTTGTACTTGGTGACTATCAAGACCTCGCCGAGGGGCAAAAAGCGTCTTGTACTGGGCGGATTCTCGAAGTCCCTGTGGGCAACGGTCTGTGTGGCCGTGTTGTCGATGCGCTCGGGAACCCAGTAGATGGCAAAGGTGAGATCGAACACGACGGCACCGATGCAATCGAAAAAGTCGCGCCAGGTGTAATCGCGCGGCAATCGGTTGATCAGCCAGTCCAGACAGGCCTCAAGGCAATCGATGCCATGGTTCCCGTAGGACGGGGTCAGCGCGAGTTGATCATTGGTGACCGTCAAACTGGAAAGACTGCGGTTGCGATCGATGCGATCATCAACCAGAAAGATACAGGTGTGAAATGTATCTATGTGGCCGTTGGTCAGAAGCAATCATCGATTGCATCAGTGGTCAGGAAGCTTGAAGAACACGGCGCAATGGATCATACGATCATCGTTGCGGCTGGTGCTGCAGATCCTGCGGCGATGCAGTTTTTGGCCCCGTTTTCTGGTTGTACGATGGGTGAGTATTTCCGCGACCGTGGTGAAGACGCTCTGATTGTCTATGATGACTTGTCAAAGCAGGCAGTTGCATATCGCCAGATCTCGTTATTGTTGCGTCGACCACCGGGCCGAGAAGCATATCCAGGTGATGTTTTCTACTTACACTCGCGCCTTCTTGAGCGCGCTGCACGTGTGAATGCTGAATACGTCGAGCAATTCACTGACGGAAAGGTGAAGGGACAAACCGGTTCGTTGACTGCGCTGCCAATTATTGAGACCCAAGCGGGTGACGTGTCTGCGTTCGTTCCAACCAACGTGATTTCAATCACCGACGGACAGATCTTCCTTGAAACCAACCTCTTTAACTCGGGCATCCGTCCTGCAATGAACGCAGGTATTTCTGTTTCTCGGGTGGGTGGTGCTGCACAAACCAAGATTGTGAAAAAGCTCGGTGGAGGTATTCGACTCGCGCTTGCACAGTATCGCGAATTGGCGGCCTTCTCACAGTTTGCATCAGACCTTGATGAAGCAACGCGTAAGCAGCTTGAGCATGGTCAGCGGGTGACCGAGCTGATGAAGCAGAAGCAATATTCACCACAGTCCATCGCAGACATGGGAATCGTGCTGTTCGTCGCCAATGAAGGCTTCCTCGATGATGTGGATGTGAGCAAAGTGGTCGACTTTGAAGCGGCTCTTCTCGATTACTTCCGCGCCGAGCATGCAGACCTCCGTAAGGAACTGAATGCATCCGGTGACTACAATGATGAGATTGCCGGCAAGCTGAAAGCTGTAGTCGAATCCTTTAAATCATCGCAAACCTATTAATCGCGAGTTAGACAGAGGCAAACGGCATGGCAGTTGGTAAGGAAATTCGCACCCAGATAGGAAGCATCAAAAACACTCAAAAAATTACGAGTGCGATGCAACTGGTTGCTGCCTCCAAAATGCGCAAAGCCCAGGAACGGATGGGTGCAACCCGCCCGTATGCGGACCGAATCTTGGACGTGATCGGGCATCTTGCGCACGCGAACCCTGAATACAACCATTTGTATCTTGAGGAACGCGAAATCAAGCGCGTCGGATACATTGTGGTGTCGACAGACCGTGGGTTATGCGGCGGTTTGAACGCCAACCTGTTCAAACAAGTGGTCAGTGAACTGGGCCGTCATCATGGGGCACAGGTTGAAGTTGATCTGGCCGTCATTGGCTCAAAAGCAATTGGCTTTTTTAAGAGCTTTGGTGGCAACGTGATTGCGACCGCTGGAAACGTGGGAGATAACCCGACCGTTGCTGATTTGATTGGCAGCGTAAAGGTGATGATGGATGCCTACGAGGAAGGCCGGATTGATCGTCTGTACGTCGTATACAACCGCTTCGTCAATACCATGACCCAAAGCCCAACTGTGCAACAGTTGCTACCGCTCGAGAAAAGCGAAGCCTTTGATGAGTCGCTCGGCGACCATTGGGACTTCATCTATGAGCCAGGAGCGGCGCGCGTGCTTGAGCAGCTCTTAACGCGCTACATCGAGTCCTTGGTGTATCAGTCGGTGGTTGAAAATCTGGCGTGTGAGCAGGCGGCTCGGATGGTTGCCATGAAAGCAGCAACTGACAATGCAGGTAGCCTGATTGATGAGCTTGAACTCGTATATAACAAAGCGCGTCAAGCCGCGATTACACAAGAAATTTCAGAAATTGTAAGCGGTGCTGCGGCACTGTAAGAACAGATTGTTTTAGGAGATAAACGGATGAGTAGCGGAAAGATTGTGCAAATCATCGGCGCTGTGATTGACGTCGAGTTCCCGCGTGAATCAGTACCCAAGGTGTATGACGCATTGACGTTGGAAGGTAAACCAATCGTTCTTGAAGTACAGCAACAGCTTGGCGACGGTGTGGTGCGAACAATTGCGATGGGTTCGACTGAAGGACTCGCGCGAGGTCTTGAGGTGTCCAACACGCATGCACCAATTTCTGTCCCCGTTGGGACCGAAACACTCGGTCGAATCATGGACGTATTGGGCAACCCGATTGATGAAAAAGGTGATATCGGCGA
Source organism: uncultured Gammaproteobacteria bacterium (assembly GCA_913057215.1). Classification (GTDB taxonomy): domain Bacteria; phylum Pseudomonadota; class Gammaproteobacteria; order Pseudomonadales; family Litorivicinaceae; genus HIMB30. The sequence goes on from CAJXNQ010000027.1 coordinate 4,160, forward strand.
GAAGTCGCGGATGCCTATTCACCGGACAGCGCCAACGTTCTCCGAGCAATCAGCGTCTACGGAACTCCTCGAGACGGGTATTAAGGTCATCGACTTGGTCGCACCCTTCGCAAAAGGCGGAAAGGTCGGTTTGTTCGGTGGTGCCGGGGTTGGTAAGACCGTGAACATGATGGAATTGATCCGAAACATCGCGATCGAACACTCTGGCTACTCAGTATTCGCCGGTGTCGGTGAACGGACCCGTGAAGGAAACGATTTTTATCATGAAATGACAGAGTCCAATGTATTGGACAAGGTGTCCTTGGTTTATGGTCAGATGAATGAGCCACCTGGAAACCGTCTGCGCGTCGCCTTGACCGGACTGACGATGGCGGAGCATTTCCGTGATGAAGGCCGTGACGTATTGCTGTTTGTCGATAACATTTACCGCTACACGTTGGCTGGAACAGAGGTGTCCGCACTTCTCGGCCGGATGCCGTCTGCGGTTGGTTACCAGCCAACATTGGCTGAGGAAATGGGTGTCCTTCAGGAGCGAATCACCTCAACCAAAACGGGTTCCATTACTTCGATTCAGGCCGTCTATGTACCTGCGGATGACTTGACTGACCCATCACCCGCGACCACCTTCGCTCACTTGGACGCAACGGTGGTATTGAGCCGAAATATTGCAGCCTTGGGTATTTATCCAGCGGTTGATCCTTTGGACTCAACGTCTCGCCAGCTCGACCCATTGGTCATCGGTGAAGAGCATTATGATGTTGCACGAAACGTCCAGTCGGTCCTACAGCGTTATAAAGAGTTGAAGGACATCATCGCGATTTTGGGTATGGACGAGCTCTCAGAGGAAGACAAGATGACCGTTGCTCGAGCACGTAAAATTGAGCGTTTCTTGTCACAGCCTTTCTTTGTTGCGGAAGTCTTCACAGGTTCGCCTGGTAAGTATGTGTCTTTGAAAGAGACCATCCGTGGCTTCAAAGGCATTTTGGATGGTGATTACGACGATCTGCCTGAGCAGGCATTCTACATGGTCGGCACCATTGACGAGGCGACAGAGAAGGCGAAGAACCTTTAAGGAGTTCGCATGGCAAAAACCATGAAATGTAACGTCGTTTCGGCTGAGCGGGAGTTGTATTCCGGGGACGTCGAAATGGTGATTGCCTCAGGTGAGCTGGGAGACCTTGGGGTGACTCCAGGTCATTCGCCGTTGATCACGACGTTGAAACCAGGACCAGTACGCCTGGTGTTTGGCGATCGTGATGATGAACTGTTCTATGTCTCAGGTGGCTTCTTAGAAGTGGTGCCATCCGGCGTGAATATCCTTACGGATACGGGAGACCGTGCTGAAAATTTGGATGAAGCGGCAGCGGTTCATGCAAAAGCAGAGGCACAACGGTTGCTCGAAGAGCAACACGCTGATTTTGACTACACCCGCGCAGCAGTTGAGCTCGCTGAGGCAGTTGCAAGACTCCGTGTGATTGAACAATTGCGAAATCGCCGTGCTTAACATCGTCATTCTGGCTGCTGGAAAAGGCAGCCGGATGCGCTCGGCGCTCCCCAAAGTCATGCACGACCTCGCCGGAGCGCCTCTTCTCTCTCATGTCATCTCTACATCACAAGCGCTTCTTACAGACCGTCCTGGGCACATCATTGTAGTCACCGGACACGGTCGAGAGATTGTCGACCCCTTGGTGAGTCAAGCAGGTTGCCGCATCGTTCATCAGGAAGCACAACTCGGGACAGGGCATGCCGTGCAAATGGCCCTCGCAGATGTCGCGCGTGAGGGCCAAACACTGGTGTTATATGGGGATGTGCCACTTGTCACTCCCGAGCATCTGAAGCCTTTGTTAGAGATCAGTCAACATGATTTGGCTGTTTTGACTGCTTGCGTTGATGATCCGACGGGCTACGGGCGAATTATTCGTGGTACAGACGGTGCGATTCAACGAATCGTTGAGCAACGTGACGCGACTGAATCCGAGCGCGCGATTTCAGAAATCAACAGTGGTATTTATGCCGGGCCAACTGCCCGGTTTTTGGATGTGTTACCGCAACTCACCAATGACAACGCCCAGTCTGAGTATTATTTAACAGATTGTGTAGCTTTAACGGTTGCCAATGGTGGCCGTGTCGAAGGGCTGGTGGCACCGTCTGAGGTGACCATGGGCGTGAATGATCGTGCGCAGTTGGCTGAAATGAATACACGTATTCAGGATCGGCGTCGGATCGAAGCTATGCAAAACGGGGCGACGCTTCTCGATCCAAGCACTGTGTATTTCAACGGTTCAGTACGCTTGCATGAAGACGTGATCGTTGAGCCAAATGTCACATTCAACGGATCTGTCGAAGTCGGCGCGAATAGCCGTGTTGGGTTTGGTTCGCATTTGACCGATACGTGCATTGCGTCAGATGTCACAATCAAACCATACAGCGTCATCGAGTCAGGAACTGTCGGTGAAGGTGCGATTGTTGGTCCATTCGCTCGCATTCGACCTGGAACTGAGCTCGGCCCCAAGACCCATCTGGGTAATTTTTGTGAGACCAAAAATGCGGTTGTGGGTGAAGGATCAAAGATCAACCACCTGACCTATATTGGCGATGCAGTGATCGGTCGTGAGACCAATATTGGCGCAGGCACCATCACGTGCAATTACGATGGCGCCCACAAACATCTTACAACCCTTGGTGATCAGGTCTTTATAGGCTCGAACACCAGTCTTGTCGCCCCTGTGACGGTTGGAGACGGTGCGACCACTGGTGCGGGTTCTGTCATTACGCGTGACGTTGAACCCAACGCGTTGGCACTCACCCGACCGAGTCAGATCGAAAAATCAAATTTTAAACGACCCTCAAAACGAAAGGAGTAGCCTGTGTGTGGCATTGTCGGTGCAGTGGCTGCACGACCGGTTCAATCCATTTTGATCGAGGGTTTAAAGCGCCTGGAATATCGAGGCTATGATTCGGCAGGTCTCGCTCAGCTTATCAATGATCAGATTGTTTGCGCGCGCGCCCAAGGCAAGGTGTCTGAACTTGAGCGTCAACTGAGTGATTCAGATGCGCAGCTCGGTATTGCTCATACGCGCTGGGCTACGCATGGTGTGCCGAGTGTGGATAATGCGCACCCGCATTGCTCAGGCCGGTTCGCTGTCGTCCATAACGGTATTATCGAAAACCATGCGGAGCTTAAGGCATCGCTCGAGGCATCTGGTTATGTCTTCCGGTCCCAAACAGATACTGAGGCAGTGGCTCACCTCTTGGCCAAGGAATCCCTTGAGACTGACAGCTTTGATCAGACGGTCCATCGTGTCATTGATCAATTGGAGGGCGCGTTTGCTCTGGCGATTATGGATCAAATGTCTCCTGATACGATGTGGGTCGCTCGCCAAGGCAGTCCATTGGTTATTGGTGTTGGACACGGCGAATATTTCGTCGGATCAGATCAGTTGGCACTGTTACATGTGACCGATCGCTTTATCTTTCTTGAAGAGGGTGATCGTGCCCGCCTAACGCGCGTGGACGCGGTGGTGTATCGCGCGAATGGTGAGATTGTTGAGCGTCCCGTGGTCCAGGCCAGTGCATCGTCCGATGCGGCTACTAAAGGAGCCTATCGGCACTTTATGGCCAAAGAAATGCACGAGCAGCCCCAAGCCATTCGAGATACCTTGGCTGGACGTATTGGCCAATCGAAGTTATTGGAGGGCTTATTAGGTCCTGACGGGGCTGAAGTCCTCAACCGAACCAAAGCGGTGCAGATTGTTGCCTGTGGCACCAGCTACCATGCGGGGCTTGTCGCGAAATATTGGATCGAAAGCTTGGCTGGGATTCCGTGCCAGGTCGAAATCGCAAGTGAATATCGCTATCGAACGGTCGTTACGCTTCCTGACACGCTTTGGATTGCCATTTCACAATCCGGGGAAACCGCGGATGTCTTGGCAGCGCTTCGCCATATGGAGCGAGCCCATGTTGTGGCGACACTTGGGCTTTGTAATGTCGCCACCTCGAGTTTGATTCGAGAAACGGATTTGGCGTTGATGACTGAGGCAGGGCCTGAAATCGGTGTGGCCAGTACAAAAGCGTTTACAACGCAGTTGACCGTTTTATTAGTGTTGGCAGGCTTACTCGCCAAGCAACACAACAGTCCGAGCTTCGATGAAACCCTGTTGGTTCAAAACCTACGTGACCTGCCAGATTTAATGACGAATGTGTTAGACCAAGAGACTGCGATCCGTGAGATCGCCGAGCGGTTTATTGATAAGCATCACACACTTTTTCTCGGTCGATCGACGATGCATCCAATTGCGATGGAAGGTGCCTTGAAGCTGAAAGAGCTCAGCTATATCCACGCAGAGGCCTATCCTGCAGGTGAGCTTAAACACGGTCCGTTGGCATTGGTGGATGAAGACATGCCAGTCGTGGCCGTTGCACCAAATGATGCGTTGGTTGAAAAATTGCGGTCAAACCTGTCTGAAGTTCGGGCCCGTGGGGGTCAGTTGATCGTATTCTCAGATTCTGCTGTACAGACGGCAAGTGATGACATCACCTATTGTCGATTACCTGCAATCCCAGTGCTGTTGGCGCCGATTGTCTTTACCGTTCCGCTACAACTGTTGTCGTATCATGTCGCCGTACTGCGAGGCACAGATGTTGATCAACCTCGGAATTTAGCAAAATCGGTGACGGTGGAGTGAAGGCACTCGATGAAGGCAACGGCCCGTTCTCTGCTTGAGGTGGTCAAGACTGAGGCGCGTACTCGTTCTTGATCACCCCTAATATCGTCGTACCTTTGGCTTCCACGTGGCGAATAATGACTTGCTCCAAGCGAATACCGTCTCGCTTCTCGAGTGCATCGATCATCTCTTCATGATCACTGACCGCGCGTGCCCAACTGTCATCTGTCATTTCGGTGGTGAATCGAGCACGTCGTACCTTGGCGGACAGGCTGTTAATCGATTCCATCAGCGTCTGATTGCCAGACCCCTCTGTGATGAGCTCATGGATCAGGCGATTGGTTTGGAAGTACTCTGAGAGCTCTTTGCGCTGGTAATGGCCGATCATGGTATCGTGGATTTCGCGCACTTCTTGGATCTTATCATCACCCATACACGAGCAGGCCAGTCGTCCGGCTAATCCCTCGAGTACAGACATGATGGGAAGAATTTCTGTCAGATCTTCAACAGTGACAATGCTGACAATCGCACCGCGATTCGGTTGTAACTCGAGAAGCCCTTCTGATGCAAGCGCTCGCATGGCTTCACGCAGCGGTGTTCGACTGACACCGAGCTGTGTGCACAGTTCTGCTTCGTTCAATCGCATACCGGCGGCAAGTGTGCCTTGATCGATCAGTTCACGCAGCCGTTCCCCAACTTGGACATGAAGTGGGGCACGAACGATGATTGAAGACTCCAACGATTAATCCCTATCCAAAAACTCAGCTAAGAGTACCGCGACATGGTCCGCCTGGCGATTTGCGAGATCGGCCATTTGATGACGACAGCTTGTCCCATCTGCAACAACGCGTGCCGTGCTTGGAAGCTCACGCACTGCCGGCAATAATGACAATTCAGCCATATCCTTGGATGTCTCAAAAGTTTCCGCTTGATAACCAAAATGGCCAGCCATCCCACAGCACGAGGATTCAATGGTGGTTAACTGAATATTTGGAATTCGACCCAGTAGTTTTTGAACCGGTGACATGGTCCGCGCGGCCTTTTGATGACAATGTCCATGTAAATAAACAGGCTCATGAATCGGCTTGAGATTGAGTTCACAGCGGGACGCATCAATCTCGCGCTCAAGGAATTCTTCAAATAAAAACGCGTTTTTGGCGAGCGCGTTTGCATCATCGCCTGGAAGGAGCGCTAAAAACTCATCTCTCAGTGTGAGTAAACAAGATGGTTCTAACCCAACCACAGGAATACCTTGTCGAACCCACGGCATAACAGTTTCAATAAAGCGCCTCGCTTCGTGCTTAGCTTGATCGATGAGACCTGCAGCGAGAAATGTTCGACCACAACAGGCAGGACGATCACTGTCTTGCGGCCGAGGCTCAATGACCTCATACCCGAGCGTCTCAAGCACATCGCGCGCTGCATATAAATTTTTCGGCTCGAACGATCTGTTGAAGGTATCGCCAAGCAGAATGACGGTGGGCTTTGACGTCTGTGGCTCAGTGTTTGGTGAATGATACGCGCCGGCCCAACGTGGCAATGCCCGATGTCTGGAAAGGCCAATGACTCGCTCACTCAACCATGGAAGGCCTGGAACTCGGTCTCTTATGTTTGCGAGCCAAGGCAGTTTACTCAAAAGAGGCGCATAGCGAGGCATGAACGCAATTAATCGGTCACGGAGGCTGACTGCTTTCTGTTTACTGCGTTGATAGAGGACTTCTGTTTTCATTTTGGCCATATCAACACTGGTTGGACATTCGTTCTGACAGGCCTTACACCCCACGCAAAGCTTCATGGTGTCGACCATTTGATCAGACAGCAGTGCGTCAGGACCGAGCCTGCCAGAGAGTGCGAGCCGGAGGGTGTTGGCTCGACCACGAACGAGATCTTTTTCGTTTTTCGTGACTCGATAGGATGGACACATCACGCCTGGGTCTGTTTTGCGACAGGCACCGTTGTTGTTACACATCTCAACGGCTTGGCTAAAGCCACCCCAATTCGACCAATCAAACCCGGTCTCAAATTGGCCATGTGTTGTGATATTGGATTGATAGTCAGGTGCGAAGCGAAACAATGACGGGTCGTCATGCCGTGGAGGGTGAACGATTTTATTGGGGTTTAAAATCCCAGCGGGATCTAACATGTCTTTCACCTGTTCGAAGAGGCGAACCATGTCAGATCCGAACATGTACTCGTGGAACTCAGAGCGGGCAATCCCATCACCGTGCTCTCCAGAATGCGATCCTTTGTACTCTTTGACCATTGCAAAGGCTTCTTCGGCTACAGCTCGAAGTGCCTCGGCACCTTGTGTTTGTTTCAGGTTGAGCACAGGTCTGACGTGCAGCGTGCCTACTGATGCATGGGCATACCAGGTGCCACTGGTTCCATGTTTTTCGAAGACCTCTGTCAGCCGACGTGTGTATTCAGCGAGGTCTTTGAGCTCAACAGCGCAATCTTCGACGATTGAGATCGGTTTAGCGTCACTACGCATTGACATCATGATGTTTAAGCCCTGTTTGCGGACTTCCCAAATTTGCTTCTGAAACGCGGGTTCCTCAGCTCTGACCACTGAATTGGGCTGGTGCAAATCAGCCATCATGACCTCGAGCTGATCGAGCCTTCGAATATTCTCAGCTTGGTCGTCTTCTGAGAATTCCACCAGTAGCAAAGCATCGGGCTCGCCGCGGACAAATTGGTTGACGGTATCCACAAACATCGGGATATCTCGACTGAGGTCAATCATGGTGCGATCGACAAGCTCGACAGCGGATGGTCCAAGTGTGACCAAATGCTGTGTCGCATCCATCGCTTCATAGAATGTTTTGAAGTGGCAGACGCCAAGCGTTTTATTGCGAACGATTGGTGATAATTTGAGGTGAATCTGATTAAAAAGCCCCAAGGTGCCTTCGCTGCCGACGAACAGATGTGATGGGTTTGAGGTGGTGCCAGGCCAACACCCAGATCCGCCTTGGCCATCTGGAATAAGAGCGTCGATGTTATAACCACCAACGCGTCGCATGAGTTGTGGTAATTGCCGCTCAATCAATGGTTTGTGATGTGCTCCGAGATGCAAAAGTCGACCGAGCAGGTCGGTGCGTTCAGCCAGTGTTTCGACCGATACACTGCGTTCTTCAGCCGTCAGTGGGAGCCAGTGTGCTCGCGATCCATCAGCGAGCGTCGCATCAACACTTGCGACATTATCGCGCATGGTGCCGTAGCGAATTGAACGTGATCCACAGCTATTGTTCCCCGTCATACCGCCAAGCGTGGCTCGGCTGCTTGTTGAGACATCGACGGGATACCACAGTCCATGCGGTTTGAGTTTAGCATTCAGATGATCGAGCACTAAGCCTGGTTGCACAACACATGTCTGTGTTGATGCGTCGAATTCGAGCAACCGATTCATGTACTTGGAATAGTCGATGATCAAGCCCCTGTTGATCGTTTGCCCGTTTTGGGACGTGCCCCCACCGCGCCCAGTAATCGGCACCCTAAATTCTCGGGCGACTTCGAGGATGGCTTGAAGATCGGCCTCAGTCTTTGGTGTCACGACACCTGCCGGAATCATTTGATAATGACTGGCATCGGTGGCGTAGCGCCCTCGATCGAACGGTGTCACGGACACTTCGCAGTCTGACCCACGTTCAAGGCGCTGTTTGATCAGCAACAGATCAGTCTCGGTGATATCCAGTTCATGGTTGGACGATTTGTGTGCGATGTGCGAATCAACCGAGCTATTCATTATTGTTCTCTTTATTTTGCATACAAAATACGTTATGCATAATAAAAACTTTGGTGTACGCTTTCAATAGCGATACAAATCGACAACATGAAAACATAATAAGGATCGCATCATGGCGTACAGGGCAGGCCGTCATTTCCTTCAAATTCCGGGCCCCAGTCCGGTTCCTGAGCGCATTGTGCGCGCAAGCAGTGCGGCGGTGATTGATCATCGAGGGCCAGATTTTGCAGATCTTGGGCACAGTGTCCTCAGCGGGATGCAACGAATCTTCCAAACTCAATCACCGGTCGTGATTTACCCCTCATCGGGAACAGGTGCGTGGGAAGCCGCTCTGTCTAATCTCGTGGGTCCCGGCGATCGCGTCTTGTTTTACGAAACCGGTCAGTTTGCGGCGCTTTGGAAGCAGATGGCCGATCGACTCCAGCTCAAAGGCGATGTGATTTCCGGTGACTGGCGTACTGGCGTTGATGCCAACCGGATCGAAGATGCGTTGCGTGCTGACACCGCAGGCTCCATTCGTGCGGTCTGCGTTGTACACCATGAAACCTCATGTGGCATTACCTCAAATATTCGTGCAGTGCGCGACGCAATTGACGCAACTGGACATCCTGCATTGTTATTGGTTGACAGCATTTCAGGGCTGGCAAGTGTCGAATATCGCCACGACGCCTGGGGTGCGGATGTCACGATTTCTGGATCTCAAAAAGGGTTGATGTTGCCACCGGGGCTTGGCTTTAATGCACTCTCCGAGCGCGCGATTGACGCGTCTAAGCTCTGTGCTACCCCGCGTTCATATTGGGATTGGGACGATATGCTCGCCGCCAATGCAAATGGTTATTTTCCATACACCCCTGTGACCACATTGTTGTATGGCTTACGTGAAGCCATTGCAATGCTTGAAGAGGAAGGGTTGGACAACGTGTTTGCTCGTCATCAGCGCCTTGGTGATGCGTGTCGGGCGGCTGTTGCCCATTGGGGCTTGGAAACGGTGTGTCAGAACCCGGCTGAGCACTCAAATGTACTGACCGGAGTGATGATGCCTGACGGGGTCGATGCAGACGCCGTTCGACGCATTATTCTCGAGCGCTTTGACATGTCGCTTGGCACGGGTCTTGGCAAATTGAAGGGTCGCGCCTTTCGAATTGGTCACTTAGGTGACATCAATGAACTCACGCTCATGGGAACGCTCAGCGGCGTTGAGATGGGCTTGGGCCTTGCCGATGTGCCGCATCGTGCAGGGGGATTAGAAGCTGCCATGCAGGTTCTTAAACAATAACAACGTGGAATCAGACTCCCATAACAATAATTTAGGAGAAATACATGAAATTATTAACGACAATGAAAACACTGACGATCGCGTTGGCGGCCTCAGTGACTGCCGCGCAGGCAGCAGATGTCACGCTCAAATTCGGGCACGTTGGAGCACCCGGATCATTGTTCGAAGCCAGTGCAAATGCGTATGCACAATGTGTTGCTGATGAATCCAACGGCACAATTGAAGTCCAAACCTTCGGCTCATCGCAGCTGGGCAAAGATCGTGAATTATTGCAAAAGCTGAAACTCGGTCAGGTTGATTTTGCGTTGCCCTCGTCTGTGATGTCATCAGTCTCTGATGAATTTGGGGTGTTTGAAATGCCTTATATCATCAAAGACCGTGAACACATGAAGCGCGTGCAGAGTGAGCTCGGTGATACCTTCCAGAAAGCTGCAAACGATAAGGGATATCACATTGTTGGATATTTCGAGAATGGCTTTCGCAATATCACCAACAATGTGCGTCCAATCAACGTTCCATCCGATTTACAAGGGATTAAGTTGAGAACGCCAAGCGGCGAATGGCGCGTCAAAATGTTCCAGCTATACGGTGCAAACCCAAGTCCAATGGCGTTTTCAGAGGTCTTTACAGCACTGCAAACAGGCGTGATGGATGGGCAGGAAAATCCCTATGCACAGATTGCATCTGCGAAATTCCAGGAAGTTCAAAAGTATCTGTCGATCACTGGGCACGTCTATACGCCTGCCTACCTGTTGGCATCACAGCGTCATTTTGAAAAGCACCCAGCGAACGTGAGACAAGTGCTGACTGATTGTGCGAGCTCAACGCAAACTTTTGTCTATCGGAAGGCTGCGTCTCTCGAGACCGAGCTCCTTGATGTGATCAAGTCCGCTGGTGTCGAGGTGAATACGGCCGATAAAGATGCATTCATCGAGGCTTCGAAGCCAATTTATGATGAATTTGCATCAACCGTGACTGGTGGTGCAGAGCTGGTTCGTAAAATCCAACAACTTGCGAACTAAAGTGGGACTCGACCCCTCCGCTCGGAGGGGTTCTCGACTATAAGAAAAAGGACAACGGTCGTGGATCGAATTGCGAAAGGGTTAGACCAACTGCTCGTTTGGTTTCTATTGATTCAGATGACAGCGCTCACAGGCGTTGTGATCTTTGCGGTTCTGGCCCGTTTGACAGGGAATTCAGTGGCTTGGTATGACGAAGTTGCGGCCATTCAGTTGGCGTGGATCACCTACTACGGTGGTGCTTATGCGGCACTCCATCGGCGTCACATCGGTTTTGATTCAGTGCTTTTGGCAATCCCAATGCCGTACCGGACCTATGCGGTGTATTTCGCTGAAGCGGTTGTGATTGGCTTTTTCTTATTGCTTGCATATACAGGCTTTCAAGTGCTTGTTGTTCTCGAGGGCGTCTATTTGGTGTCCTTGAACTGGGTGCCAATCCAATTCACTCAATCCGTGATCCCCATTGGCGCACTGTTATTTGTCGTGTGTGAGATTTGCAGCATTCCGAATTATTTGAGCAAGATCGAGCAGGGTATTTCGCTTGAGCATGCTGAGATCGAAGAAGAAGTTGAAACCGAATTACAAAAAGCACAGGAGGCGCGGTCATGATTGTGTTTGTCATGTTTATGATGTTGATCGCCCTCATTTGTCTCAATGTGCCTATTGCAGTCGGATTGGCCGTATCTGCACTGTTTGGGCTTGTTGTTGTCGAGGGGTTAGACAGTGTGGTGACTGTGGCCCTCGACATGTATGACGGCTCAACCAAGTTTTCGTTGATTGCAATTCCAATGTTCGTACTGGCCGGTGCAATTATGAATGCCGGCGGTATTACCGATAAGCTGATCAATTTTGTCCATGCCATCATTGGGTTTGTGCGTGGTGGTTTGGCCATGGTCAACATCGGCGTCAGTCTGTTTTTCGCTGAGATCTCAGGGTCTGCTGTTGCAGATGTCGCAGCACTAGGCTCGGTACTGATTCCACAAATGAAAAAGCGTGGATACTCCGCGCCTTTAGCGGCAGCGGTGACTTCATCGTCCGCCTCTTTGGCGATTATCATCCCGCCGTCGATTCCGATGATTCTCTATGCGACCTCCGCCGGCACATCTGTCGAGCAATTATTTGTTGCCGGGATCATTCCTGGTCTCTTGGGAGCCGCTGGACTCATGGGGATGGCGTACTATTTTGCGCGCCGCTACAACTTGCCGAGAGAAGAGGCTTTTGAGCTGAAGCGCTTGTGGGTGACCATGGTTGAAGCACTGCCTGCTTTTGCGCTTCCTGTGATTATTCTCGGCGGTATTTTCGGTGGCTTTGTGACAGCCACTGAGGCAGCTGGATTGGCAGTGGTTGCCGCGATTGGTGTGAGTGCGTTTTACGCCAAAATGGATTTCGGTCATCTAAAGCGGGCCATGATCGATGGTGGTGTTCAGACCGCTGTTGTAATGCTTTTGGTTGCGGCTTCTGTCGTCATGGGTGGGTTTCTGACCCGTGCGCAGATCCCACAAGATTTTGCGCGCTGGATTCTAGATATCACCAACAATCAATGGGTGATCCTTGCGATTTTGAATGTCTTTTTCTTGGTGATTGGCTTCTTCTTGCATTCGGCGGCTGCAATTATTTTGGTTGTGCCCATCGTGATCCCCCTGATTCAGGCGGCTGGTATTGATCCGATTCATTTTGGCTTGGTTGTGACGCTGAACCTTGCACTCGGCCAGCAGACGCCGCCTGTCGCATCTGTCCTCATTACCTCCTGTGCTGTGGCACGTGCCAATATTTGGGACGTCTCCAAGGTGAACATCTATTTCATCGCGGTGTTGTTTGCAGTTTTGATGCTTTGCACCTACGTACCATCGGTACCTATGTACTTGGTCGAAGTGTTGTATCGCTCTTAGGGTGACAGATGGCTGATTTTGAGATTCTTGACCACGGTCGGATTCGAGAGTTGCGGTTTAATCGGCCGGAGTCTCGAAACTCACTGACCTTTGAGATGTACCAGGCATTGCAACGACTGTGTGACGAGATTGACCCCGATACACATTGCGCGCTTGTGCTGACATCCGAGGGTGAGAAAGCATTTGCATCCGGTACCGACATCTCAAATTTCAAAACGTTTTCATCGCCACAAGATGCGATTGAGTATGAAGCAATGATCGGTTCAGTGATCGATTCGGTCGCATCGTGCGCAGTGCCCGTGATCGCATCACTCCATGGCGTAGTGGCGGGCGGTGGTGCCGCCATTGCGGCTGCTTCCGATATTCGAATCGCAACGCCAACTGCGAAATTCGGTATGCCCATTGCCCGCACGCTCGGCAACTGCTTGTCCATCGCAAACCTAAAACGCCTGACCGAAATGTTTGGTGAATCTCGCGTACGCTATTTGATGCTAACTGCTCAGTTCATTGAATGTGACGTACTGATTCAAAGCGGATTTGTCAGCGAGGTGGTCGAAGATGCGTCTGCGTGTGATGACAGAGCTCGAACGCTTGCGCTTGGCATGGCTGACCTTGCGCCACGAACATTGCAAGCGACTCGAATTGGTTTGGCGCGTTTAAATGAAGCAAGCCTGCCAGATGATCGGGATCTGATTGAATCGTGCTACATGAGCGAGGATTTTCAGGAAGGCGTTTCGGCATTTTTTGAAAAACGGCGAGCGGTGTGGAGGGGCGTGTGAGTGAATTAAACAAGCCATTGCACGGTATGCGAGTGATTGAGCTCGCCCATATCATGGCAGGCCCTTTGTGTGGAATGATGCTGGCGGATATGGGTGCCGATGTGATCAAAGTTGAAAAGATCGACGGCGGCGATGATTCAAGGCGCATGGTCCCGCCAACAGTTGGCGACGAGTCGGCCGCATTTTTGATGATGAATCGAAATAAACGCGGCCTGTCTCTGGATTTAAAATCTGAGGCGGGCAAAGCGATTTTGGTGCAGTTACTCAAAGATGCTGATTGTGTGATTGAGAATTTTAGACATGACACCATGGAGCGGCTTGGTCTTTCCTATGAGTCATTAAAGGAAATCAATCCAGGTTTGATCTATGTCGAAATCTCGGGCTATGGACGAACGGGTCCATACCGTGAGCGTGCCGGGTTTGATTTGGTGGCACAAGGTGCCTCTGGACTGATGAGCATTACAGGCCCAGGAAAAGACAATGGTCCGGTTAAGGTCGGTGCGCCCGTGACCGACATCACGGCCGGTATTTTAGCTGCCATGGGTGCAGCAGCAGCCTATGCCGGCAAACAGTTGACTGGGAAAGGAATGCGCGTTGATACCAGTTTGTTCGAGGCAGGAATTACCCAGACGTATTGGCAGAGCGCGATTGCACTGGCCACTGGCGTGTCGCCAGAAGCACTTGGCTCGGCGCACCCACTAAACGCACCTTACCAAGCATTCCCGACAGCCGATGGATATATCAATGTCGGTGCGGCCAATCAGCGCAATTGGCTCCGATTATTGGAGGTGATTGAGGCGATGCACCTCAATAACGATCCGCGATTTGCATCCAATGCGGATCGCATGGCGAACCTGGAGGCCCTGGTGGCCGAGCTTGAACCGATTTTTAAATCGCGCACCTCAGATGAATGGCTACAACGCCTTGACGCGTCCGGTGTACCGGCTGGCCCAATTCTTTCAATCAACGACATGTTGAAACATCCGCAAGCGACTGCGCGTGACATGATTGTCGAAACAGACCATGCGACCTGTGGCGCGGTGCAGGGGCTTGGCATGGCTGTGAAATTCCATGGCACCTCAAACAACCCGTCAAAACCACCTCCAAAACACGGTCAACACAGTCGAGAAATCGTCGCCGAACTTGGCTATACAGACGACGATATTCAAAGCCTGTACACTTCCGGCGTCATTTCGACTGCGGAGTAGCCATGTTTGATTCGTATTCGGCAGCACTTTTGCTGTCTGTCTCTTTGCTTTCCACTCCCTTGGTTGCGTGCGAAGTCAATGGGCAAACCTCGCAAACTGAATGCACAAAAACCCGCGTCGTGCCCCAGACAGAGTTCACGCAAAATTTGGTGGTCGCGGAGCGCACAGATGCCTATGGGATTTTTGACATGATTACCGTCGAATCCGGTGCAGATCTCACCCTTCACGGCACAGCGCGCTGGACAGTCACGGTGCTTCCTGGTGGGCGTTTGACGGTGCGCGGCATGGCGCAAATTGTTGATAATCAGGGCGGCGATGTGGTGATCCGCGGCATGGTGGATCAGATCAATGCGATCGATGGCTCAACGTTGATTGCAGGAACTGTGGGTGCAGTTGATGGTTTGGGTGAGGTCAAGATTGTTCATGGTGCTGTCTTGGGCGGTCGAGTCGAATCACGCGGTCAACCGGGCAGTCAGTTCATCGTGAAACGCTAAAGGCGTTTTCGTTCTGGAATCAGCCCTTCTGGCGCATAGCGAAGCGCGACTAACAGAATAATGCCAACCGTCATCAAACGCATGTGGGCGGCCCCTTCGAGCAGATGCGCGCGGATTGGGCTTGTCGGATCCATCCCGGTGGTCAGTGTCTCGATGAGCCACAGCCCGATGGGTTCGGCCTCAATCCAGAAGAACCAAATAAAGAAGCCGCCAAGCACGGCGCCCCAGTTATTACCGGATCCGCCGATGATCACCATGACCCAAATCAGGAAGGTGAAACGCAGTGGTTGGTAGCCCACCGGCGTAAATTGACCGTCTAATGTCGTCAACATAGCACCTGCAAGACCGATAACAGCGGAGCCTAAGACAAATACGCGGAGGTGTTGCCAGGTCACATCCTTGCCCATGGCGGCCGCTGCAGTTTCATTGTCGCGAATCGAGCGCATCATCCGGCCCCACGGTGAGCGAAGTGCAGTTTCTGAGAGCCATAAGAGCACCGCGATGACCACCATAAAGAGCAGTGCATAACAGAGCTTGACGAAAATCGAGCTGGCATCGTCAACCGGCATGCCCAATGACATGGCCAGATCTTGGAACCAAACGGCCTGCTGCAGATCAACCTCGTAAGGCACAGGTCGCGGCAGACCGTTGACGTTTTTGACCCCACGGGTCAGCCACTCTTCATTTTTGATAAAGAAAATGATGATTTCTGAAATACCCAAGGTGGCAATCGCCAGATAATCAGACCGAAGGCCGAGTGCAATCTTGCCGATCACAAAGGCAACGCCCGCGGCAAAGAGTGCGCCAACAGGCCAAGCCACCAAAATCGGCAGTCCTAAACCGCCTAAGTAACCTGTGACTGAGGGATCAATGGACTCAATCGCATCCACGCCGGGATCGAAAAAGACACGTAAGAGGGCATACCCAGATAGGATGATCCCGAAAACGATCCAGTATCGCCAGCGGTTGATATGCTTGATTCTTGGCCATACAAGCAGGCACGCCATCACAGTTCCAAAGGTGATGAGTAACCCCGACAGAATGCCAAGTCCACCGGCCTGCCATGCCTCGCTCACAGGCGGCATCGAGACGAGGACGCCAGCCAGGCCACCGAGCGCAGCAAAGCCCATCACACCGACATTGAACAGTCCTGCATAACCCCACTGGATATTGACGCCGAGTGCCATGATGGCACTGATGAGACACAGATTCAGGATCGTCAGAGACACGCCCCAACTTTGAATAAAGCCCACCAAAATCAGTAGGCCGGCCATCACTGTGAACAGAATGGGTGCACGGTGTTTTTCGTAGAATCCAGAGTCAAACATCAAAGCGTTTTCCCCCGAAACAGACCGGTTGGCCGGATAATAAGTACGATCACCAAAATAATAAAGGACACTGCAATTTTGTAGTCCGTCCCAAGGAATTGAACCAGTGAGTCAATTTCGGTGCCCTCGGGTGCGAGGTATAGCACCACGCGTTTGTAGGCAAAGGTGAGAATCAGTTCACTGAAGGCAATGATGTAGCCTCCGGCAATCGCTCCCAAAGGGTTGCCGACACCGCCGACGATGGCCGATGCAAAAATCGGCAGTAGCAACTGCATATACACAAAGGGCTTAAAACTTTTATCGAGTCCGTAGAGTGTGCCTGCAACAGTGGCGAGTGCAGCCACCAGGACCCACGTGATCAGTACCACTTTGTTTGGGTTGATTCCTGAGAGTAGCGCGAGGTTTTCGTTATCTGAATAGGCCCGCATCGATTTACCGGTGCGCGTGTGGTTTAGGAACCAAAATAACAATGCAACGATGACAATGGCTGTCACGATCGTGACCGCCTGAGTCATTTTGAGAGACAGCCCCTCATTAAGACCCGTTGTTTCTTTGAATTCACGTGCCTTGAGGATGAAACGCGTACCGTCAAAGAAAATTTGGTCACCCGGGCCGATGATGAAACGGATTAATCCGCCCATAAAGAACATCACACCAATGGACACAATCAAAAAAATAACAGGACTGGCTTTGCGTTCGCGGTGGTATCGATAAACGAGGCGATCCATGCCAAGGGTGAATAAAACGGTGACTGCAATGCCCACCGGCATGGCCAGCAGGGCTGTCGGCAGTGGTTGAATCGAGATCTCACTCGCTTGAAGCAACCAGGTTACTAAAATCGTGATCATGGCACCGAAGGCCATGGTTTCCCCATGTGCAAAGTTGGAAAACCGAAGCACTCCATAGACCAGGGTGACGCCAAGGGCACCCAGCGCAAGTTGTGAGCCGTAGGTCAAACCCGGCACGATTAAAAAGTTGCCAAGCAGTGTGATGACATTTAATACGTCCATCACTACACGCCTCCCAAGAAGGCGCGACGCACTTCTGGGTTGGCGAGGAGCGCTTCGCCTGAGTCTGTAAATTTATTGTGACCTTGCACCAGCACGTAGCCAGTATCTGCGATTTCAAGCGCCTGTTTCGCATTTTGCTCAACCATCAAAATCGCGACATCGAGTCTGGCAATCTCAATGATTCGGTCAAAGAGTTCATCCATCACGATGGGTGACACACCGGCTGTCGGCTCATCCAGCATCAATACTTTGGGGTGCGTCATCAGTGCTCGTCCAACAGCGACTTGTTGTCGCTGACCACCAGACAGTTCTCCTGCCGGTTGGCGACGCTTTTGCTTGAGGATTGGAAACAGGTCGTATACCTGGGCGATCGAATCCTGGATGTTGTCATCTCGAATAAACGCGCCCATCTCTAGATTCTCCTCGACTGACATCGAGGTGAACACATTGTGTGTTTGGGGCACAAAGCCCATGCCTTTTTTGACGCGTTCTTCAGGACGGAGCCCAGAGACATCTTCACCGTCAAATAACACTTGCCCGTGACGCAGCGGCATCATGCCAAACACCGCTTTCATGGCTGTCGATTTTCCGGCTCCATTGGGTCCAACAATGACCGCGATTTCTCCACGTTCCACACCAATGGTGCAGTCATGCAGGATATCGGCAGCGCCATAGCCTCCGGTCATCTGTTGGCCCAGCAAAAAACTCATGCGGTGCGCTTATGTTTGAGCCCAGTGCCGAGGTAGGCCTCAATCACGTGCTCATTATTTTTGACGTCGTCTGCAGTGCCTTCGGCTAAAACCGTACCCTCAGCCATACAGATGACGGGGTCACAGAGTCGACTGACGAAGTCCATGTCATGTTCGATCAGACAAAAGGTATACCCGCGCTCTGCGTTGAGTTTCAAAATGGCGTCACCGATTTTATGCAGAAGCGTGCGATTTACCCCTGCGCCAACTTCGTCTAAAAAGACAATCTTGGCATCAACCATCATGGTTCGACCCAATTCCAGCAGTTTCTTTTGCCCACCGGACAGGTT
>CAJXNQ010000028.1 GCA_913057215.1 uncultured Gammaproteobacteria bacterium
GCCTCGTCGAGCATTTGATGACACCGCTTGGCCAGTTGAACACCCTTTTCAAAAGCTTCAAGTGAGGCATCCAATGGCATGGAGCCCTGTTCCATTTGGCGCACCAGATTTTCAAGTTCGGCCAGCTGCGATTCAAACGACGGTTGTGTGTCTTGTTCTGTCATCTCAACTTCCAATAAAAAACGTGTGATAGATCAGACGTACGAAGACGCCGACGATCATGAGCCCCAAACCGATCCGGTTCAATATGAATTCCTTGGGGGTCAATGCGAGTCGCTTTTGCCAGAAAAAAATCACGGCTTTGACGTCGCCGGTGCGTCTGATGTAGATCGCAAAGGAGGCGATGACAACGGCGAGCCCTGATAGCAACGCGCCATTCTCGACGTGCACCAACCAATCCATGTTTATTCCTTGCGTCGTATTTGTGAGTCGGCCAAGTCCTCAAGCCGAGACAGTGCTCCATTATAGCGCCACTCATAGATCACTTGTGCACCCAGTACGCGTTGGACGTAATTGCGGGTTTCAGTAAACGGAATCGAAGCCACCCAAGCATCCAAAGGCATACTGGTTTCTGGCATCCATTGGTTCACACGATGTGGCCCTGCATTGTAGGCCGCCGCCGCCATGGCCGGATGACCAAAACGCTCGAGTTGCTTGGCCAGGTAGTAACTGCCGATCCGAATGTTGGTGGATGGGTTGATCAGCGTGCGGTTACCTCGCCATCGGAGATTCAGTTGCCGCGCCGTTTGCCGCCCAGTGCGTGGCATCACTTGCATCAAGCCCAAGGCGCCGGCTGGACTTCGCACGTCGTGCATGAAAAGACTCTCGGAGCGCATCAAGCCAGACAGTAACGTCAACGATAGATTTTCGCGCTCAGCAGCTACGCGGAGTGGTTTCTCGTAGGCCAGTGGATAACGGAGTTCATAGTCGTCAGTCAGACCTGATTGATGTGCGGTCACTGCAGAGCGTGAGTACCAGTTCCAGCGATTGGCCAAAATCGCCGCCGCCTTTTGTTCATCTTCACTGAGTCTTCCCAGGGTGAAGTCCCATTGCCGGCGTGCCATCACATTTAAACCCTCTTGGAAGAGCAGTTTAGCCACCGTGACGTCGGTGCGGTTGTTGACTCGATTGATGACATCCTCAGAGGGTCGTGTGCTCTTTGGCCTTAAATCATAGGGGAGGCCCAGATAATCAGCCGCTAAAAACCCATACCAAGAATTGGACTCGGCCACTTTCCGAAAGCCCTCAAAGGCTAAATCGGCACTGCCCGTCATCGCCAGTGCGCGCGATGACCAATAGGTCCACTCGATTTCGCCGCGCGTGGCCGGTGGCATCTTCGCAATCGACTTGAGGACATCGTCCCATTGCTGGAAATGAATGAAGTAGCGCACACGCCAGTGATCCAACACCGGATGCTCAGGTAAATCCATCCGTAACAGCGGAGCGGCAGCCGGATCTCGGTTGATGGCCATGGTGCGCGCTGCACCGACAATGGCTGTTTGTCGGACACTGTCGGGCACCTTTCGGTCCCGAATCAGCTCAAGAATCTGATCTGGGTTCTTTCGTGCCAGTCGCGAAGCGGCCATGTCCACCCATTCTGGGTAGGCCTCGGCTTGGCGTGTTAAAAACCGTGCCGGTTGGCTGCGTGCTTGCGCCCAGGCATCGATGTGCCCGGTTGCGCTTTTATCGAGCTTTTTGGCCAACCACCGGGCCAAGCTTAATTGGTTCTTTCCAAGCGCCTCATCAATGCGACGAAGCCTCACTTGATCGGTGATCCAGTCGCGTTTCTCCATCATTGCAAATAAGGGATCACACTCTTTGGGTCGACTCCGACCATAGGTCCAGATCCGCAAGGCCTCACGCCGATCTGCATCGGTTTCACGACCGAGTTTGAGGCGCGCCTCCAATTTGAAGCAATTTAATTTGACGTTGTCAGTTTGGCGGTACAGGAACAGAAAATCTTCATGCCAATTGGCACGCCCCAGACGAAACAACTTGGTCCACCTGAGGTTGGCAATCGCCACACTGTCTGGGTATTGCTGCATGAGGGCTTCAAGGTCTTGCGCGGAGATTTGACCCAGTCGTTTTGAAGTCGACTCAGCAATCAACTCGGGATACAGCGGCGAGTCTTTCCATGCGTTTTCGATGGCTTTTGAGATGCGGCCGCTTCGTTCAACACTGACCCAGGCACGACTGAATGAATCCGCCAACACGGCCGTTGCACTGAGCCACAGGCCAAACGCCAATGCAAAACGTGAAAGCTGTGTGCGTGTCATGCCTTTAATGCGTGCCTGTTTGCCCAAACAATGTGCAGTGTGACGAAACAGTTCGTCGCTCGCAATGGGGGAAACCAAATGGCAACAATTCTTGTGACCGGCGGTACCGGTTTTGTCGGAGACGCACTGATTCCTGCGTTGACCAAGGCCGGTCACAGCATCACCTGTTTGACACGCGATGCCGCAAAGGCGCGCGCACGCCACAGTCAAGTCGGTGGGACCGCACAGTACGTGCAGTCATTGGATGCCCTGACAGCAGTGCCTGATGTCCTCATCAATTTAAGTGGTGAGGGGATTGCCGATAAACCCTGGTCGGATGCGCGTAAAAAAGTATTGATGGATTCCCGGGTGGCAGTGACTGAGGGATTGCTCGCTCGCTTCAGAGCGCTGGGTGCTGTCCCCAAGACAGTGATTTCTGGCAGTGCGATTGGGTATTACGGAAGTCAATCGACAGAGGCAGTGGATGAAACCGCAAGCCCTGGGCCGAGCCATGATTTTTCAGCGCAGTTGTGTCAGGCCTGGGAGGCGGCTGCGGCTGGGTTTGAAGCAGCCGGTAGTCAGCTGTATGTGATGCGTATTGGGGTGGTGCTTGGCTTACCGGGTGGATTTTTGGGACGCTTGGTGTTGCCCTTTAAACTAGGTCTAGGCGGCGTGTTGGGGCGCGGCAATCAAATGTTGTCTTGGATTCATCGCGATGATCTGGTGGCGATGATGCTCTGGTGTCTTGAGAGTCAACCGCCGAGCGGTACCTACAATGCGACCGCACCTGAGCCTGTTTCCAACCGAGTCTTTACCAAAACCTTTGGTACGGTGATTCGGCGGCCGACGGTCTTTACGGTGCCAGAGACGCCCATGCGATGGGTGCTTGGGGAGCTGGCAGATCTGTTGTTTCAAGGGGTGGCCGTGCAGCCCGCGCGTGCCCAAGCCGAGGGTTTCCAATTTCAATACCCTCGCCTCGAGCCTGCGCTTCGTTCGTTATTCCGGTGAGACGCGGGCCAGCTGACCTTGTGTCAGGACGCGCACGCGCTGGCCCTCACGGAAGGCATCGACTGAGTCGACTTCTTGCACGATCGATAGGGTGCGTCCCGAATCAAGACGGACTGTGAGCTCTAAGCCCTGCGCACGTGTGGCTTGCTCTTCAACCATGCTACCGACGACCGCGCCGCCGACGGCACCCAAAATTGTGAAGATTTGCTGACCTTTGCCTTCGCCGACGGACGATCCAGCCACACCCCCGATGATGGCGCCTGGTAATTGTCCGGCCCCAGACCGGTTGCCCTCGATCACGACTGGATTGGTGCCGATGACTGTACCAAAGGCGACGTCTTGGACTTGACGTGCCTCAGCGCGCGAGTATGTGCTGCCTTGAAGCCCAGATACACAGCCGGCCAGACCCAAACTGAGTACCAAGGTTGCCGCGATCGTCAGTGATGATGTCTTCATTTTTTGACTCCTCTGTCACATAGTGTCATGTAAATGAGATTAAACAGTGACACTCTGCCATTGTAATTTATTGACCTGCCTGAGGCCCGCCATTCCATGAGTAATAAAACGTTCGTTTTGGACACCAACGTCCTTCTCCACGATCCCATGAGTGTATTCAACTTTCACGAACATGCTGTCGTGATTCCCATGACAGTGCTCGAAGAGTTAGATGACATCAAAGACCGTAAAAAGAATGTGGCGGCAGAAGCGCGAACTGCAATCCGTATGGTTGATGAAGTGTTGGGTCAGTCAACGCCTGAGGCAATCGCACAGGGCGTTGAGATCCCGGTCGCACTGAAGGGCGATTCCGGACTTGAGCTTGGCACCTTGGCGATTCATCGGTCTCCGCTGGCTGATGCATCAGCCGGGCGGTTGGATGATATCGAGTCCAATGACAACCGCATCATCAACTGCGCTCTTGAGATTCAGAGCCGAGAGGGTGATGACCATCAGGTGGTGCTGGTGACCAAGGATATCAACATGCGCTTGAAGGCGCTGGGTGCTGGCCTTTCTCGGGTTGAGGATTATCGGCGTGACCAATTGGTCAGTGATGTAGAGTTGTTGCCGTCTGGCCATCTTGAGCTTGACTGCGAGTTTTGGAAATTGGTCGAAAATGTCGAGACCTGGAATGAAGGTCATAAAACCTACCACCGGGTGCCGCGGGCTGTCTTCACCGATGAAATCTATGCCAATCAGTATCTGATCGATACCACCGATGAGTTCGCGGCCCGCGTCAGTCAGGTCGAGCCTGAGTCGGTTGTATTACTGGATATTGGCCGTGCACGGCTTGAAGACATGGAAGCCTGGGGTGTGCGTCCTCTGAATGTCTACCAAGGCATGGCCATGCACGCACTCTTGGATCCGGCGCTTGACCTGAATTTATTAGTCGGTGCTGCCGGTTCAGGGAAGACACTGCTGTCATTGGCCTGTGCACTTGAATTGGTCGTGGAGCAAAAGCGGTATTCAAAAATTGTGGTCACCCGCTCAACACCGCCGGTGGCTGAGGATATCGGCTTTTTACCGGGCACCGAAGAAGAAAAAATGATGCCTTGGTTGGCGGCGATCCATGACAACCTGGAGGCCCTGCATGAGCAGGATGACAACCCAGAGGCTTCGATTCGGTTTGCCCTTGAGAAGGGAAATATCCAATTCAAGTCACTGAACTTTATTCGTGGCCGGTCGATTCAGGATGCCATTATTTTATTGGACGAGTCGCAGAACCTGACGCCTCAGCAGTTGAAAACCATCATCACGCGATGTGGCAAGGGATCCAAAATTGTCTGTCTTGGAAACCTGGCGCAAATCGACAGCAATTATCTGACCGCCCTGACGTCCGGTTTGACCTATGTGGTTGAGCGATTTAAGGGCTGGACTGGGGCCTCGACGCAGCATCTGGAGGGTGTGGTACGCTCGCGATTGGCGTCTTATGCAGAGCAAAACCTGTAAGTGAGAATTCCGGTCTATGTCATTGCCTTCACGCTCCTGGTCCTTTTGGGCTTGGGTGCGGTGCCTGTGCACTTTGATGAGGCGCAATACACAACTTGGTTGGCAAACCCCGAACTGAGCTACCAAACCAAGGGGCCCTTGGTCACCTTTATGCAGTCGTTGACCCATGTCGAGTGGCTGCCACAGATTGTGCAGGTGCGTGTCAGTGCTTGGATGGCATGGCTTGTTTCAGGTGTGTTGTTGGTGTGGCTTGGTGCGCTTGCTGGATTTGACCGCGATGCGTCACGCCGGCTGGTGATCTTGTATGCGCTGTCGCCGATGCTGTTGGCACTTGGCTCTGTGCAAACCACTGATATTTGGTTGTTGGCGAGTCTATTGTTGGCACTTGGTGCCTTTGCTTCGATTTTGCATTGCCGGCCCAATATGCATACAGAGCTCTGGTGGATGCTCATGGGAGCGGCCTTGGGGATTGGTGCCTTGGCCAAACTCTCGATTGCTTTACTGCCGATGGCACTGGCTCCCTGGGTGCTCTTGCGGAAGCCGCAGCTTTTGTTTTCAGCCGGTCCGTATCTGGGTGCGCTGCTGTGTGCGCTTTGTATGACGCCTTGGATTTTGTGGAACGATGCCAACGACTACGCGCATTTGGCGCACGAGTTGGGTCATGTCGATTCAGATGATGACTCGGTGATCTATGCCATCCGTTGGATCCCAGAGATGCTGCTTGCGGTCATCCCAGTCGTCTGGGTGGCGGTGTTTGGGGGGATTTCTTTTCGACAGGAGAGCTTCTTAAGCGATGCACAACAGACCGTCCGTGAGATGCTCAAGTGGGCGGCTATTGCCATCATTACACTTTTCTGTATCAAGGGCTTGTTTGGCAAAGTGCTTTTGAACTGGACCTTGCCTTTGGTGCCGTTTGTGCTCTTGGCACTTGCGGCCGGGCTCAAGTGGTCGCCGCGGACGGTCCTGACGGCCGGTGTCGGGCAAGTGGCGATCTATCTGATGTTGTTATTTCCCTATGGCGTGGGCTTATCCGTTGAGCAGGATGCATTTCAGAAAATTCGTGGCTGGGATGGGGCGGTGCAAAGAGCGGCTGATCTCGCAGGTCCGACGGATGTGCTGACAAGTGATCACTACGGAACTTTGGCGTGGGGATTGTTCTTCTGGCCAAGCGAACAGCCGGGTGTGGATCGATATACCAGCCCTGTGGGACAGGTGATCCCCGAGGCCACGCGGCGTAAAAATCAATATGACCACTGGGCTGTGCTTGATACCCCGCACCCGCGGATTGTGCACCTTGGATCTCCCAATCCAGGGCTGATCCGTCGATGCGGTACGTTCAATACACTCGGCGCAGTCCCTCAAGTGATGCCTGACGGCACCATCCGCTCTGAGTTGCTCGTCTCGGAATGCCTTGACTTTAAGCCCGACCCCGCGTGGCCTGAAATCACTGCACACTGACTAGTCATGGCTCAGTAGATACACCCGCATATCGTCCGCCTCACCGTCTGGAGTCCGCCCAAGCCAGACTGTTTTCAATCCGGTGCGTGGTTTAGTGCCGATCGCAAATTGCCGATGCCGCCTCGCCAACAGATGGCGCAATGTGTCGAGTACGGGGTCGTCTCCAATGCAACGAAGCACTGTTGGAACCTGAGGCAGGGCGCGAACCAGGCCTGGAAGAAAGGGCTCGAGCACCGAGGGATGGCCGCTTTTTTGGTAGCGGCTTACGAGGCGTCGCGCGACTGGATGCGTGATGTGTGCCGCACTCTCTTGGGGGCTGATTTCAATCACGGGTCCTTGAAGTGCGCGGCGGCATAAAACGCATACCGGTTGGTGTGTTTCGATGTCGCAAGCGACACAGGGTCTAAGCCTGTTAAGTATTTGTGACCACATATAATTGACGCCCCCTGCAATTCTGGTTGTAATGCGTGCTGGATCACACATCAAAGGATACGAGTATGGACACCACACGACAGCCTGTGTTGCTGGATGCACTGATGGACACCCCCAATGGATGGATCAAATCGATTGCGTGCGTGTGTGTAGGATCCATCCTGTTGACCTTGTCGGCAAAATTCCAAGTACCCTTTTATCCCGTTCCGATGACGCTTCAGACACTGGTCGTGTTGATGTTGGGTGTTGTCTTGGGATGGCGTTTGGGGGCAGTGACGGTCCTCTTTTATCTGGCACAGGGCGCAAGCGGTCTGCCCGTCTTTGCAGGTACGCCTGAGAAAGGGTTGGGGCTTTTGTACATGGCGGGACCGACCGGGGGATACCTGATGGGCTTTGTTGTGGCTGCCGCATTGACCGGTTGGTTGGCCGAGCGTGGCTTTGATCGCTCACGTCTTGGCATGGCTGCCGCCATGGTTGGCGGGAACGCCGTCATCTATGCCATGGGTTTACTGTGGCTTGGCAGCTTTGTCGGATACAACACCCAGTTGATTGCTCTCGGCATGATGCCATTTGTGTTGGGTGATCTGGTCAAGATCGCACTCGCGGTTGCGACCGTCCCCTTCGTGTGGCGCGTGGTGAGCCGTCGGACGCCCAAGTAGGCCCCAGTAGGCAATCAGAGGCGACTAGTGCGTCGCCTCGAACTGATCCAGCAATACACCATGACTGGCCAATGGCAGCCTCGGCCCATATTGGGTAATCAAATGCGCTGAGGCGTGTACACCAAAGCGTGCGGCACGCTCAAAGCCCCAATCATTTAACAGTCCATGCAAAAAGGCACCGGCAAACATGTCGCCTGCACCATTGGTATCCACCGGTGTGACAGCCTGTCCGGGCACATCAAAGCGCGTGGCGCCGTCAAATACGGTCGCGCCCTCAGCACCTCGGGTGCAGACCCACTGTGAAGCGGTTTTTGAGAGTTGATCCAGTGCCGATTCGATCGTCTCCGCACCCGTCCAGGTCATGGCTTCCTGTGCATTACAGAACAACAAATCAACGCCCGTGCCGACCATGTCACGCACTTGGTCTTTGAAGTAGGTGACCATGGCGGGATCTGAAAATGTCAGTGCAACAGGGATCTGATGGCGTTTGGCAATGGCGTGGGCTTCACAGGCGGCTGCCTGAGCCTTGGGTGAACTCGCTAAGTATCCCTCGATGTAGAGCATCTTCGAGCGCGTCAGCGCAGACTCATCGACCTCATGTGCGCTCAAATCGCCAGTGATCCCAAGGAAGGTATTCATGGTGCGTTCCGCATCGTCTGTGACCATCACCAGGCAGCGTCCGGTGGTGCCGTCTTCACGGATCTGATCGAGATTGGTCGATACGCCAGAGGCCACCAAATCCTGATGATAAAAAGCGCCCAATGCATCGTCTGCGACCTTGCAGCTGTAGAACACTGACGAGCCAAAGTTGGCTGCAGCAATCAGTGTGTTGGCCGCAGATCCGCCGCTGGCTTGTTTTTTTAAGGTCGCCTGATCGCGAAGCCTGTGTTCAATCGCCGCCAACTGCTCGGCGTCGATTAAGGTCATCATGCCTTTGTCGACCCCAAGTGATGCCAACAGCGCGTCTGTCACATGGTATTCAGTGTCGACAAGCGCGTTACCGAGACCGTAGAGATCAAAATGTGCCATTTACAACACCTTCGCAATGGCGTCACAGAGGGGATCGAGATTGGCAGGCGTGATGCCGGCGACATTGATTCGGCCCGATCCGACGATGTAGATGTGGTTGTCAGCACGGAGTTTTTCGACTTGCGCTTTGGTCAGGCCCGAGAATGAGAACATGCCTTTTTGATGGTTGATGAATTCAAAATCGACGCCGGTGTTGCGATCGGCCATGCCGGTGACAAAGGCCTGACGCATGCTCTTGATGCGAGTTCGCATATCGGCAAGCTCACGCATCCACAGTGCTTTCAGTTCCGGTTGGCCTAAAATCGTGGCGACGATTTTTCCACCGTGTGCCGGTGGGCTCGAGTAAATGGCACGGATGGCTGCTTGAATGTGGCTGAAGGCATCGAGCGCGGATTCGGTGTCATCTTCAACCACCGTAATCGCACCCGTGCGCTCATTGTAGAGCCCAAAGTTCTTCGAGTAGGAGCTTGCGATCAAGAGTGACAATCCGGCGTCTAAAAGGATATGCAGTCCTGCACGATCCTCTTCCAAGCCCTCACCAAAGCCTTGGTAGGCAAAATCGACAAGACAGATCAGTCCTTTGGCCTGTGCGACGTGCGCGACATGCCGCCAGGCGGCTTCGGTTAAATCGATCCCTGAGGGATTGTGGCAACAGCCATGCAGAATCAGGGTGTCGCCTTGGCCCATGGCCTCAAGATCTTCCATCAACCCGGCCTCGTCGAGTCCCTGAGTGGCGGCGTCGTAATAGCGGTAGTTGTGGACTGTGAAGCCGGCTGCTTCAAAGATCGTGCGATGGTTGGCCCAGCTTGGATCAGACAACCACACCGTTCGATTCTCGGTTGCCCGCTTTAAAAAGTCAGCCGCCACACGCAGTGCGCCTGTACCACCGGGCGTTTGCGCGGTGTGGGCACGCGCGTTTGTGATGATTGGATGGTTATCACCAAATAAGAGGGTTTGAGTCTCCTTGGCAAGCTCTGGGACTCCAGGGATTGCGAGGTAACTTTTACTGTTCTCGTGTTCTAACAAAAAGGTCTCAGCCTGTTTGACGGCTTCAAGCACTGGGGTTTGTCCGGTTGCATCCTGATACACCCCGACGCCGAGATTGATTTTGTCGGGATGGGTGTCCTGCTTAAAGGCTTCAGTGAGGCCAAGAATTGGATCTGCAGGCGCGCGATCAAGATGGAACATGAATGGAGTCTCCGGAGTCGTCAATGCGAATGAAGCTCCAATTGTTACATAGCCCTTGGGTTTCTGCGAGATTCGGTCACAGGGGGCTTCGTGCAATGATGGCCGCACGACAGGGTGCGGGCAGTCCCTCCACCGTCTGATGTGGGTGCTCGGGATCCAGCGCATGCTCAAAGGATTCAAACTGCATCCAGTCAGTGCGCCGTTGTTCGGTTACGGTGGTGTGTGTCACATCAATCAACGCGATGTCTTGAAACTGAAGCCGTTGAAGCCATCGGGTGAGGGCTGCCACCGAGGGCAAAAACCACACGTTATTCATTCGCGCATAGCGATCGGGCGGCACCAGAACGTCGTCGGCATCTCCTTCGATGACCAAGGTCTCAAGGATCAATTGGCCACCGGGTTTGAGCAGTGATTTCAGACGCTCTAAATGCACGATCGGATCTTTCCGGTGATACAACACACCCATGGAAAACACAGAGTCAAACTGCAGTGAATCCGCCTCGAAAGCCTCTAAGGTGACTGGGAGGCTGACCGCTTTCGGGTGGTTGAGTAAGGTTTTGATGGCAGCAAACTGACAGTGAAATAACACACTTGGATCAATCCCGAGGGCGGTGTCAGCGCCGGCCTCAAGCATCCGCCACAGGTGATAGCCTGAGCCTGAGCCGACATCGAGCACGTGGTGTCCGTGCAGATCAATTGCAGGTGCGATCCGCGCCCATTTCAGGTCAGAGCGCCACTCGGTGTCGATGTGTACAGGTCCAAACCGAAAGGGACCTTTTCGCCATGGCATCAAACCACGCAGTGCGTGCTCAAGGCTTGTTTGCGAGATGCCATCAAGCGTTGGCGAGCCCACCTCTGGGCCCAAGTGCGGAGTCACACCGGGGATGGGCGCGATCTCTGCCAAGGCTTGAGCCCAGCGTTTTAAATCTCCATGTCGGAGCCGTGCTTCAATCTGAGGGGCATGGCGAGCAACCAGATCGGCAAGCCAGGGAATGTCAGGATGGGTCCAGGCCGCTTGAATCTCAGTCATTTCACAGACACCCAGGCTTTGAAGTTCAGGCAATGAAAACATTCGATGACCTGTGAAAACCCTGCGTGATGCAGTCTTTCCTGGTGGGCCTCACTCGTTTCTGGGATCAAGACGGTCTCAATGGCTTGGCGCTTACTTGCGATCTCAAGCTCGGAGTAGCCGTTGGCACGTTTAAAGTCATGATGGAGATCGGTCAAGATGGCTTGGGCATCTCGGGCCTCGAGCACCACTTTTTCGGCCAAGACAAACACACCACCGGGTGTCAGTGCCTCATAGATCCGGCCAATCAGATCGGCTCTGAGGGTTGGATCAATAAACTGCAATGTAAAGTTCATGGCCATGACCGAGGCGGGCTCAAAGCGATAGTCGGTGATGTCGGCTTGGACCCAGTCGATCGGCAGTGGATCGATGAGTCGATCTGCCGATAATCCGCGGGCGCGGTCGAGCATTGCGTGTGAGTTGTCGATGGCTATGACGCGACACCCGGGTTCTGTGACCTGCTCAGCCATCGCCAGTGTGGTGGCCCCAAGTGAGCAACCGAGATCATAGAGATGGGTGTGTGGCTGTGCGTAGCGTTTGGCAATCAGTGCTGAGAGTCCAATGACTTGCCCATAGCCTGGGACGCTTCGTCGAATCATGTCCGGAAACACATGTGCGACCTGTTCATCAAACCGAAAGCCGCCGACTCCGTGCCAGGGCGTTTGAAACAAGGTGTCTGGGTGGTCTGTCATTGAAGCTCCGGTGGTTCAAAGAGTCGGTCGCTGTCATGATACCAAGCAAAGGAGGACAACATGGACATCACCTGGGTACTGGGCGCATTGGTTGGATTGGGCCTTGCCACCACCGTCTACTTTGCGCGCGCGTGGCTCGCGGTGCGCGATGAGAATGTCAATTTGAAAGCGGCGCTCGCCAGTCAGGCTGAGCACGATCAGCAGCGTGAGCTGATGAAGGCTGAATTTGAGGCCTTGTCGCAAAAGCTTTTGAGTGAGCGTTCAAAAGAGTTGTCTTCGCAGCACTCTGAAACCCTGTCACAGGTGTTGAAGCCACTGACGACCGAGCTTGATGCCTTTAAAAAGCGCGTCAATGAAGTCTACGAGCGTGAGACCCGGGACCGGGTGTCACTGCGTCAAGAGATCGTCTCCCTGAAGGCGCTGAATGAAAAAATGTCAGAGGATGCACTGAATCTGACGCGGGCACTGAAAGGCGAGAATAAGACAGCCGGTAACTGGGGCGAGCTGGTCCTTGATCAGGTGCTGACAGCGTCTGGATTACGTGAGGGCCATGAATACACCCGCCAACAAAGCCTCACTGCTGAGGATGGTGCGCGGCTGCAGCCCGATGTCATCGTTTCACTGCCGGATGAGAAGTGTTTGATCATTGATGCCAAGCTGTCGCTCAAAGAATACGAGCGGGCTGTGTCGGCGGTGGATGATGGGACGCGGCAGGCCGCACTGAAGGCGCATGCGAATTCGTTGAAAGCCCATGTCCGGGGATTGTCTGGAAAAAATTACGCCGGTCTGCCGGGCATCACCACAGTCGATTTTGTGATTATGTTTGTCCCGGTGGAGCCAGCCTTCTCGGCCGCCTTTGAAACTGCACCTGCACTCTTTACCGATGCGCTTTCACAGGGCGTTGTGATTGCCTCGCCCTCCACCTTGTTGGCGCTCCTTCGAACGGTTGATCATGTCTGGCGGATTGAAAATCAGAACAAAAACACCCGTCAAATCGCGGAGCTTGGCGGGAAGCTGTATGACCAATTTGCACTCTTTGCGGAGAGCTTTGAGGATGTGGGCGAGCGGATCCGTAAATCCCAAGAGGCTTTTGATAAGGCCACCAATCGGCTTTCGACCGGTCGTGGCAATGTGCTGCGCCGGGCTGAGCAACTGAAAACACTGGGTGTCGCCTCAACGCGTCAATTACCGGACTCGCTTCAGGATCTCGATGACTGAAGGAGGCTGAAGGCAGAGCCTGCCTGCATCAGATCCGACAGGTTCATCGGACCCTGTTCAAACAGGCGACGCGCCGCCATGAACTCACGCGCCTGGTTGAGTGCCTCGATTGCGGTGACTTGCTCGCCCTGATGACGTGCGACGACGCGTGTATTGTCGCCGTGGGTAATGACCGTTGACTGATCGTCACGAGTGGCGAGCCCTGCAATTTGCAGTTTGTGCGCGCCCTGATCAGACCAAAACCAAGGTGTGGCCTGAAATGGCTGTGGATTGCCAAGCAGTCGGGCTGCGAGGACTTGTGCGGTGTCGTTGGCTTGTGCGATGGATTCGATGCGCTGTGTGCGATGCGTGTGTGGGTTCGGGAAGGAGGCCACTTCGCCCATTGCAGACACGCGCGGGTGCGCGGTCTGCATGGTGGCGTCCACAGCAATCCCGTACTGATCAGTCAGCCCCCAGGGAGCACCGAGCTCGGCATTGGGGACAGATCCAATGGCACTGATAATGAGATCACAGGCGAGTGGGCCTTTTGACGTGTGTAACTTGGCCATCTCGGGCTGGATGTATTCGATCTGTGTGTCTGGGTAGCAGGTCGCGGGGCAGTCCTCCATCAGCGCTGTGGCGATCACCTCTGACACTTGCGGCATGGCCCGGTCTGTCTTCAGTAACAGGCTGACTGAAGCAACCGTTGTGGCAAGCGCATGAGCGATTTCAAAGGCCAAAAATCCAGACCCCTGGATGACGACTTGGGTCTCTGGCGTGATCCGCTTTAAGATCGCTTCGGCATCAGCGAGCGTGCGCAAAGTATGGCAGGTGTCCTGAGAGGCGCCTTCGATGGTCGGTTTGAGGCTGCGCGTGCCGGTGGCGAGTACGATGTGATCGAAGCTGTCGTGCTCATCGTCCCAGATGACATGGCCCGCATCCGGATCGATGGCCGTGACCGTTCGATGGATCCAACGGATTTGTGGGTGTTGCATCAGATCATCGGGCACGAGCCAATCGGCTGTTTTGGTTTTAAAAAACGTTTTGGACAGCGGTGGGCGCTGCACAGGACGCGGTCCTTCATCGTGAAAAACCGTCAATGTACCTGCGAACTCACCCCGGATGAGGGTCTGGAGAAGCGTTGCCGTCGCTTGGCCCGCTCCGATGATGGCAATGCGCATCAGTACTGGCGTTTGGCAACGGTGACGGTGAGGCCGTCGTGTGCGTCGGTCAGTTCAACTTGGCAGGCAAGCCGTGAGTGCGGCGTAGGCTCAACGGCGAACGCGAGCATGTCAGATTCTTGAAGACTCGGTGGTTCGACGATGCCATCCCAGGCGCTGTCTAGATGCACATGACAGGTGGCACATGAACATCCACCGCCGCACTCGGCCAAAATGCCCTCAACGCGCGCAAAGTAGGCGGCCTTGAGCAGGGTGTCACCGGGTTCAAAGGATGCAGTGACTT
Source organism: uncultured Gammaproteobacteria bacterium (assembly GCA_913057215.1). Lineage (GTDB taxonomy): Bacteria > Pseudomonadota > Gammaproteobacteria > Pseudomonadales > Litorivicinaceae > HIMB30. Next base: position 14,396 of record CAJXNQ010000028.1, read on the forward strand.
CGGTCTCGGTGGGGTCGATAAAGGTAATGGATGGCATACAGACTCCTTTGATTCGTGCCGTTTCGGATTGAATCCAAGCACTGAAGTGACGTTTGTTTTTTGCAGTTCGTCATTAGAGTAAGGGCAAACACACAAAAGGAAAGCGTGATGCGCACAATTGAACGAATCATCAGAGGCCGCGCGGTATCAGACGGTGCCGGTGTCGACATTCGACGCGTGGTCGGGTTGCCAGGAGCTGACTACATCGATCCCTTCTTGATGTTCGATGATTTTCGAAATGACGATCCCAAGGGCTATGTTGCGGGCTTTCCGCCACACCCACACCGTGGCTTTGAAACTGTGACCTATATGTTGAAAGGTAAAATGCGTCATCAAGACTCCAACGGCAATTCCGGTGTATTGGCCGATGGTGCAGTGCAGTGGATGACGGCTGGAAAGGGCATCTTGCACTCGGAAATGCCTGAGCAAACCGACGGCAGTCTGTGGGGGTTTCAGATTTGGCTGAATCTGCCGCAGCGATTACAGATGAGTGAGCCCAAGTACCAAGACATTCCAGCAGACGCTATTACAGTGTTTTCTGATACAGGCGTGGACTATCGCTTGGTCGCCGGTGAGTTATTTGGACATCACGGCCCGGCTGAGACGCACTTACCGACCCTGATGGTCGATGTGTCTGTCTCTGGCGGATCCACGGAGATTCCGATCGCCGATGGACATACGGCCATTTTATTTTGCTTTGAGGGCGCGCTTCAGATTGGCGGAGAGACCATCACAGACGGTGATCTGGCAGTGCTGTCCGGTGACCAAGCAGTGGCTATTCAGGGCGAGCATGGGCGTGGGCTTCTATTAGCGTCTGAGCCGCTCAATGAGCCGATCGCGCGCCAAGGCCCGTTCGTATTATCCAATGAAGGCGAGTTGAAAAAAGCCTTTATTGACTATCAGCTTGGGCAACTGGCTCCAAACCAGATGGCGTTTTTGGCGTCTGGTGGCCGCGGGTAACATCGCCTGTATCTAACAAAGGGGCTGCGTCAAGGTGGCGTGCCCCCATCATTTCGGCGACTTGCTTCAAGACGAAGACCAACTGGTGCTGCTCCCATTCGCGCAGCCGCTCAAAGCGGTGAAGGAAGTTCTCTTGAAGCGGCTTTGGAGCCTTGGCGAGGAGTTCGGTGCCCGCCTCTGTAATGACCAAGAAAACTTTGCGCCGGTCGGTGCCTGAACGCTGACGCTCCAAAAGCCCACGGCGCTCGAGGCGATCGACAATGCTTGTCACCGTCGCCTGGGATAGATTGACCTCGGCGCTGATGGCGCGAATGGGTTGCTCTTTGGTGTTTGCAACCGTCTGCAACACCAACAATTGCGGCGTCGTTAGGCCAAACTCTTTACCCAGTCGGCTTGAGTGTTGGTCAATGGCTTGGACGATGCGTCTCAGCGCAACAAGTACTTCCGTTTCGAGATTGTGTGCCTGCAATGTGCTACCCCTGTGTCTAGGCCTCTAGTGTGCCAATAAAGGGCCTGTCTTTTCTACCCCTGAACTTATGGGATCAAATCAATTATTTAGGCCGCATTTGATTCTGTGCGCTACGACCTTTGTCTCAAACCCCATTAAATTCCAGTATTTGGCGAATGCGAATTGTTTGAGTACACTCTCAGAATGTTTCGCGGAAGAAACATCAGCCATGAAAATGAATTCAAAAAATGGGGTGAACATGAAGACATTAATTGGGGCATCAATGGCAGTCGCAGCACTGATGTCCGGCGGCCAGGCATTGGCGTCAGACTGTGAAAAGGTGGTCATCGGTGAGATGAACTGGGCCAGTGGCGAATTTTTAGCGCGGCTCGATGGATTTATTTTGTCGGAAGGCTACGGGTGTGACGTTGAGTATTTGACAGCCGGAACCGTCCCTCAGATTACGTCGATGAATGAGAAAGGCACACCGGATTTTGCCTCCGAGCTTTGGGCAAATAGCTCTGTTGAGCTCCTCGCGCAGGCCGAACAAGATGGACGCTTGACGAAATTGAATCCAAAGCCCTTTGAGGGTGCCGGTGAGACCTGGTTCGTCAACGGGAATTTTGCAGAAAAATACCCCGAACTGAAAACGCTTGAAGATATCTTGGCGCGTCCAGACTTGTTCCCGCACCCTGAAGATCCTTCAAAAGGCGCTCTGCATACCTGCCCTCCGGGCTGGGCGTGTGAGCTGTCGACCAACAACCTCTATCGGGCTTTTGATATGGAAGCGAAGGGTTGGGAGCTCGTCATGACAGGCTCAGGTGCGGGTCTGGATGGATCCATCGCCAAAGCGAGTGAGCGTGGCGAGAACTGGTTTGGCTATTACTGGGCACCAACCACCATGGTGGGTAAATACGACATGCAGCCGATTGAGTGGGGTGTCCCCTTCAATGAAGACAACTGGCATGATTGCATCGTCAAGCCCGAGGCCGAGTGTGCCAATCCAGAGCCAAGTTCGTACACTGAATCTGAAGTGGTGTCTTTGGCGCAAAACGACTTCATTGCCGCCAATCCAGAGGAAGCAGCGTACATTGAAAACCGTGTGCTGGACCTGCCCTTGATTGGCCGGTATCTTTCCTACATGGATGACAACCAAGCATCTGGAGAAGACGCGGCTATTGAGTTCTTGCTCAATGAAGAGCCGATCTGGACGCAGTGGGTCACACCGGAAGCAGCAGAGCGAATTAAAGACGCGCTATAAGCCAACCAACAACAAAAAATGACGGCCGATCCCTCTCGTGGGGCTCGGTCGTTTTGGTATACAGAGGGCAGTATGGACTGGCTAATTGAGTTCCCCGAACTCGGACGCGGGGATCTCAGGGATCTTCGTAAAGGGATTGACGAAGGATTCAAAAGTTTTACGCGAGCCTATGGCGAGAGTATCGAAAACTTTTTTGATCCTTTGCTTCACTTTTTAATTGGGCTTGAAAACCTGTTGTTGGCCATGCCCTGGCCGATCTTTATCGCGCTGGTGTGCTGGCTTGGATGGCTCGCCAGTCGCAGTCTGAAAATTGTCATTGGTACGGCCATCAGTTTTTTCTTGATTGGGCTTCTCGGCATGTGGGAAGACACCATGAGCACGGTCAGCATCATTGTGGTCTGTACCCTGGTGTGTATCGGGGTGGGACTGCCGGTTGGGATCTTGATGTCCCGCTCAGACCGCGCTCAGGCGATCGTGACACCGATACTGGACGTCATGCAGACCATTCCGAGTTTTGTGTATTTGATTCCCGTGGTGATGCTGCTTGGCATTGGGAAGGTGCCTGGGCTGATTTCAGTGGTGATCTATGCAATTCCACCGATGATCCGGTTGACCAATTTAGGCATCCGTTTGGTGGATAAAGAAGTGCTCGAGGCCGCCGATGCCTTTGGCGCATCAAACTGGCAGAAACTGACCCAGGTGCAAATTCCGCTCGCGCTCCCGAATATCTTCGCCGGGGTTAACCAAACCATCATGATGTCATTGGCGATGGTGGTGATTGCATCGATGATTGGTGTGACAGGCTTGGGCCAACCCGTTCTGAAAGCGATCTCGAATCAATACCTGGCGATGGGTCTCTTGAACGGCCTTGCGATCGTTGCATTGGCCATCATCTTTGACCGAATCAGCCAGTCTTACGGCAAGCGCTTACAAAGCTACCGCCAAGGAGGTCACGGTGACTGATTCACAGACCAAAATCGAAATTCGCAATCTGTACAAGATCTTTGGCGACAATCCGCAGGCCATGATGGACAAGGTCCGTGCGGGCGTTGGCAAGGATCAACTGAACGAAGAGTTTGGCCATGTGCTCGGTTTAAGTGACATCAACCTGAAAATACCTGCCCGCGGCATTCAAGTGGTGATGGGGTTGTCAGGTTCTGGCAAGTCGACCTTGATTCGTCACATCAATCGATTGATTGAGCCCACCAGTGGTGATGTGATCGTCGATGGCGAAAATGTAATTTCAATGGATGACAAGGCCCTTCGAGATTTTCGGAGAAACCGCGCCTCCATGGTGTTTCAGAAATTTGCCTTGCTGCCACATCGGACAGTCATGGATAACACCATTTATGGGCTGGAAATCCAAGGCATCTCTGAGAAGGAAGCGGCGAAGCGGGCATCACAATGGATCGAGCGGGTGGGACTGTCTGGATTTGAAAACAATTATCCAACACAGCTCTCCGGTGGGATGCAACAACGTGTGGGCCTTGCGCGGGCGCTTGCGACCGATGCTGATATTTTGTTGATGGATGAGGCCTTCAGTGCACTGGATCCGCTGATCCGCACGGACATGCAAAATATTTTGTTGGACCTGCAGCAAGAGTTACATAAAACCATTGTGTTTATTACGCATGATTTGGAAGAGGCGTTGCGGATTGGCGATCAAATCGCAATTTTACGAGACGGCGAAGTGATTCAGCAGGGCACGCCGGAGCAGATCGTGTTGAAACCGCATGATGACTACATCGCCGATTTCACCAAAGACATCAACCGCGGACGCGTGATCCAGTTGAAAACCATCATGTCACCACCCAATGATCAGCCGGGGCCTGAATTACCCGGTGAAATGTTGGTTGAGGATGCGGCTCAGTTGGTGACAGAATCGCCTTCCTCGCAGGCGCGGGTGACCGACCCAAGCGGTCAAGTGATCGGCGTCGTGGATATCAAAAGCTTGATTCGAGCCATGGCGCGGCCAGATATCGAATCACGGATTGAAGAATTGGAAGACAATTAAGCATGCCTAAAGAGACTCGGCTCGTGTACTCAACCGAGTCGGGTCGCATCGACTCCGACTCAACGCAGGCGATTATTAATCCCGATGATGCGGTCATTTCGGTGCGCCGGGAAACCAAAGGCCGTGGTGGCAAAGAGGCGACGGTGGTCTGGAATGTGCCAGGCGGGCCTGATGATCTTAAAACACTGGCCAAGGCATTAAAGCGACGCTTAGGTACCGGGGGCTCTGCAAAGCAGGGCGAAATCGTGATCCAAGGGGATCACGTGGTGCCGATTCTTGAATTTCTAGCCGAGCAAGGTTATCGCGCGAAAAAGGCAGGCGGATGAGTGTAACCACAGACATGTTTAAACAGGCGATGGGTCGGTTTCCAACCGGTGTGACCATCACCACCGCCTTCGACTCTGAAGGCGCGGTCGCCGGAATGACAGCCAGTGCCTTTACGTCCCTGTCGCTCGATCCTCTCCTGGTACTGATGTGCCCAGCCAAAGACGCCGAGTGTTATGGACCACTGACCGAGGCATCGTACTTCAGCATCCACATCTTGGCGGGTCACCAAGGTGAGCTTGCATGGCAATTTGCCAAGTCGGGCGCAGAGAAGACCGCCGGTCTGACGATTGCAGCAGGTCCGTTTGGGACGCCACATATTCAAGGGTGCCTTGCCTATTTAGAGTGTAAACACCATGCTCTGTATGACGGAGGCGATCATGGAATCTTGGTGGGTGAGGTACAGCATATCGAGCTCGACGCGGAATCGACCGCGCCGCTTGTCTATTGCCAGAGCCGTCTCGGCGCATTGCCAGCACTTTAAACGGATCCTATGTGCAGCCCTTTGGCTGGTGTGCATGCCGGTCTTTGCTGATGGGCCGACCTGTGACCGGTTAGCCTCCATCATCGCCGATCCAGAGCGCCGCGCACCCCCTGTCAATTATGCTGAAATCGACGCGTCCCGCGTGATCGAATCCTGCAATCGTGCGATCGCGGACGAGCCAAATAACGGCCGCTATTGGGTGCAGTTGGGGCGTGGCTATTTAAAGCGCGATGAGGGCCTCAAAATGCTCGATGCGTTTGAGACCGCGCAGGCACTTCAATACCCCGTCGCCTGGTTTGCGCTGGCCGTCAGTTATCACACTGGAAACGGGGTGGCGAGCAGTGATCGTGGCCGTGCCGAGCGGTTGTATTTGGAGGCCTATCAACGCGGGATTGGGTTTGCGGCCTTGGGACTTGCTCGGCTGTACGACGAGACAGGCAGTGAATTTTTTAATGCAGAGCGCGCCGCACTCTGGCAAACACGATTTGATGCCTTCCAGGCACGAGGTGGATCATGAGACGACTGATGGCATGGTGGGTAGCAGGCTTGATGAGTTGTTCGGCGCATGCTCTAGACGGACAACCACTTCGTTACGTGGTCGATTGGGGTCCACTTGAGTTGGCCGAATTCAATATGCAACTGTTGGCTTCCGATCAGGTCGAGTCGGTCAATATTTCTGTGGAATCACGCGGTGTGAGTACCTTATTCAGTGATTTTCGCTCATCGCTTGAGATCATGCGCACCGGTGACGGGATGACGCTTTTAAACGGGGGCAGCAGCTGGAGTGACGCCATGAGTCAGTTGACTGTGACCTGGATGGATGACGGGTCCGCGCCGGTCGTCGACTATGTCCGCTCGAAGCCACGTGACTACGAGATCAGTCCGGTCCCAGAGGACTCGACCGCCAATACGGTGGACCCCTTCGTCCCGGTGTTTGACATCGCGCGTACACTGGATGCAACCGGTCGTTGTGAAGGCCGTTATGCGATTTTTGATGGCATCCGCCGCTATGACATCACACTCACCGATGGTGGAGATCAAACCTTGGTGGCCAAAGACGCCCGAGATTACGCAGGGCCCGCGCATGTCTGTGAGATTGGTTTGACGCGGATCGGTGGATTCTCAACAGGGCGTAGCCTGTTTCAGTTTGGCGAATCAAGTATCAGCCGGACACTGTATTTTGGGCAGGTCCGCGGACACTGGGTGCCGGTTCGATTTGAGATTGATTCACCGCTTGGAATGGCGACCGCACGTCTTGTGCAAGAAGAGTCAGCCGTTGCAAGTCGTGATCGGTGAGGGCGCGGTTGCGCACCCTGTCGACTGCTTTCGAGTCCACACACGGGTTTGGGCGCGGGACGGTGTCAGCATATGACGTTATTGCGGTGCTTGCGTCAGGCGGTATACGGTGAGCCCGATCCATTCGTGCATCAGAATATGGAGCATGGATGCCCCTTCTGAGAGGTCCCAACGCCAGGGCATGGTGGCTTGGGACCGAAAATCCGTCGGATAGGGAATGACGGCAATGCCCTGATCGGTGAAGATTTCAACGGCACGCGGCATGTGAAAAGCCGAGGTCACCAAGACCCAAGAGCCGTCACC
>CAJXNQ010000029.1 GCA_913057215.1 uncultured Gammaproteobacteria bacterium
CAATGCTCAGCATCCTATCGCTGAACGTGGCTGTCGTGGCATTGTATTTGGCGGCCTTTGTGATTCAAGTCAACGTACTGGCGCCCTATGATTATTTACCCGGGGTCAGTCTTTTGTTTTTACCGCACGGGATTCGTGTGTTGGCGGTCTTGATCGGTCGTGCCTATGCGATCCCTGGGCTGTTTATAGGCAGCCTATTGGTTTCGATTGAACTGTTCAGTGATTCCTCGCTCAAAGCATTCACGGCTGCTGTCCTCTCCGCAGTGATGCCGTATTTGGCACTGGTCTTTGTTGAAAGACTCCGCGGCGGTCGAATTCTCACTGAGTCACTGAATCTCACCTCGGTGATGTTGTTTATTTTGGCGTCGGCGGTATTGAACGCCCTCACGCACACAGTGCTTTTTATGGGCTTTGAGGATGGACTCCTCAGCTCCGTGATAGACACCGTAAGCGGTATGGCGCAGGGTGATATTGGCGGTGGGTTGTTACTGATTGCGCTCTTATGGATTGTATTGAAAACAACGACCTGGCTTGTGATCCCCACCGCGCTTGAATCGGTTGCAACCCGAGTTCGCTTCCAAGTCTCTGCGATTGAGCAGATCGGACTGGTGGCCGGCGCATTGATGCTGACGTTCTATCTATTTGTCGCGATCCAAGGGCCAAGCCCGACGCCCCCACTCAGTCTCTTTTTCCTGCCCGCGGTCGTGAAAGTGCTCGCAGTCTTGAGGTTTCGGCTGTTGGGTGCAATCGGTGTTTTTCTTGGCGGGCTCGCTGTCAATGCGGTGCCGGAGGGACTGCCGTTGTATTCGGTTTGGCTTGCATCGATCTGTGCGATTTCAGGGTATGTGTCACTCCTCATTTGGGAGCAGCTGAGTCAGCCCTTTCGACTGAGACCACTTGTCGATGTGTTTGGTTTTGCAGTGGTCTTTGCGTTACTGAGTGCCACCTTGCATCTGGTGTTCTACATCAGTCATGGGGTCGTCTCCCAAACGGACATACAACACGCCTTTATTGTCTTTGTGACCGGAACACTGACGCCGGTGTTGATTGGTGTCCTGCCGATTCTTTGGCTGATCACGCGCTTGCGCGCGGCTTCTTGATCCCTATCAATTCTGTAATTTCATACCATCATTATTGTCCGACAAAACAGGGTATTTATTTGGTCGAAAGCAGGTATTCAGGGTGCTTTCTGTGCGAGCCTGTGGGTGTGGGAAGATTCACTCGGCGACAGGATCGTGGCCTAAATGGACTTCAAAATTGTAATTTTTCAACGGATTGAGAGGACTGTATGCTAGTACTGACCCGACGCGTGGATGAATCAATCCGTATCGGAGACGACATCCGAATTACAGTGGTGAAAATCAAAGGCACACAGCAAATCTGTGTGGGCGTTGATGCACCCCGGGATGTCCCTGTGTTACGGGAAGAGCTGCTTGAGACCCGAGTGGCTGAGATCGATGAGGATGATCTCGAGCCGACCGGCTAGTCTTACCTCAAAGGATCCGATCCGGTACAGTCGAGTGGATGAATCCAAACCCGTACCTGAGTCGAGATCCACGATGCCAAACCTGGGTGCGCCCCGGGCTCTTGGTTTATGTGCTGCCTGCCTGGGCGCACCACATCGCGCTTGAATCTGTCTTGGCGTCTGTCGATTGGCAGCAGGGGTCGGTCAGTCTCTTTGGAAAAACCCATCTTGAACCCCGGCTGACAGCGTGGTCAGGCGATCGATCCTACCGATACAGCAACAGAACTTTGCCACCGCGGCCTTGGTGTGCGCCGGTGGATCAATTGCGTGATGGCATCAATCAATTATTGACAGACTGGGGTCTGGCACCATCAACCGGTGTGAATCACTGCTTGATGAACTATTACAGAGACGGCGAGGACTCCATGGGATGGCATCGGGACAATGAGCCTGAACTGGGATCCTTGCCGGTGGTCTGTTCAGTGTCCTTGGGCGCGCGGCGTCGGTTTCGATTGCGGCCCTGGAAAGGCAGCCGCGATCAGGCCTTAACCTTTGAGTTGGGTGGTGGTGATCTCATGGTGATGGCCGGTGCGACCCAACAGTCCTGGGAGCATGCGTTACTTAAAACTAAACAGTCGATTGGGCCACGTCTGAATTTGACATTTCGGGCGATCTTGGAGGATCGGGCGTCATGAGCATGCGGGTGCTGTGTGTGTTGCATCAAGCGCATTCCACCACCGGTCAGGTGGGTGTAGCACTTAAACAATTGGGTGTTCAGGTGCAGATCGTCCGTCCCCTGGTCGGGCAGCGGCTGCCCCGTGATCTGAATCGATTTGATGGACTCATCGTCTTTGGTGGTCCGATGAGCGCCAATGACGATCACTTGGATGGCATTCGGCGTGAACTGAAGCTGATTGAGCAGTGGTTACACCATGATCGTCCGCTTTGGGGCATTTGCCTCGGCGCTCAGTTAATGGCGCGCGTCTTGGGTGCGTCTGTTCAGAGCCATCCCGATGATCATGTGGAAGTGGGCTGGTATCCGATTCGCTCACGCGGGCTCGGTTACAGTCAATTTGGTGCCTTAGGTCATGTGTATCAGTGGCATCGTGAAGGCTATCAACTGCCCGCGGGCGCCACACGTCTTGCAGTGGGTGCACCGAATGCAGCCTTTCCCGAACAAGCCTATCGCGTGGGTCACAGGGCGCTTGCAACCCAATTTCATCCGGAAATGCATCCGCAGATGATGCGCCGTTGGCTGAATCGGGCATCTCACATGCTTGAGTTACCCGGTGCCCACCCCATCGACTCTCATATACAGGGCATGCGTCGGTATCACGCAAAGCAGTCGCATTGGTTAAAACGCACATTGCAAGAATGGCTCACCATGCCCGAATGACCAAAGAAACCGAGTCTTTGGCCGATACGATAACAAGACGTGGAGAGGAGTGAGTGTGGAAGGACTGTTACTGAGTGCAGCCTTGGTGACGTTGGTGTTGGTGCTGTATACCTTATATCAGCTCAATGAGCGCCTTGCGCGGTTAGAGGCCAACAAACACAAAGCACTGAAGCTCCGCGGTGACCAACCGCCTGAGGCTGAAGCGCCCCCAGCCGTCCAACCCCTGCCGGATGATGTGTTTTTGGGTCTTCGGGGCGAGGCGCTGTTTCATGCGATGGCCGGCGAAGATGGGCAGTCACAGAGCTTTGCTGAGGATGCCAAGAAGCGGTTTGAATTGATTGTCCGAAAACACATCTTGGCAACTCTAGAAAGCGTGCAAGGACAGTCCGATGAGCCGGTCTCGAACCCACGGACCATCCGCACCCTTCGCGGTGCCTTTGAATCCTGGCTGCCTGAGGCGTTTATGAGTGTCGTAACCACTGAGGGCGCGACACTCAGTCAAGACCCTTCCAACGCGGAGGCCAAAGCCGCACTCAACAGTGCGATTCGGGATCTGTATCAGCGATTGCAACTGGACCCACCCGGCGACTTTTTAAACACCGAGGAGGGTGAGTCGAGCCAAACCTCAGAGGGTGGTGATGAGTCACAACCATCGGATGCAACTGAATCGGACACCGCCGAGGACCTCGCTGAGAGTCAGGCTCAATCACTGCGGGCCCGTGCCGGCGGGTTTGCTGAATAACACCTGCGTTGGCATGGTCATCAAATCTTCATTTGCGCGCCTTGGGCGTCTTCTATATTTTGATAATTATTGAAATATAGAAATTGAGATATCCATGCAAACTGAGTTGGCAATTAAGTGCTTTCAAGCGATTGGCCAGACGCACCGGTTGTCGATGTTTCGTTTGCTGGCGACAGCGGGTGAAACGGGACACCTTGCCGGTGAGCTTGCACACGCACTTGATATTGCACCCTCGCAGGTGAGCTTTCATTTGAAAGAACTCGAGCACGCTGGACTGGTCTTTGCGACGCGCGAGGGTCGGTTCATTCGCTATCGAATTGAAGCGACGCAAGTGGCTGCACTGATGGAATTTTTACTCTCTGACTGCTGCCGAGGGCGCCCAGAACTCTGCACCCCTCAGGCACAGATTCCCCCACTGAAACAGACGCAAGGAGCATGACATGATCAACGTTGGAGTGAATGGATTTGGCCGAATTGGCCGGTTGGCAGCGCGGGTGTTGGCTGATCACCCGACATTGAAATTGGTCCAGATCAACGACGTGGCCGGCGACGCGCAGGCCCATGCGCACCTGATGCAATTTGATTCGGTCCACGGCATTTGGGCAGGCACGGTGGTCGCAGGTGATGCATCGATTGAAATCAATGGGCAGCACGTTCGCGTGACCCAGGGTAAGACGTTGGAGGCAGCTGATTTTTCAGGCTGTGATCTGGTCCTTGAATGCACCGGCAAATTCAAAACAGTTGAGGCCTTAGCACCCTATGCGGCCATGGGTGTCCAACAGACCGTCGTGTCTGCCCCGATCAAAGTGCCTGAGGTGTTAAACGTTGTGATGGGCGTGAATCAGAGCCTCTTCGATCCGGTCCGTCATCCGATTGTCACGGCCGCGAGCTGCACCACCAACTGCATTGCGCCGGCGATTCAGGTGATTCACGATCACTTCACGATCAAACATGGCTCCATCACCACTGTGCATGATTTAACCAACACACAAACGATTTTGGATGCCCCGCATAAAGATCTCCGGCGCGCGCGAGCCTGTGGGATGTCACTCATTCCAACAACAACCGGCAGTGCAACCGCCATCGCCGAGATCTTCCCTGAGCTTCGTGGACGCTTAAACGGCCATGCCATCCGCGTGCCGCTTGCAAATGCCTCAATCACAGACTGTGTCTTTGAAGTGGAGACGCCCACCGACGTCGACACCGTCAATCAGGCATTGAAGGCGGCAAGTGAGGGCGCTTTGGCGGGTATTTTAGGCTTTGAAGAGCGTCCACTGGTGTCGATTGACTATAAGACCGATCCGCGCTCAAGCATTGTCGATGCGCTGTCGACCATGGTGGTCAACGAGACGCAGGTCAAAGTCTATCTCTGGTACGACAACGAGTGGGGCTATGCCAACCGCTTGGTCGAATTGGCAGCATTTACAGGAGCCACTCGTGGACTCGGCGCTTAAAGATTATGCGGTGATCACTGGCAATTACTGGGCCTTTACCATCACCGACGGTGCTATTCGGATGTTGGTGGTGCTGCACTTTTATACGCTCGGATACACACCGTTTCAGATTGCCTCTTTGTTTTTGTTTTATGAGTTTTTCGGCATTGTCACCAATGCCGTCGGCGGCTGGCTTGGCGCGCGCATTGGCCTGAACCGCACCATGCAGATCGGTCTTTTGATGCAAATTGGGGCGCTTGCCATGTTGGCTGTTCCGGCTGAGCTTCTCACCGTCGTCTGGGTCATGGTGGCGCAAGCGATTTCTGGCATCGCCAAAGACCTCAATAAAATGAGTGCGAAGAGCTCAATGAAGACCATCGCCAAGGACGGTCATTCTGATCTTTACAAGATCGTGGCCTTCTTAACCGGGTCGAAAAACGCATTGAAGGGTGCTGGCTTCTTTGTTGGCGCGGTTTTACTGAGTTGGCTTGGCTTTGCAGGGGCGGTCCTTGCCATGGCGGGTGCTCTGTCAGTGGTGTGGGCATTGAGTGTGTTTTTACTGCGCACCGAATTGGGTGTTGCCAAAAACAAACCCAAATTCAGCCAGATTTTTTCCAAGTCGCAAGCCATCAATTATCTGTCGCTCGCGCGATTTTTCCTATTCAGTGCACGAGATGTCTGGTTTGTGGTGGCTTTGCCTGTGTATCTGCATTCGGTGCTCGGTTGGGATTTTTGGCAGGTTGGTGGCTATTTGGCGGTCTGGATCATTGGCTATGGCTTTATTCAAGCAGTGGCACCAAAACTGACGGGGCTTGCCGAGGAAGGTTCAACCGGTCGCGGGCAACTGGTGCTCTATGGCGGACTCCTGGCGGTCACGCCGGCCGGCCTTGCCTTGGCCCTAATGACCGATTGGGCAGTGGCTTGGGTTGTGAGCATCGGGCTTTTGGTCTTTGCCGTCCTCTTTGCCATGAATTCAGCGCTGCACAGCTATCTGATCGTTCGTTTCGCACGCGCCGACGGTGCGAGTCTGGATATTGGTTTTTATTACATGTCCAACGCAGCCGGCCGGCTTGCAGGCACTGTCTTGTCTGGAGCCTTGTATCAGTGGCAAGGCCTTGAGGTGTGTTTGTGGGTGTCAGCTGTTTGCATTGCGATTGCTTCTCTGGTGGCTTTGATGATTCCAGGAAAGATGGTGCTCGAGGCACCTGAACAGATTTGAGTGGATCAGACCTTGGGATGCATCGAAGTTCCAGCCCTCCAGAGACTGGCATCGCCTGACAACCTGATTGGTTTGCACGGATTTCAGCGAGATCAGCCGTCATTTGCCGCGTATCACGCAGGAGCTGTCAGGGTCATCCAAGGGATTCCTGGCGCTGTCTCAACGGTGACGCGATCCGAGTCCAAGCGATAGGTGAGCGCGCTGATGAGACGCGGTTGAGACAGAACGTTCGGAGTGAAAATCGCCACATTGTGCCCGACGGGTCGGCGCACACTGAGCGTCACTAAGCCTGGGTGTCCTTCGCGGTGGATCCGTGCCCCGATCGACTGACACCAGGTGTAATCTGTCGGGTGCAAGAGATTCGGGTGTTCGTCAACAACGTCTCGAAGGTCTATTAAAGCGGCGTTACAGTGTACGGCATACACCTGTCTCTCTGCGACGACGGAATGGCCAGTGAATTCCGCGTCACTGAGTAGACCCTTGTACCAATGATAGACAGATTCATAGACGGTCGTTTCAACGGACTCTGAGCCATACCACACCCCATAGGTGCCATCTGAATAGCGGCTGGCGTGTCGGTTCTCAAAAGGCCAAGCAATGGCGTTTGACCACCGCGCATCCTCAAACGGACGATGAATGACATCGCCAGTTGAATGCATAGCACCCCGTGTGGCATGGGCCTCGACCCGATCTGCCAATGATTGCTCCGCGGGATCTTCAGTTAAGTCGTCAAACAGAGACTGGTTCTGTTGAGTCGATACAATGTTGCGGGATACATCCTGATCAAAGTCAGCAAGCCTTGAAAATACGGAGTGCATGCGCCGGTGACTCACACATTCAGCGTGCGATCAAGATAGTGGTGCACCATCAATAAGCCGGCAAATCCCCATTGTCTGACAACTTCAACCGGGGTCAGGTGGTCAAACGCGGCATTGCGATTGCTCATCCAGGCATAGGCCAACTCTCGATTTTGTGGGAACAACACGCGCAACCGCTTATGGATGGCGAGCAAATACCCCACACGCTCATACTGATCACGACTGGTGCCAATCGGTTTGCCGTTTCGGTAGTTTGCCAGTGCGGCTCGATTGTGCGCTGCAAGCCCTAATAATGCCGTTTGATCTTCTGTGCTGAGTTGCCAGTGATCGAAGAGTGTCATCACCATCTTCGCGAGTGCGCTCCGATCTTCGGAGGACGCTGCTTCATATTCAGTGAAAATGCCCACGCTTCACCTCAGTCTTTGATCCACTTTCAATGCATGGAGTAGTATTAAAGTTACTATTTTCGTTTTAAAAATACAAGATTTCGATCGTGAGATGTGGTTGTCGATCAATCGTTCGATTGAATTAGCAATCTGTCATGTGTTCTCTGATAGCCTGAGACTTTCAAGGAGACCCTCGACATGGAATTTCGAAGAACCAAAATTGTGGCCACGCTTGGACCGGCATCGGATGCACCAGGGGTGCTCGAGGCCATGCTGCTGGCTGGTGTGAATGTCTGCCGATTGAATTTCTCCCACGGTGAAGCAGCCGATCACGTGCGTCGCGCGCAAGCGGTACGTGCCATCGCCGAGAACCATGGTCTGATGATTGCGATCTTGGCTGATTTACAGGGCCCAAAAATTCGGGTGGCACGGTTTGCCGAGGGTCCAATCACGTTAAACCCAGGCCAAGCCTTTGCGCTGGATGCTGCACATCCGCGCGACGCTGGCAATGCGTCAGTGGTTGGGCTCGACTACCCCGATCTGGCACAGGACTGTCAACCCGGCGATGTCCTCTTATTGGACGACGGGCGTGTTGTCTTATCTGTGACGGAGGTCAATGCAGGGCGAGTTGACACCGAGGTTGTGCAAGGTGGCGTCTTGTCCAACCACAAGGGCATCAATAAGCAAGGCGGCGGTTTGTCAGCGCCGGCACTCACCGACAAAGATTATCTCGATATGGAGACTGTCGCCAAAATCGATGCGGATTATGCGGCGATTTCGTTTCCGCGCGGGGCTGAGGACATGCAGTTGGCCCGTGAGGCACTGCGCGCACGCGGATCAAACGCAGCCCTGGTTGCCAAAATTGAGCGCGCTGAAGCCGTCTCGGATGTGACCAGCCTCGATGCGCTCATTGAAGCCAGTGATGCGGTCATGGTGGCGCGCGGTGATTTGGGTGTCGAGATTGGTGACGATCGGCTGATTGGAGTGCAAAAGACCATCATCGAGCGAGCACGTGCCTTGGATCGGCCAGTGATTACAGCGACCCAGATGATGGAGTCGATGATCCACAATGCGATACCAACACGCGCTGAGGTGTTTGATGTTGCCAATGCTGTACTCGATGGGACCGATGCGGTGATGCTCTCTGCTGAAACAGCCGCCGGCGCCTATCCGGTTGAGGTCGTTAAAGCCATGGCCAAGACTGCGATCGGCGCTGAAAAAACGGCCCAAGCGCAAGCGTTGGGTGCGCGGGTAGAAGCGCAGTATGGACGGCGTGATGAGGCGATCGCCATGGGTGCGATGTATCTGGCCAATCACTTGAGCGATCTTGCGGCGATCATTTGCATCACAGACAGTGGATCCACACCGCTTTGGATGAGTCGGTCTGGATCGGCACTGCCGATCGTTGCGCTCTCGCATCAGGCGAAAACACGCACGCGGATGGCGCTGTATCGGGGCGTATTGCCCTTACCCTTTGAGCCACCAACCGGCGAGGCCATGACGCACCTTGATCAGATGGTTGTGACCCAAGTCGCCGACGCCCTGGGTTTGGAGGATGCCGAGCAGGTGATCCTGACACGGGGCTCGCGCCTGAATGTCCCCGGTGGCACCAGCGTGCTTCGGATCCTTCGTGTGGCTGAGGCGCGTGAGGTGGCAGGTTAGGGGAGATCTTTCTCAAACACTTGATAGTGGTCGGTGAAAAACCCACGTGCACGGTAGGTGTCATGCGCCTGAAGATTCTCAACCTCGGCATACAAACGGAGGGTTGAGACATTGTTTTGGTGTGCCTCATGTTCAACCTGACCGAGGAGCGCTTTGAATACACCGTTTCGCCGAGCGCTCGGCCAGACGTAGACGCTTTGGATCCACCACATCATCTGGTTTCGCCAATCAGACCACTCATAGGTGATCAATAACATCCCAATGACGGTGTCGGCACCATCTGTTGCAACCAGATATCGGCCGAGCGTCGCGTCCTTCAGTACGGCATTGACACCGGCTCTTACAGTGGTTGAGTCAAGCGCAAGATCTTCGGTTTCAAGGGCCATTGCCTGGTTGCCTGCAACCAGTGCCTCGAGGTCGCTTGAGGTGGCTTGCCGAATCTGCATGATGTGATTGTCCAAAATCAGTACACTGTGGGTTTGCGATGGAGTGCATTGTGAAGACACCCTTTCAACTTGAGCATCACATGTTTGAGCCTGCGTGTACACGCGCGGGGCCTGATGTCGTGATGTTGCATGGGATCTGTACAGGTGCCTGGGTGTTTCCAGAGCATTTTATGACCCCCTTTGTCGAGGCGGGCTTTCGGGTGCATACGCTGTCATATCGTGGCCACGGGGAGAGCGAGGGGCATTCTGAGATCCAACGGTTTCGGTTGTCTGACTATGTTGATGATGTACTGTCAATTTTGAAGACGCTGGACCACCCACCGCTGGTGCTTGGGCATTCGCTTGGCACCGCCATCGCTCAAATTCTCATCCGTGACAGATATCCCTTGGCCGGGGTGTGTTTGATGAGCCCGGTGCCACCTTACGGTCTGGCCCAGGTCTCCTTCCGGATGCTGTGGTCGGACCCTGTGGCCTACCAACAACTCGCGATTGCTTTAACGGTGGGGGTCAAACACGTGTCTAAAAAAAGTGGCGCACGGCTCTTATTCTCAACCAAGGACGTCAGTCCGCTGATCGAAGAATTTTTTATGCGTTGTGACGATGAGTCGCCCTGGTTGGCCATGGATCTCCAAGGTATCCCACGGATCGGACCGGTTCGCTATGATCCAGAGCGCGATCCACCTGTGATGGTTGTCAGTGGACGAGAGGATCAGTTAATTCGGCTCCAGGATGCTGAGGCAACTGCTGATTTTTATCGCACACCGCTGCATGCGATTGATGGTGGGTCACACATGCTGATGTTTGATCCAGAGGCAATTGAGACGGCACGTCTGATCTGTCAGAAATTTGCAGACATGGGTGTGACTGTCTAAAACCGAGTGTTCGGTTATAAAAATTTTTTATAACTAAATAATCTTTGTATAGATCGATCGGTTATATATACTTCGTCAATGGATTGGCTGTGCGGTCACGCACACTGTTGTTGGGGGCCGGTCCAGGTGTTCGAGAGATTCGCGCGTTCTAGGGATTGCCGCGTGCTTGAAAACACCATTGCCCTGTCCAGCTTTCTTGGACTTTATAGGCGGCCGTTTGGCCGCCTTTTCTTTTTCTGTCGAGCCTTTGACGGCAGTGTTTGCCTGCTCACTGAATGTCTGTGCGCTCGACAAACTCCCAGGTATTGCCAGCGAGGTCCTTGACTAATAGACACCGACCAAAGGGTTCTGTGCGCGGCCCATCGATGATGTCGACGCCGTGTTGATGGAAGCGCTCAAGGCACCGATCCAAATCATCGACGTCTATAAACACAGAGACTCGTTTGCCCGCGTGTTGCCCAATCAGTGGTTCATCGCCGGGCTTTGCCAGTGCGAGATTGAATGACACGCCCGTAGGCTCGGGAGCGACTCGGACAATGCGCTTTTGATCAGAGATTTGCGTGTCCTCGATGAGCTCAAAGCCAAACGCTTCCACGTAAAACCGGATGGCGGCATCGAGATCATGGCAGAGTAGGGTGATTCGGTTGATACGCATGGTGCACTCCTTGAGCGTCTCACTGTACTGAATGTCAGGCGCTGTTGCATGTTTGCGCTCAAATTAACGGCTGTGAGTGTGATGTTTTATGATAGGTTTTTCGTAATTAAAATTAGGTATATGATTATATTTATCGATGTTTTGTCGCAATGCGCAAAAATGTCTTTGTCTAGCTTTTTGTTTTGATATACTTCAAAAACAGGACAACATTGCCGGTCTCCGGTATCCCGAAGGATTGGGAACTTAGGAAGGATTCGGGCGTCGACACGGATGTCGAATTTAACGCCTGACTGCTTCCGCGCACTCCTCATCGATCTCCTACACGTGATCAAGCACCTCGCTTCACCCCTTTTCAGTCGATATAACCACGCTCGAGATTCCGCCTGACAGACTCTCTTTTTAAGAAACCTGTTGCGCTGGTAATCCAATGGATGATTTTTTCTGTCATACTGTCGTCGAGACGCCCGAATTTATTCGACAGATCCAGAAGTACTTGTTGGAAATCGAGCGTGATGCGTTGATTGCATATCTCGCCGCTCATCCATTGGCCGGCGTGATTGTGAAAGGCGCAGGTGGTATTCGCAAGATACGCTGGGCGTATGACCAGCGTGGTAAGCGTGGAGGGCTTCGAGTGATGTATTGGTATGACAGTAATCAAAAGCTCGTGTACGCATTAACGGCGTACACCAAATCTGACAAAGATCTGTTGTCACCGAGTGAGCTACGTCAGCTCAATGCGCTGTGTCGTCAGCTGGAAAAGGATCAGGGAGGCAACAATGTCTAGTGTGTTTGATCAGATTCAGCGTGGTATGGAAGAGGCGATCGCATTCGCTGAGGGCCGTCCGTCTAAGGCCGTTGTGCACCACTTTACGGCGCTCGATGTCAAAGCGATCCGGCGACAAGTCGGTATGACGCAGGTCGAGTTTGCAAAGGCCTTTGGGATCAGTGTCAGTACGCTCAGGCATTGGGAGCGCGGCGATCGCACACCCCAGGGCCCGGCGCGTGTGTTGCTCACTTTGGTGGCGCAGGCTCCAGACACAATCCTGAATTTGCTTCGAGCCGGCTCGGTCCGCTGAGTTGAGCTCTGCGTCGGTTTTGCAGTGACGCATTTGTTAAATACAGGCTCAGGTACTCACGGATTGTCGATCACAAAAAAGCCCAGACAATGTCTGGGCTTTTCGTCAGTCATGGACTGGCAGCTTGGGTCTTATTCCCAAGACAACGCACCACCCACCTGATACTCAGTCACACGGGTCTCAAAGAAATTCTTCTCTTTTCTGAGATCCATGATTTCACTCATCCACGGGAAGGGATTTTCCGCACCCGGGAATTGTTCTGACAAGCCAATTTGCGTCAAACGGCGGTTGGTAATGAATTTCAAATACTCTTCCATCATTTGCGCATTCATGCCCAAGACGCCACGTGGCATGGTGTCACGCGCGTATTCAATCTCAAGCGCCAAGCCTTCTAAAATCATTTGCGTGATCTTCGCCTGGAACGCTTCAGTCCAAAGCTGTGGGTTTTCATTCTTGATCTGATTGATCACATCCACACCGAAGTTCACGTGCATGGATTCATCACGGAGGATGTACTGGAACTGCTCAGCCACACCGGTCATTTTGTTTCTGCGGCCCATCGACAGGATCTGTGAGAATCCGCAATAGAAGAACAAACCTTCCAACACACAATAAAACGCAATCAGGTTTTGTAGGAGTTCCTGATCGTTTTCCAGTGTTCCAGTTTGGAACTGGGGATTTCCAATGGCTTGGGTGTACTTCAATGCCCAGGCTGCTTTCTTGGCCACCGCAGGCACTTCACGGTACATGTTGAAGATCTCACCCTCATCCATGCCAAGTGACTCGATGCAGTACTGATAGGCATGCGTGTGGATCGCTTCCTCGAATGCCTGGCGCAGCAAATACTGGCGACACTCAGGGTTGGTGATCAAGCGATAAATCGACAACACGAGATTATTCGCCACCAACGAATCCGCGGTTGAGAAGAAGCCAAGATTGCGCATCACGATCTTCCGCTCGTCTTCAGACAAGCCGTCGTTTGAACGCCACAAGGCAATGTCTTGCGTCATATTGATTTCTTGGGGCATCCAATGGTT
Organism: uncultured Gammaproteobacteria bacterium; assembly: GCA_913057215.1. Lineage (GTDB taxonomy): Bacteria > Pseudomonadota > Gammaproteobacteria > Pseudomonadales > Litorivicinaceae > HIMB30. The sequence continues at coordinate 13,208 of CAJXNQ010000029.1, forward strand.
GGCGCAGCCATCCAGGTACTTGGTCCACGCCCAGTCATACTTAAATGGGACAAGCTGATTCAAGTCTGCGCGGCAGTTGATCATTTTCTTGTCGTCGACCTCAACGCGCTCTGCACCCATCTCGAGTTCCTCAAGACCGGGGGCGACGTCTAAGGCTTCCAATGCCTTCTGTGCAGCTTCATAGGCCGCTGAGCCGGTTGGCTCATAGCGGGTGGTGTCTACACTGTCCACTGTATGCTCTGGGGCAGGGGCCGCTTGCGGCGCGTCTGCCTGTGGCTCTGATTTTTTCGCCTGAGGGGGTGGCGGTGCCACCGCATCGTCAGGTTCGTTAAAGGCATTCCAATCAAGCATTCTTCGTCTCCTGTCGTTGTCGATTATTGGCAGGCTTCACAGTCTGGATCATCCAGGCTACAGGCCTTGGGGACTTCTGCAGGTTCGGCGGCAGCCTGCGGAGCCTGAGTCGCGGTCACCGCATTCAGGTTCGACTTGTTGATGGTGGATTTCTCCGCGGATGTTGCGCCGAGTGCACGGAGGTAATAGGTGGTCTTCAAACCGCTGAACCAGGCCATGCGGTAAGTGACATCGAGCTTCTTGCCGTTGGCGTTGGCAATGTAGATGTTCAGACTTTGTGCCTGATCAATCCACTTCTGACGCCGTGAGGCCGCATCGACAATCCAACGCGGCTCAACTTCAAACGCAGTCGCATATTGCGCTTTCAGATCATCAGGGATGCGCGCGATCTGCTGCACAGAGCCGTCATAGTATTTGAGATCGTTGACCATGACGTTGTCCCACAGTCCACGCTCTTTTAAGTCGCGTACCAGATAGGGGTTCACAACCGTGAACTCACCCGACAAATTACTCTTTACGTAGAGGTTTTGATATGTGGGCTCAACCGACTGCGACACGCCCGTGATGTTGGCGATTGTGGCTGTCGGTGCGATGGCCATGACGTTTGAGTTCCGCATTCCGCCTTTGGCTTTTTCACGGAGCGTGGTCCAGTCGAGTGTGCTGGAGGTGTCCACGTTAAGATAATTGGATCCACGTTCTTCCCTCAGTTTTTCAATGGAATCAATTGGCAGGCAACCCTGTGACCAGAGGCTGCCCTCAAAGCTTTCATAGGCCCCGCGCTCCCGAGCCAATTCGGCAGACGCCTCAATGGCGTGATAGGAAATCACTTCCATCGACTCATCGGCAAAGGCCACAGCCTCATCCGATCCATAGGCAATACCAAGCTCATAAAGCGCATCCTGGAAACCCATCAGACCAAGCCCGACCGGGCGATGCTTGAAGTTTGAGTTTTGCGCCTGTGGGACCGCGTAGTAGTTGATGTCGATGACATTATCGAGCATGCGAACCGCAGTTTTTACGGTCTTGGCCAGTTTCTCACGGTCGAGTCCACCCTCACGCGTCACGTGCTGGCTTAAATTCACAGAGCCGAGGTTACACACCGCGATCTCATCTTGGTTGGTATTCAAGGTGATCTCGGTACAGAGATTCGAGGAATGCACAACACCGGCGTGCTGCTGTGGACTTCTCAAGTTGCACGCATCTTTAAATGTGATCCATGGATGACCTGTTTCAAACAGCATCGACAACATCTTCCGCCAGAGATCTTTGGCTTGCACACGCTTAAAGAGCGTGAGCTCACCCGAGCGTGTCATGGCTTCGTATTCGGTGTAGCGCTTCTCAAAGGCCATCCCAAATAGATCGTGCAGATCGGGACAGGTGGCCGGTGAAAAGAGTGTCCACTCACCGTCTTCAAAGACCCGCTTCATGAACAAATCAGGCACCCAGTTGGCGGTATTCATGTCGTGCGTCCGACGACGGTCATCACCGGTATTCTTTCTGAGCTCCAAGAACTCTTCGATGTCCATGTGCCAGGTCTCGAGGTATGCACAGACCGCACCTTTACGCTTGCCGCCCTGGTTCACCGCCACGGCCGTGTCGTTGACCACCTTCAAAAACGGCACCACACCTTGGCTCTTCCCATTGGTGCCCTTGATGTAGGAGCCGAGCGCGCGTACAGGCGTCCAGTCGTTGCCAAGACCACCGGCCCATTTTGAGAGCATGGCGTTGTCACGGATGGCTGAATAGATGCCATCGAGATTATCCGGCACCGTGGTCAAATAACAGCTGGAAAGCTGGCTTCTGAGTGTGCCTGAATTAAAGAGTGTGGGTGTTGAAGCCATGTAGTCAAAGCTTGAGAGCAGTTGATAAAACTCAATGGCGCGCTCTTCACGATTCTCTTCTTTCAGTGCCAAGCCCATGGCGATCCGCATGAAGAAGACCTGGGGTAATTCGATGCGCACCTCATCTTTGTGGATGAAATAGCGGTCATAGAGTGTCTGCAGACCCAGATAGCTGAACTGGTTGTCGCGCTCAGCAATCAGCGCCGCTGCCATTTGGTCGAGGTTGTACTCGAGGAGCTCTTCACTCACCAGCTCGCTTTCGGCGGCCAACTTTAAAAATGCCTTCAGTGCCTGTGGATAGAGAGTCTCCATCTCGAACTGCGTGGCTTTTTCAGCCACACCCAATCGCGTGAGAGCCTTGGCTCGGATGTCATCAAGAAGAAGGCGTGCCGTGACGTACGAATAATTGGGTTCTTTTTCAACCAGTGTCCGTGCACTCATGACCAGTGCCGTATTCACATCCTGCTGCGAGACACCGTCATAGAGGTTTTTCAAGGTCTCGTTCAAGACCACTTCGCCGTCGACATCGGTGAGTCCGGCACAGGCCTCACCAATGACCGTCTTTAGACGACCCACATCGAGGGGCTCTTTGCTGCCATCCTCTTTTGAGATTTTGATCTCAGGGTGCATTTCGCGCGGCGCCTCAACAGTGTCTGCACGAGCGCGCTTTCGTTCTTCGCGATAGAGCACATAGTCACGGGCCACACGATGCTCGCCATTGCGCATCAAGCAAAGTTCAACCTGATCTTGGATGTCTTCAATGTGCACGATGCCACCGGAGGGCATCCGGCGCCGAAACGTTTCAACCACCTGTGCTGTTAAGCGCTCGACCGTCTCGTGGATGCGGTTACTGGCAGCGGCTGAATTGCCTTCAACTGCTAAAAACGCCTTGCTCATGGCCACAACCACCTTGGTGGGGTCAAATGCGACGACGGCTCCGTTTCGTTTCATCACACGAATCTCGCCGGGTGTGGGCGTCACCTCTGGCGATGTGGGTGTTGTCTGCGGCGCCTGGCGCGCTTCGTCGTGTTGCCCGCTGACACGGCTTGACTGATACATGTGGCCTCCACCAAGTCCTTGGTTGTTGTTTTGTGGCTCACCCCTATATCTTGGGGTGTGCATAGATCAGAGACACAAGATAGTGTGGTTGAGGGGGAAGTCAACCCACTTGTTTTGTGGATAAACTGGGGAGAGTTTGCATCACAAGTGAGCAAACCCAGACAGCGTCTGGGTTCTCACTTCAGGTGGTTGTGGATAATTGAATCAGCACACTCACATGATAAATTTTTTTCATCTGGAGTGATGGATCGATTGAGACTTTTGTCCAATCTACAGGGCGTTTAAGCTCTCAATGGTTGACAGGATGGTGTCCCGCTGGCGCTCGGCATCTGCCAGTCGCCCACGCTCGCGCGCAACCACCTCAGCAGGTGCCTTGTCGGTGAACCCGGGATTGTTGAGTTTGCCGGTCAAGCCTTTGATATCACCCTCGAGTTTACCGACCTGTTTGGTCAGCCGTTGGATCTCAGCGTCAGTATCGATCAGTCCGGCCATGGGTACATGGACTTCCAGTGTGCCGATCAACTGCGTTGACGACGGTGGCATGGATTCATCGGGTCCGATGAACCGAGCCTCTGTCAGTTTCGCAAGCGTTGTAATCAGGCTGTGTAGACGATCGAGCCGGTCGCGGTCGGCTGCCTCGCCACCTGTCAGGAGCATCGGAATCGCGCGTCCGGGCGAGACATTCATTTCCCCCCGAATGGTGCGCACAGCGACGATGACGGATTTCATCCAGGCCACATCGGCCTCAGCCTGTGCATCCTCTTTGCTGGGGTCAGCCACCGGATAAGGCGCTTTTGAAATGGTCTCACCACCCAAGCCAATCTTGGGTGCGACCTGTTGCCACAACTCTTCAGTGATATAGGGCATCAACGGATGGGCCAGGCGCAAGATGGTTTCTAAGACGCCAACCAGGGTGCGTCGGGTGGCTGCCTGTACTTCAGAGGGTGCACCTCCGTCGGCCAAGATCGGCTTGGTCAGCTCTAAATACCAATCGCAGTATTCATTCCACACAAACTCATAGATCGCCTGGCTTGCCAAATCAAAGCGGTACTGTTCAATCGCCGCTTCGACACGTGCTTCTGTTTTTTGCAGACTTGAGCGGATCCAGCGATCAAACACCGTTTCGTGCGCGGCATCCACCGCATCCAACGGATGCCCCTCGATCTTCATGAAGACAAAGCGGGTTGCATTCCAGAGCTTGTTACAAAAGTTCCGATAGCCCTCGATCCGTCCTACGTCGAAGTTGATGTCACGGCCTGTAGAAGCCAGTGAGCAAAACGTAAAGCGCAGCGCGTCCGTGCCATAGCTCTCAAGCCCATCCGGAAATTGTCGGCGTGTGGCTTGTTCGATTTGCGCTTTCATCTTCGGTTGCATCAAGGCGCCGGTTCGTTTTGCCACCAAATCCTCAAGGCTGATTCCGTCAATCAAATCGATCGGATCCAGCACGTTGCCCTTGGACTTGGACATTTTTTGCCCTTCGGCGTCACGGACGAGGCCGTGGACGTAGACCGTTTTGAAAGGCACTTCACCTGTGAACTTCAGAGTCATCATGATCATCCGGGCGACCCAGAAGAAAATGATGTCAAAACCTGTGACCAGGACACTGGTGGGATGGAATCGTTTGTAAAAGTCGGTCTCATCGGGCCAACCGAGTGTCGAGAAGGTCCAGAGGGCCGATGAAAACCAGGTGTCAAGTACGTCCTCGTCTTGCTTCAAGGTGACGCTGTCATCCAGGCCATATTTCTGCCGCGCGGCCAATTCCGATTCAGCCACATAAATAGCACCGTCGGCATCATAAAACGCCGGAATCCGATGGCCCCACCAGAGTTGGCGGGAGATACACCAGTCTTTAAGATCGCGCATCCAAGCGAAATAAGTGTTCTCCCATTGTTTGGGTACAAACTGGATGTCGCCTTGTTCGACTGCTTCAATGGCGGGCTTGGCCAGACTCTCCACGGCAACAAACCATTGGTCGGTGAGCAAGGGTTCAATCACTACACCCGAGCGGTCACCGCGTGGCACTTTGAGTGTGTGGGGATCGACCTTTTCTAAAAGACCCAGGGCATTGAGGTCTTGGACAATCTGGTCGCGAGCAGCAAAACGCTCCATGCCGCGGTAGGCTTCCGGGACCTCGTCATTGAGATGCGCATCGAGCGTCATGATGTTCATCATGGGAAGCTCATGGCGTTGTCCCATGGCATAGTCATTGAAGTCATGGGCGGGCGTAATCTTCACACAGCCGGTTCCAAACTCAGGATCCACATAGCTGTCGGCAATGATCGGAATCTCGCGACCGGTCAGTGGCAGTGCAATGGTTTGACCCACTAAGTGTGTGTAGCGTGCGTCCTCAGGATGCACAGCCACGGCTGCATCGCCGAGCATGGTTTCAGGCCGTGTAGTGGCCACGGTGAGATGACCGGAGCCGTCTGACAACGGATACCGGAAATGCCAGAGTGACCCCTGTTCTTCTTCGCTGACCACCTCTAAATCCGAGATCGCCGTGTGCAATACCGGATCCCAGTTCACCAGCCGTTTGCCGCGATAGATCAGGCCCTCGTCGAACAACCGAATGAAGACTTCTTGAACCGCTTTGGAGCAGCCCGCATCCATGGTGAAGCGTTCACGTGACCAATCGACACTGGCCCCCATCCGGCGGAGCTGCTTCGTGATCATGCCACCGGAGGTGTGCTTCCATTCCCAGACTTTCTCTAAAAATTTGTCACGGCCGATTTCGTGGCGCGAGATATCAGATGCCAAGAGTTGGCGCTCCACCAGCATCTGTGTCGCGATGCCCGCGTGATCCGTGCCGACTTGCCACAGGGTGTCGTGGCCACGCATGCGGTGATACCGAATCAACGCATCCATGATGGTGTCCTGGAAGGCATGTCCCATGTGCAGCGAGCCCGTGACATTGGGCGGCGGAATCATGATGGAGTAGGGCGTACCCTCGCCTGAGGGCTTAAAGTGCCCGTTGTCTTCCCAAAATTGATACCAGCGGGTTTCGATAGCCTCGGGATCGTAGGTGGTGTCTAAAGTGTCGGTCATGAACGCAAATCGTGTTGTGTAATGGGATAGCCGTTAAATTTCAGTTGTTTCCAATTCTCGCGGGTGGCCGCCAGGGTCTCAGGATCTTGAGTCACAATCTCAACCACATCGTCAAAATGTGTGAACCACTCAGGCAGTGTGTCGGCCAGATTGACAAACACACCGTGACGAGTCGTCGGATCCGTCCAGCCAATACCGACCGTGCCGGCAATTGGCTGCGTGTCAGTTTCAATCGCATGTGGGATAAAACTCTCTGTATCTGCCCAGAGCGCTTCATCCAGCCGTGCCGCCTGGTCTGGATCACGGACGTGACAATACACATCCAATCCCTTCCGCCAGGATTGTCGCACAAACTTCACGGCAAAGCCGACCCGCGCATCCTCGGTGGCCTCGCCCAGTATGTAAAAACTGGCCTTGGTCACTCCGCCAACCAATTGACCAATAAAGGTACAGGTCGGCCTGACGCGCCCTTGGCCTTGCCGCCTGAGAACCAGGCGGTCCCTGCGATATCCAGGTGTGCCCAGCGATAGTTCTCAGTAAAACGCGATAAGAAGCAGGCGGCTGTGATGGTGCCTGCATCGCGCCCGCCAATGTTGGCGATGTCTGCAAAATTGGAGTCCAACAGCTTTTGGTAAGGCTCTTCAATAGGGAGTCGCCAACAAGGATCACCGGTTTCTCGACCGAGTCGCAACAGCTCATCGGCAAGCGCATCGTCGGTACTTAAAAGCCCGGTGTTGTGTTTACCAAGTGCGACCAGACAGGCCCCGGTGAGTGTGGCGATATCCACCACAGCGGAGGGCTCAAAGCGCTCCACATAGGTCAGCGCGTCACAGAGCACCAGTCGGCCTTCGGCGTCGGTGTTTAAGATTTCAACGGTCTTCCCAGAGAGCGTTGTCACCACATCGCCAGGCTTCGTGGCACGGCCTGAGGGCATATTTTCAGCTGCCGCAATCACCCCGATCACATGGGTGTCGAGATTCATTTCAGCAATTGCCTGCATGCAACCGATGACGGTGGCGGCTCCACACATGTCATATTTCATCTCATCCATGGCGGCACCGGGTTTTAAGCTGATCCCACCGGTGTCAAAGGTCACACCCTTGCCAACCAACACTTTGGGCTGGGTGTCTGAGTGGTTTGGACCTTGGTAGGTTAAAACGATAAATCGCGCCGGTTCGTCGGAGCCCCGTGAGACAGACAACAAACAATGCATGCCGATCTCAGCCATGGTGTCTTCATCAAAGACCTCGCAGGTGAGTGTGGAGTGCTGCTCTGCTAAATGCATTGCATGATCGGCTAAAAAACGCGGTGTGCAGGTGTTACCCGGTAAATTACCGAGCTCTCGGGTGGTGTTGGCACCACGCGCAATGATCAGTCCGCGGCCAACGGCGGTCACCTGGGGCTCACTGGCCAGTAGGTGCACCGTCTCAAGTGATTTGGGCGCGTCTTCCGTT
>CAJXNQ010000030.1 GCA_913057215.1 uncultured Gammaproteobacteria bacterium
GTCGGCTGTTTAGGCGGTGCGCTTGTCGGTGTCAGTTGGCTTGGGGTGGATGCCGGTTCATTTTGGGCCAACATGCAAGCGTCGGTCGATTTTTATCACGATGTGTGTAACGGCATCATCAAGTCGGTAGTATTTGCGGTTGTAGTGACTTGGATCGCGGTCTTTCAAGGCTATGATTTGATCCCCACGTCAGAAGGGATTGCGCGTGCGACGACACGTACTGTGGTCTATGCATCCTTAGCTGTGTTGGGCTTGGATTTCTTTTTAACCGCTGTCATGTTTGGAGAGGTTTAACGTGTATTCACGTCGAATGGAAATCAGTGTTGGGTTTTTTGTATTGCTCGGCGCGCTGTGCCTTGGGTTTTTAGCACTGGAAGTGAGCGGGCTTACTCAGACCCGCGATACAGGGTCTTATCAAATCAGTGCGCGGTTTGACAACGTCGCCGGTTTAACATCGCGAGCGAAAGTGAGTGCGGCAGGGGTCACAGTCGGTCGCGTCACAGGTATTCGTTATGATGCACAGACTGCTGGCGCCATTGTCGACATGGAAATCAGCAATGCATTTAATGAGTTTTCGCTCGATACCAGTGCATCCATTCTGACCGCGGGCTTACTGGGTGAAAAATACATCGGCTTGATGACGGGTGGTGATCCAGACCTGTTGACTGATGGGGACATCATTTTTGATACCCAGTCCTCGATTGTGCTCGAAGAGCTGATTGGAAAATTTTTGCTGAATATGGGGTCTGATCAATGAAGCGTTGGATATGTGCTGTACTTCTGAGTCTTGCGCCTTGGGCTGGTGCCTCAGACTCTGATCCGGCCGCGGTCGTCGCACCCTTATTTGCCGCGCGCGATGCTTTTTATGAGGACGTGAATAAGTTCCAAGCTGGATCGCTCACAGAAGCGCAGCTGGTCGAGCGCATCTCAGATCAGTTTGCACCCCTGTTGGATGATCGAAAGGTTGCGCTTCGCGTGATGGGGCGCTTTGCGCGACAGGCCTCTGAGGATGCACGCGTCATGTTTACCGAGCGACTCGAATCGAGTTTGGTTGATGCCTATGCGCGAGGTCTCGCAGGGTATGGTGGAGAGCAGCTCGTGCTGCCAGAGACAGGCGTTATCCTCAAGCCCGGGCGCGCCATGGTCGAGGCACGCCTCGAAAGTCCAGGCAAGGACCCGCTGCCCATTCAGTTCGCGATGGGGTATCACCCTGACAATGGGTGGCTTGTTGAAAATGTCGTGATTGCCGGTATTAACCTGGGCGTGACGCTGAGAAATCAGTTTGCCGATCTGGTGAAGTCCTCAGGGAGTATCGAGGGCGCGATCGAATCGTGGACCTTTGAGAGTGTGAGCGCGAACTAGTGTGGTGTCCAGACGCGGCTCTGTTTGATGCCTCCTGGGAGCAACTGAAGGCCTCTGGTGAGGACGCGCTGGCTCGAGGTGAGTCTGAGTTTGACCTCTCTCAATGGCCTCAGGCCAGTAGCGCGCATCTCGCAGTGATGTTGCATTGGTGGCAGTCCGCGAAGACACATGGCAAAACGCTCACCATTCACGGACTGAATCCCACATTTTTAACCCTGGCTGAGCTGGGTGGAGTTCAATTTTTATACACAGGAGCAACTGATGCTGGACACTGAAGTGAAGGCCATCCTCGAATCGAAAGCAGCCAACTGGACGTTTCAGGTCACAGGTGCCGATCGGAACTTTCAAATTGAGGCCGTGTCGGATGAGTTTGCATCGATGAGTCGCGTCAAACGCCAGCAAGCGGTCTATCGGTTGATCGCAGATGAGATTGCCGACGGTCGTTTGCATGCGATTACGATTACGGCCCTGACGCCTGAGGAAAAAGCATCACGTCAAGGACTGGGTATTTAATGGACCGATTTATTGTCAGAGGCGGCCAAACGCTCGCTGGTGAAGTCCGTGTGAGTGGTGCAAAGAACGCGGCATTACCGATCCTGGCCGCCGCGTTAATGGTGCCCGGCAAGATACGTTTTGAAAACTTGCCTCATCTCAATGACGTGACCACCATGCTGCAATTACTCGGGCGCATGGGTGTGGAAGTCCTATTGGATGACACAGGCTCGGTCGAGCTTGATGCCACGCATCTTGCTTCAAACGTGGCTCCCTATGATTTGGTGCGCACCATGCGTGCAAGTATTGTCGTACTGGGTCCCTTGTTGGCGCGTCAACACGCGGCTGAGGTGTCATTGCCAGGCGGTTGTGCAATCGGCGCGCGTCCAGTCAATTTGCACATCAAGGCGCTTGAGAAGCTTGGTGTGGAATTTGAAGTCACCGATGGATATATCAAAGGCCGTGCCCCCGGTGGGTTGGTTGGCGGCAAAGTGCTGTTTGAAAAAATTACGGTCACAGGGACTGAAAATGTGTTGATGGCGGCCGCGCTCGCCCGCGGTGAAACCATCATCGAAAATGCGGCCAGAGAGCCTGAGGTCTCTGACTTGGCGGACTGTTTGGTGAGTTTGGGAGCGCACATTGAAGGGATCGGAACCGACACCTTGTGTATCCAAGGCGTCCCGGCGTTGCACGGTGGGACGCATCGAATCATTCCGGATCGGATCGAGGCAGGCACCTTTTTGGTGGCAGCTGCCGCCACTCGCGGGTCCTGTACGTTGACTGACTGCATCCCTGCACAGTTGGATGCGACTCTTATGAAGCTTGAAGAGGCCGGGGCTGAGATCACTCGTGGCGAAGATTTTGTCAGCCTCGATATGCACGGGCAAAGACCGCGCGCAGTGAATATTACGACACTTGAATATCCTGGGTTTGCAACGGATATGCAGGCTCAGTTTGTGGCCCTGAACGCGGTGGCAGAGGGCACGGGGATCGTGACTGAGACGATCTTTGAAAATCGGATGATGCATATTCCTGAAATGCAGCGGATGGGCGCACAGATTGACTTAAATGCGGCCACCGCCACAGTGATGGGCATTGAGCGATTGAGGGGTGCCCCAGTGATGAGTACCGATTTGCGGGCATCTGCATCCTTGGTGGTCGCAGGACTCGTGGCCGACGGCGAGACCACAGTCGACCGGGTCTATCACATCGATCGCGGTTATGAGCGCATTGAGGAAAAGCTAAGGCGCTTGGGCGCAGACATCGAGCGAGTGCGGGTATGACGGAGCCGCTGACCTTCGCACTGGCCAAAGGCCGGCTATTGGATGAAACGTTGCCAATTTTAAGTGCGCTCGGCATTGAGCCCACCGAGTCTCTCACCGGCAGTCGGAAATTGATGTTTGAGACCAACCATCCAGAAATCCGCTTGTTGGTTCTTCGTGCGACAGATGTGCCACCCTACGTCGAGCGCGGTGGTGCGCACCTCGGAATCGCCGGGAAAGATACGTTACTTGAGTACGGCTCAGACATGCTCTGTGAACCGGTTGATTTGAAATTGTCAGCCTGTCGTCTGATGACGGCCATGCGCGTCGGAGCGACGCTTCCAAGCACTGGAAGGGTTCGAGTGGCAACGAAATATGTCAACGTGGCGCGTGCCCATTTTGCGGCGCAAGGGCGGCAGATTGATCCGATCAAACTCTATGGTGCGATGGAGTTGGCTCCTGTCGTCGGTATGAGTGATGTCATCGTCGATGTGGTTGATACGGGCAATACCTTGAGAGCCAATGGGCTCGAGCCGCGGGACCTGATTGCACATTCAACCGCACGGTTGGTGGTGTCTCGCGTCGCAATGAAAACCCGCCACGCCTTGATACAACCGTTAATCGAATCTTTAAACGCGTGGGTAGATAAACAGCATGCAGCTTAATCCAACACGATTGAATACGGCCTCCGCTGACTTTTTAAGTCGGCTGACAGAGGCCACCGCTTGGGAATCCGTGTCTGACGATGCGCGCGGATCTCGCGTCGCTGAGATCATCGCGGATGTCAGGGCGCGTGGCGATCAGGCGCTGATCGATTACACGCGAGAATTGGATGGCCACAAAGTTGAGACGGCAGATCAACTGGTGCTCGATGAGTCGGCATTGGAGTCAGCATTTCAAAGCTTGCCCTCAGACTTACAGTCGGCATTGGAGGTGGCACGGGATCGGATTGTGTCATTCCACAGCGCACAAAAAGAAACAAGCTGGCGCCTCCCAGAAGCCGATGATGGCATTGTGCTTGGTCAAGAAGTGCGTCCGATGGAGCGTGTCGGCATTTATGTGCCAGGCGGTAAGGCAACCTACCCATCGTCTGTGCTGATGAATGCTATTCCAGCCAAGGTGGCTGGTGTGTCTCTGGTTGAGATGGTGGTCCCAGCACCGCAGGGTGAGTTAAACCCAGTGGTCTTGGCCGCTGCCTATTTGGCCGGAGTCGATCGGGTGATTACCATTGGTGGGGCGCAGGCCATTGCTGCCCTGGCCTACGGTACTGAGTCTGTCATCGCTGTTGATAAAATTGTGGGCCCAGGGAATGCCTGGGTTGCCACCGCCAAGCGCCAAGTGTTCGGTAAGGTTGGCATTGATATGATTGCAGGCCCCTCTGAAATCCTTGTATATGTTGAGCCGCCAATGGATCCAGATTGGGTGGCCATGGATCTATTCAGTCAAGGTGAACATGACGAGGAAGCACAGCCTGTACTGGTGTGTGCCGACCCTGATTTTATCGATCAAGTCATTGCCGCAATGAACCGCCTCGCACCGACCCTAGAGCGGGCAGCAATCATCGAGCGCTCGATCAATACGCGCTGTTTGATCATTCAGGTGGCAGATCGCCAAGATGCGCTGTCGGTGATTAACACGATTGCGCCAGAGCACCTTGAACTGTGCGTCGATGACCCTGAAACTTTGCTGCCTGATATCCATCATGCGGGCGCCATTTTTATGGGGCGGCATACGCCTGAAGCGCTCGGTGATTACTGTGCAGGACCCAATCACGTGCTCCCCACCTCAGGAACGGCACGGTTTGCATCACCGCTTGGGGTCTATGACTTCATCAAACGATCGTCTGTCATCCACTGCTCAAAAAACGGTGCTAAGACCATTGCCGGTGTTGCATCAACGCTCGCTCGGTCCGAAGGTCTGACCGCGCATGCACAATCGGCTGAGTATCGATTGTGAATCGACAGGCACTGATTCAGGCGCTTATTCCTCAATCGGTCCGTGACGGCCAGGCCTACCAGGTCGCCGATGCCACGGGTTTGATCAAGCTTGATGCCATGGAGAATCCGTTTGTTTGGCCTGAATCTCTGCAGGAAACGCTGGCAGCGCAGTTGTCACGCGCCGCGTTGAATCGGTATCCAGATCCGCATGCGACACAGGTCCGTCAACCCTTAAGGGATTGGATGCAGATTCCTGAGTCATTGGAGATGTTGTTTGGCAATGGCTCCGATGAAGTCATTGCCTTATTGATTTCAAATTGCATTGCCACTGGCCGTGCCGTGTGTGCCCCGGATCCGAGTTTTGTCATGTTTCGGGTGCTCGCACATCAATATCAGGTTCCGTTTTATGGATTGCCACTGGATGATGCACATGACATTGATCTGGATCGTTGGCTCTCGGTGATTGAAGAGACCCAGCCTGGGATCATTTTTGTTCCGCAACCGAATAATCCAACAGGAAATCTATTTCAGACCGAGCGCCTGCAGCGAGTGGTCGATCAAACACAGGCGCTTGTGGTCATTGATGAGGCCTATACCGCCTTTACCGATGCCAATTACCTTGCCTGGGCAGAAGAAGCGCCGAATGTGGTGATCATGCGCACCTTATCCAAGGTGGGCATGGCTGGCAGCCGATTTGGTATGTTGATTGGACATCCAGATTGGATTGGTGAATTTGACAAAATTCGGCTCCCATACAACATCAACGCGCTCACGCAGATTGCCGTGCGTTTTGCGCTCGAGCACGCCGATGTTTTGGAGTCTCAAAGTGCTGCAATTCGCACTGAGCGCGCGCGCTTATCTGATGCGCTCAGAATGCGTCGGATCGATGTATGGCCGTCCGAGGCCAACTTTGTGGTGGTGCAAACACCGCCTTCTCAAGCGCGTGCTTGGTTTGAAAAACTGAAGCAGCACGGCATATTGGTCAAATGTCTAGACGGCGCACATCCGAGTCTTGCTGACACCCTGAGAATCACCGTGGGTGCCCCGCATGAGACCGATGCCTTACTCAGCGCGCTCGATCAGTTCACCGCGGACTGAGGTCGCTGTCCCACAGTCAGAGTCCGTTCAATCGGTTGCCCCTCGCGCAACAGCTTGACCTGAACCTGGGTGCCGGGTTCAAACTCAGCGACTTGGTTCATGGCCGCGCGTCCATCAATTACGCGTTCATTGTTCATGTGCGTCAAAATATCGCCCGGGAGGATGTCACCTCGAGCCGCCGGTCCATTTCGGTAGACCCCGGCAATCAAAACACCTGCATTGCGTCCAACACCGAAGGAGCGCGCGAGCTCTTCGGTGAGTGGCTGCGTTTCGACACCAAGCCATCCTCTGATCACCTGTCCATGTTCAATGAGTTCTTGCATGACATCGGTTGCCAGTGATGATGGGATGGCAAAGCCGATGCCGTTTGAGCCGCCACCGCGGGTGAAAATGGCGGTGTTTACACCGATCAGCTCGCCTCGAATGTTAATGAGTGCGCCGCCTGAGTTCCCTGGGTTAATTGCCGCATCGGTCTGAATGAAGTTTTCGTAGGTGGAGAGACCCACTTGATCTCGGCCGGTGGCACTTAAAATACCCATGGTGACGGTCTGCCCGACACCGAATGGATTGCCAATCGCAAACACCATATCCCCAATGCGGCCCGGAGAGGTGTTCAGGATCAGTTGAGGCAGATTGGACTCCTCGATTTTGAGAACTGCCAGATCCGTGTCTGGATCCGTGCCGACAACCATGGCTTGAGCGATCCGACCGTCGCGGAGTTCCACGACAATATCGTCAGCGCCGGCGATGACATGATGATTGGTAAGAATATAACCATTGGCAGACACGATGACGCCCGAGCCGAGTGAGGATTCCATGCGCTGGCGCCTGGGTTCACTTGGCAGATTGAAAAAGTTTCTGAAAAATGGATCACGCGCCAGGGGATGAGCGCGCGTCTCGACGATGGTTGTGGTGTAGATATTCACGACTGCGGGCGCTGCGCGCTCAACGGCATCGGCATAGCTGGCAGGACCGGAGGCCGGGATTTGATTTTGAACTGCATCGGGCTCGATCATCGTCAGAGAGATCCCGCCGGTGCGCCCTGTCAGTTCAGGAAATTCGCGGATGACTAACAGTGCGATTAAAATGCCAGTAATCACAGGCCAAAGAATTCGGGTAATGTGTTGAAGCATGATTGATCCTGAAAGAGAACACCCATGATTAGTGTACACAGACTCATCGAAACCCTCGACGACTGGATGCAACCGGCAAACTTTCGAGACTATGCGCCCAACGGGTTACAGGTCGAGGGGCGTTCTCAGGTTCAGCGTTTGGCGCTGGGTGTCACCGCCTCACAGGCTGTGATCGATGCGGCGATCGAATGGGGTGCCGATGCGCTCTTGGTTCACCATGGCTATTTTTGGAAAAATGAGTCGCCCTGTTTGACAGGTATGAAAGGCGCACGCGTGAAAGCGCTCATGGCCGCTGATCTCAACCTGATTGGCTATCACCTCCCATTGGACTGTCATCCTGAGTTTGGCAATAACGTCCGTTTACTGCATCACTTTGGTTGGACGCACTGTGAGCCTGTTGCGGGAACTGAGGGGTTGTTATGGCGTGCGACGCTGAATACAGCGCAGTCTCCAGAGGCGGTAGCGCAACACGTCTCTGATCGGCTCGATCGCCAGTCATTACTGATTGAGTCGGCGAAGGGGCCCAAGTCGGTTCAGCACATCATTGTCTGCACCGGCGGCGCACAAGACTCGATTCATCAAGCAGCAGCACATGGAGCGGATCTGTATCTTTCCGGTGAGATTTCTGAGCGCACAACGCATGAAGCGCGGGAACTGGGGGTGCACTACATTGCTGCAGGTCATCATGCAACGGAGCGATATGGCGTCCAAGCGCTCGGATCCAAAATTGCTCAAGCCTTTGAACTTGAGAGTCAGTTCTTCGACGACGGCAATCCCGCTTGATCGGATGCTATTGCAATTGACCGCGTGTTGCGGCGTAGTCGCGCGGAGGTTCGAGTTCGCGAGGCTCTTCAGTGTGCGTCACGACATCGACCGGATCACCATTCAGTGACGCCTTTAAACGTGCTTGTTGGTCAGACAGCGCGATGAGTGCGTTTTCGGTGTCTTCAAGGTGTGCTTTGATATCGTTGATTAAGGACTCATGGCGCGCCTCAACCAACGTCTTTTCACGTTCAATTTCTGGCGAGGCTGACGTCAGTGTCTGAGGCCGCTTTAAGAGCCACCCGAGTGCGAACCCAATGAAAAAGGCCACACCGATTAATCCGAACGTTGTTGCTGAAATGTCCACGAGAGTCCTCACTGCCTTTTCGACAGTGTACGAACTTTGCCGGAGGAGCGCGAGCCGTTAGACTGCGTCGATCGTTGAGGAATCTATGAACGCTCCAATACTTCATTTTTTGACAGGACCTGCAGGTCAGATTGAGGTCGCATCGCTTGGTTGTGATATCACTCAGGCGATGCCAGAGCGCGCACTCTTGGTGCTGCATCCGCATCCTCTGCACGGTGGCACCATGGGAAATAAAGTCGTGACGACCATCGCGCGCGCCGCAAAAGAGAGTGGGCTTGCAGTCGTGGCCTTTAATTTTCGGGGTGCAGGCCAGAGCGAAGGCGTTTGGGATGATGGTGTGGGCGAGCTGCAAGATGCAGTGACCGTCGCCCAAAAGATGATTGATCAGGGTGTGGAAATCCTCTCTGTGGCGGGGTTTTCATTTGGTGCATCGATGGCTGCGCGGTTACTCAACGTGATCAAAGCGCAGTTTCCAGAGGTCAAGATGCAATCATTGACTCAAATCGCTCCAGCGATCGTGAACTTTCCGGTGACCGATGCGGATTTAGGAGACGTCCCAACTGTGGTGTTATTTAATGCAGATGATGAGGTTGTCGATCCCGGTGCCATGCAGGCCTACGTTGAACGATTCTCTTTACCACATGTGATTCATCCTGAGGGCGGTCATTTTTTTCACGGCCGACTGACGCGTCTTAAAGCAGATCTTCTCTTGCACTGGCAGCGGCTGGGGTGGCTTTGAAACAGGCTTCGGTACTGACTGTTTACGAGGGGCTTGTTCAGCTCGGTGAAATCAGTGCAGACCAACAACAGCGTGCTGTCCTCGAATCGCTTGATGCCTTGCGTGTTCGCCTCCTGGCTCGAAAGCCATGGAGTGGCGGGCGTCGAGGTTTGTTTCGAAGACAGCAGTGGGAGAAGCCTGAACAGGGTCTGTACATCTGGGGCGGTGTTGGACGCGGTAAAACCTTTCTCATGGATTTATTCGTGAATGCTTTGCCAGAGGGGATGGCTGTTCGGTTGCATTTTCATCGATTTATGAATCAGGTGCATGCGCGATTGACGGCGTTGCAAGGCACCGAAAATCCGCTCGAAGTCATTGCAGATGAATTTGCACGTAAGGGTCAGGTTCTTTGTTTCGATGAGTGCTTTGTGTCAGACATTACAGATGCGATGGTGCTGGGAACACTTTTTGATGCACTGTTTCGCCGCGGTGTGTCTCTGGTGACAACATCGAATATTCCACCGGATGCGTTGTATCGGGATGGTTTGCAAAGGGATCGGTTTTTGCCGGCAATTGAATTGATCAAAACACATTGTCAGGTGATCAATCTGGATTCGGGAACTGACTACCGGCTACGTACATTGGAGCACGCTCGACTGTATTACAGTCCATGCGACGGCCATGCGATTGATTCGATCTGGGAATCGGTACTGGCACTAGCCCCTGAAGCGACGCGATCGGAGGGTGCCTCTTTGGAGGTGAATCGTCGCAGTTTGCCGGTCCGCTTCGTGGCTGAGGATGTTGTTTGGTTTGACTTCGATGTGCTGTGTGGAATGGGACGTGCTGTTCCGGATTACATTGAGTTGGCGCGCATGTTTCATTCGGTTGTCTTAACCGACGTGCCCTGTTTAAGCGCCGCTGGCGATGATCAAACGCGGCGATTCTTACATCTGGTCGATGAGCTGTATGATCGATCTGTGAATTTGATCATTGGTGCTGCCGTGCCGCTCGATGCGTTGTACCAAGAGGGCAAATTGGCGTTTGAAATGGAACGCTGTCGCTCACGGCTTCTGGAAATGCAGTCTGTCGAATACTTGGAAAGACCCCACCAGCCAGAATAATTAAAAGACGGTTGCGCCGGCGTCCGTCCCTCTCTATAATCCGCGCCTCTTTGAATTTTGAGCGCAGCAAGGCAAGTTGAGATCATGAAGACAATTAGCGCCAAAGCAGAAACAGTCAACCGCAACTGGTTTGTGATTGATGCCGATGGGCAAACGCTCGGGCGTCTCGCAACTGAGGTGGCTCGTCGCCTGCGCGGAAAGCATAAAACAGAATACACGCCGCATGTTGACACCGGTGACTACATCGTTGTTGTCAATGCGGAGAAAGTGAAAGTCACCGGTCGGAAAGCTTCCGATAAGATGTATTATCGCCACACTGGCTTTCCTGGTGGCTTGAAAGAAGCAAATTTCACGCAACTGATTGAGCGGTCACCTGAGAAGGTGATTGAATTGGCTGTCAAAGGTATGTTGCCACGAAACCCCCTGGGTCGTGCGATGTACCGGAAGCTGAAAGTGTATGCAGGAACAGAGCATCCACACGACGCGCAGCAGCCTGAAACTTTGACGCTGTCATAGGATAAGACATGGCTTCTACACAAAATTACGGCACGGGCCGACGGAAGACATCGACTGCACGCGTATTTATGCGAGCCGGGTCGGGTCAGATCACGGTCAATGGCAAATCACTCGATGAGTATTTTGGACGTCCAACGTCGCGCATGGTCGTTCGTCAGCCGCTTGAGCTTGTTGAAATGACCGACAAAGTGGATGTCATCGTGACTGTCGAGGGTGGTGGAGCGTCCGGTCAAGCCGGCGCGATCCGCCATGGCATCACGCGTGCCCTCGTGGATTATGACGATGCACTGAAAGGTGATTTGCGTCGTGCAGGCTACGTAACACGGGATGCTCGTGAAGTTGAACGGAAGAAAGTGGGTCTTCGGAAGGCGCGGAAACGTCCGCAGTTTTCCAAGCGATAGTGACCCATGTCAAAAAAGCCCGCGAAAGCGGGTTTTTTTTGGCTATAAAACCGCGAATTGATATCGCAAATCGGCATAAGGCGCTTGATTGAATTCGAGGGTATCTCTAAAATTCACACCAGCAGAATGCTTCGAATCACATCAAAGGACACATCATGGCGGATGCAGTCGTTAATCAATCAGAGCAACCGGAAGCTACTTCGCGTCGGAAATTCCTCATCGGTGCCACCTCAGCCCTTGGTGCTGTGGGCATGGTCGGAGTCGCGACGCCTTTTGTGGCCTCCTGGAATCCAAGTGCGAAGGCCAAAGCGGCTGGCGCACCGGTCAAAGTGGATATTTCAAAAATCCTTCCCGGTGAGCAAATCCGGGCCGAGTGGCGCGGCAAGCCGGTCTTTATCCTGCGGCGCACAGAGGAGATGCTTGCGAGCCTTGCCGAGCAAGACGGCCGCTTAGCGGATCCGAACAGTGAGGTACCGCAGCAACCAGCCTATGCGGCTAACGCCGAGCGCGCCATCAATCCTGAAATTGCAATTCTTGTTGGGATTTGTACGCACCTCGGCTGTTCACCACAGTTTCGTCCCGAAGTTGCTGCAGCTGATTTAGGTGGCGATTGGCTTGGCGGGTATTTTTGCCCCTGTCACGGGTCTAAATTCGATTTAGCGGGTCGGGTGTACAAAAATGTTCCAGCACCTACCAATCTAGTCATTCCGCCGCATAGCTATGAGAGCGATACGGTGGTTGTCATCGGAGTCGATGAGGAGAACGCGTAATGGGACTTAGAGCAACTGAAGCCAAAGGATTGGTTGGTTGGATAGATCAGCGTCTATCCATCATGGATGCTTACAATCACCACCTCGCGCAATATTGGGCGCCGAAAAACTTTAATTTCTGGTACTTCTTTGGGTCACTTGCGCTGCTTGTGTTGGTGAATCAAATTTTGACTGGAATTTGGTTGACCATGAGCTATGAACCAAGCGCTGAAGGCGCCTTCGCATCGGTGGAATACATCATGCGGGACGTCGAGATGGGTTGGGTGATTCGATACATGCACTCAACGGGTGCATCTGCATTTTTCGTGGTGGTCTACCTGCATATGCTGCGTGGGATCATGTACGGGTCGTATCAGAAGCCGCGTGAGTTGATTTGGATCTTCGGGATGACCATCTATCTGATCCTGATGGCAGAAGCCTTTATGGGATATCTGCTGCCTTGGGGACAAATGTCGTACTGGGGAGCCCAGGTGATCGTGTCATTGTTCTCAGCGATTCCGGTGGTGGGTGAGGACCTTGCGCAATGGATTCGCGGTGACTATTTGATCAGTGGCATCACCCTGAATCGATTCTTTGCGCTGCACGTGATTGCGCTGCCGCTGGTGCTAGCTGGCTTGGTGGTGTTGCACATCCTGGCATTGCATGAAGTGGGGTCAAACAACCCAGACGGCGTCGAGATCAAAGACGTCAAGGATGAAAATGGGAAGCCACTTGATGGTATTGCCTTCCATCCGTACTACACTGTGAAAGATATCGTGGGCGTGGCCGTCTTCTTGTTTGTATTCTCCGTGGTGGTGTTTTTCTTCCCTGAAATGGGCGGATATTTCATTGAGCACGCTAATTTCGAGCCAGCGAACGCACTGAAGACGCCGGAGCACATTGCACCTGTATGGTACTTCACGCCGTTCTACGCGATGTTGCGTGCAATCACGTTCCCAATGTTTGGGTTGGATGCGAAATTCTGGGGTGTGGTGGTAATGGGTGCAGCGATTGCGATCCTGTTCGTGTTGCCCTGGCTCGATCGCAGCCCAGTGCGGTCGATGCGCTATAAAGGAATCTACTCGAAAGTCATGCTGGCGCTCTTTTGTGTTGCCTTTGTGATGCTCGGTATCCTCGGTGCGCTGCCATCAACACCGATTCGAACGGCGTTGGCTCAGGCTGGAACGGCCGTGTACTTCCTCTTTTTCTTAGCGATGCCGTGGTACACCCGATGGGAGACGACGAAGGCGGTTCCAGAGAGGGTGACATCATGAAGTGGGTTGCAACATTCGTATTGTCGATGATGAGTAGTCTCGCGTTGGCAGCAGGCGGTCCGAGTTATCCGCTTGAGTCGATCGAGACAGACTATAATGACACGGCTTCTCTGCAGCGCGGAATGGCGACGTACAAGCATTATTGTATGGGTTGCCACTCACTTGAGTATCAGCGTTATGAGCGGACGGCACGCGATCTCGGCATTGATCCCGATGTGATGGTGGAAGCAATCGTGCCATCTGGTAAGAAGATTGGCGACTTAGGCACCATCGCGATGCCATCAGAAGGAGCAGCCGCCTGGTTTGGTGCACCGCCTCCAGATCTCACATTGGTGGCCAGAAAGCGGTCTCCAGACTGGGTGTACACCTACATGAAGACGTTCTATGTCGATCCGTCTAGGCCCCTCGGTGTCAACAACAAGGTCTTTGCCAAAGTCGGTATGCCGCATGTCCTTGAGCCGTTGCAGGGGGTTCAGCGGACTGTGTGTAAGGAAGCGCCAATTCGCGTCGATGGCCAAGTGCAGACCGATCCGATCTCGGGCCAACCAATGACTGAAAATCAATGTGGTATTTTAGAGGTTGTTGAGGGAACAGGTCAGCTGACTGAAGCAGAGTACGACCAGTTGATCTACGATCTGGTAAACTTCCTCGAGTACGTGGGTGAGCCGTCAAAAGCTCAATCGCATGACATTGGTATTTATGTCTTGTTATTCCTGCTGGTGTTCTTCGTATTCGCGTATCTGTTGAAACGTGAATACTGGAAAGACGTCCACTAAAACTGGACGGCCAGAGACCCTCGGACAGCCGGCGGAAGCCGGCTGTTTTGTCTGTTGAATTGGAGAATCAAACTCAATGTCCCTCGTGACCAAACGCTCTACCATGACGTTCTTTTCTGACCCCCTGGACCACTTGTCGCATCGTGTCCGCATTGTATTGGCAGAAAAGGGAGTCACTGTTGACATCATCGACTGTGATCCGGACGAGATTCCTGAAGAGGTCTCAGAAATTAATCCCTATAACAACCTTCCAACCTTATTGGATCGTGATCTTGTGCTTTATGAGCCTAATATCATGATGGAGTATCTGGACGAGCGTTTCCCGCATCCGCCGTTACTCCCGGTTTATCCTGTCGCCCGTGCGAACGCGCGGATGTTTTTGCATCGGATTGAAAAAGAATGGACGCCCTTGATTCGCACAATCGATACTGCGAAGCGGAACAATAAACGTTCGCCATCGGCTGTGAAGGAGCTGAAAGAGCAGCTGACAGCTGTCGCGCCGATTTTTGACGAAATGCCATATTTTATGAGCGATGAGTTTTCATTGGTTGACTGCACAGTCGCACCGATTTTGTGGCGCTTACAGTATCTTGGCATTGAGTTGCCTGCAAAGCAGACGCGTGGTTTACAGGACTATCAATATCGCATGTTCAATCGCGATGCCTTCCAAGTAAGCTTATCCGAAGCTGAGCGCGAGATGCCACGTAGTTAGTATGGCATTAGGTTCGTCTCGACCCTTTTTGGTTCGCGCGCTCTATGAGTGGATTGTAGACGGGGAGGAGGATCCCTATCTGGTGGTCGATTGTTTCTATCCAGGTGTCGAAGTTCCAGAATCCCATGTCAAGGATGGACAAATCGTGCTGAATTTAGCACCGCGGGCGATTACCGGGCTTCAAATGGATGAGCAGGGCGTGATGTTTCAGACACGTTTTGGTGGCATCCCAACAGATCTGTTTATGCCCTATGGGGCAATTACGGCGATTTATGGTCGCGAGTCTGGGCTTGGGATGGCTTTCGGTCAGGAGCCGGGTGGTCCGCCCTCCTTGCCAGGGGAAGACAGTATGCCCGAGCCGACTTTTGAGCCGCCCGAGCGAGAACCCGAGGCGGAAGAAAGCTCGGAGCAAAACGCACAGCCGCGTCCCCCAAAAGGCAAGCCAACACTGCGAATTGTTAAAACCGACGATTAGTCGATGTATTCAAAGGCCCGGACGATGCGCTTCACGCCTCGAACGGAACTTAGCACATTCTCAAGCGCAGCCGCCTCGGTCTGCGTCACAAACCCCATCACGTACACAATGCTGTTTTCTGTTGTGATTAACGTCCGCTGATACACGCCTCGCCCAAGTTCTTTGAGCACGAGCGCTTTGGCCTGTGTGGAGAGCGTCAGATCGTTGATCTCTGATATGACAGTGGCTTTTCCAGCCACTTCCAATTGATTAATGACTCGTTTGACACCGCGGTGTTGCGTGGCGACTTTCTCTGCTGCTTGGCGCGCCTCATCTGAGGGGACTTGACCTGCAATGAGGACTACGCCGTTATAGACCTTGACGTTGATGTTACTGACTTTGAGCTCTGGAGTGGCTTTTTTCAGATTGACCGCAATCGTCACTTCTGCTGTTTCGTCGTCGATAAATTGTCCAGCAGTCCGCGTCCCTCGGTTATCCGAAATGGGCTCTGAGGTGGTTGAGTCAATGACGGTCGCGCATCCACCAAGTAGGAGTGCAACAATGAGTGGAAAGCTGGTTTTCATGAATTGCATGTGGGGTCCTCGTTATCCAAAAATCTGTAAGTCGATCAGTTCACTGAGACAGTGAATGAGCATCAAGTGTTGCTCTCGAACTGTGGTCGGATGATCAGATCGTACCCGAATTTCCGTATCGCCGTAGTTGAGAAGCGGTCCGATTTCGCCGCCATCGCCGCCGGTGAGCGCGATCACTGGCAAGTTGGCCTCATGGGCTGCAACAACTGCTTGGACGACGCTTGCTCGGGTCCCGGTGGCCGAAACCACTATCAAGCAATCGCCTGCTTTGCCAAGAGCACGGAGCTGTCTCGCATACTGATCTTCGGAGGGCTCATCAGTCAAGGAACTGATGGTGACCGCATCGGCGGACAAGGCGATCGCCGGAAGCCCTGGTCGCTCACGCTCGAACCGGTGCATCATGTGCGCGACAAAAATTTGCGCCAATGCAGCCGACGAACCGGTTCCGAGCACCATGATTTTACCGTCGTTGAGCAGGGTGTTTGCGAGTGTTTGCGATCCAGCAATCAAACCGGGTGTCAGCTCGATACTACTTTGAAGTGCCTCTGTTGCCTTGGCAATGCGTATGGCAATACGTTCCTCAAGTGCAGCTGAATCAAGCATCCGGATCCTCGAGCTCGAACATGAAGGGAGATGTTTCTGGTTCCCACAAGCGCTCAGCAATTCTCTCGTCTGCTCCAACGGTGACCTGTCCAAGTCTTCGCTCGATCACCAGTTGATCGCCAAGGCTTAAATAGCCTGTTTCACCTTGGAACCCCGTGGCCTCACCAAAGCCAAGTCGGATGGTCATGTCGAGTGCATCTTTGCCAATGGCCGTTAAGGTTCCAAATGCACCTTGCGCAAAAGGTCGTGCAGCCAGTTGATTACGTGCACGTGAACCAAGCTCCCAGGGCGTGGCCAGTATCACTGAGTTTTTAAAATCTTCTGTCATCTCGTCAAGATCAGAGCGAAATGCGCCGGTTATGATGACAGGCGTCTCAGACAAATAATAAAAGTCGAGTAATGGTCGCAGTTGTCTCGCTTGGTTTGGATCGGTTTGTAAAACAACTGCGGAAACGTCGTCTCGAATCCGTGGCGTATGTTCAAGTGCGAGACCCAACAAACGGGTGAGCTCCCGTCGACGATTCCGGCTGTCCGTTACTCCAAGCGCTTTGGCGATCGTATCTTCGGCTTTTTCGCCATCGAGCGTAAATTGGTCAACGAGTACGCCACCATGCTTGGTGAGTTCTGACTCAACAGCAGCAGCGGCACGTGCTCCAAGCGAATCGGGTCGATTGAGGACGAGCAATTGCGGCCGCTCCGCCATCTGTGCGGCGTATGCGACCGCTGAGCGTGCATCATCCTCGATGGCAAGGCTCAAACTATAAACGGGCGCGCCCTGAAGACTCTGGATCGATGTATCGTCATCAATACGATTCAACACCAGTATTGGAACTTGTGCGGACTTGGTGAGAAACCGTGCCACCTCAGATTTGCGAAGTGGCCCAATGACGAACTCAGTGTGTTGGCCGCTTCGGATGCGCTCAAGCTGCGCATCCGTCACATAGGTTGTGTCGATAAATTCAAAAGCGATCGCGTCTCGCTTGGGGTGGGTTGAGAATGCAAACAAGATCCCGTCACGAATCGCGCGTCCGGCATTTTCAAGATCTCCAGAGAGTGGCAGTAGGACTGTGATGTGGAACTGTTCCGGTACATCCGCGCTTGTCAAAAACTGGTACTCGGGCAGGTTGGCATCTAAGAGTGGGTGGTTTGAGAAACGACGCATCCACCGCTCAATCCGTTGTACGTCTGTTGTGCCCCGCAGACTGTATGCTGCCGCCAACCCCGCCAATTGATCGGTTCCGGATCCAAGATCTCCAATCAATAACGGTGGGAGCTGTTCAATGTCTGTCAGCATGCGCGTCATTTCGGTGCGTTGTTCGTCTGGACCCACCCACTGAAGCCGTTCGGCCTCAGTGCGTAATGCGGCGACTGATAAATTGAGCCGGCGCAGTGCTTGCGCTTTCAGTTGTAAGATCTCAGCGCGTTCGCTTCGACTCAGCTGGCGCGGATCGGTGCGTTGAATGATTTCAATCGCCGTTTCGGGTTGATCGGTTGCGATCTCGAGTCGTGCGAGCTCAAGTGGCGTTGTCGGTTCGGACGTTACCGTTGGTGTATTCGCAGATGGGATCGATGATGGAGTCTCGATCACAGGCTGTGATGATTCCCCAGGCAGTTCCGTACGCGCAATTTCTCGACCACCACGCTCCCATTGACTGCCAGACTGAGGTGGGAGTTCAGCAGTCATTACAGGCTGACTGGGTGGCGTGCTCGGTTCAGGGGCTGTTATTGAGACCGATTGTTCGCTCTCAGCGCGTGGAATCTCGGTGACTGGCGGTTTGATTTGCTGCTGCTGGCAGCCGGCCAGCGATATGATGCAGACAAGCGTGCCTGTTCGCAGGATGTCTTTTCGTGCAGTCTTAACCAACCTAACCAATTTGGACTCACCTACGTGACCGATTCTCAAACACTCAACACTTTACCATCTGGGCTCTATGTTGTGGCAACGCCGATTGGAGAACTGATGGATCTGTCGCCGCGCGCCATTGATATTTTGCGTCGAGTGGCGTGCATCTTCGCGGAAGATACGCGAGTGACTGGGCAGTTGCTGAAGCACGTCAACATCAAAGCACGCATGGTGTCGTTCAATGCACACACAGAAGTGAGTAAAACTGCACAGGTGTTACAGACCATCGAGGCGGGTGACGCAGTCGCATTGGTATCGGACGCGGGGACTCCTGCGATCAGTGACCCGGGGCGTGCGTTGGTGGCTGCCGCGCTTCAAGCGGACGTGAGCGTGATCCCAGTTCCTGGCCCTTCAGCACTTGCGACGGCGCTGTCCGTGAGTGGACTCCCTGCATCCCCTTCCCATTTCATCGGGTTTTTACCGGCCAAAGGCGGAGCGCGGACTGAAGGGCTTGAGACAGCACTGGCGTGGCCCGGAACCCTTGTGCTCTATGAAGCACCACATCGAATCGAAGATTTGGCCGATCGTCTCGATACCTATGCCATGGGTCGCACGGTCGTGTTCGCCAGAGAGCTGACAAAGACCTTCGAGCAAATCATTTGTGTGGAGTCGGGACAGTGTGCGGACTGGGTCCGTACCAATCCAGATCGAATTCGCGGTGAATTTGTGGTCATGGTGGGACCCGCGAGTGATTCCGGTGTGAAAACGGACCTCGATGTGGACCGGTTGCTGAAGACGCTGGCGCGAGAACTGCCTCCGTCGAAGGCTGCATCTCTATGTGCTGAGATCACGGGGTTGTCGAAAAGGGCCTTGTATCAGAAATTGACGGATCGCTCCTAAGCGAGGACACTCGCCCGCGGAGTCAGCCAGGCAATCGCTGCTGCAGATGCAGGAGAGGAAAGTCCGGGCTCCACGAGGCAAGGTGCCAGGTAACGCCTGGGGGGCGTGAGCCTACGGAAAGTGCAGCAGAGAGTAGACCGCCGACCGTGTCGGTAAGGGTGAAAGGGTGCGGTAAGAGCGCACCGCGTCGGTGGTAACACGCGACGGCAAGGTAAACCCCACCTGGAGCAAGACCAAATAGGAATCCTTTGAGCGTGCCTCGCGCTGGATTCGGGTAGGTCGCTTGAGGGCTGTGGTGACGCAGTCCCTAGATGAATGATTGTCCAAGACAGAACCCGGCTTATCGGCTGACTCCAACCTTTTAATCCCACAATCTCCCACGTCCGCAATTGATCGCTTGAGGCCGCCATTCCTGTGTGGCCTTAAATTAATTTTTTCATTTTTTTTAACGTCTTACGAGAAAATCCGAAGGTTGTATTTGCATCTAGTGCCCTGTGCCGGGCCATTGGGTTTGACTGGATCCAAGTGGGTAAATAGAGTTCTGATGTGGGAAAAAGTGGAGCAATGTGGGTCAAACGAGTGTCTTTGGGTCGCGTTGTGTCAGGGAGAATGGTGTGTTTCGCGGGATAAACCCGGTCAATTTGGATGCGAAAGGTCGCTTGGCGTTGCCCGCCAAGTATCGTGATCGCGTGTCTGATCGGTGTGACGGGCACATGGTGTTAACGGTGCACCCGTTTGACCGCTGTCTTCTTCTGTATCCGCTGGCTGACTGGGAAGTGATTGAGTCCCAGGTCAACGCGCTCCCCAACTCAACCAGTCGACAGGCACGACGACTGCAGCATTTGATGGTGGGTTACGCCACTGAGCTGGATTTGGACTCTGCCAATCGCTTGTTGCTGCCTGCGATGCACCGTGAGCATGCAGAGCTTGATAAGCGACTGATCTTGGTTGGCCAGGGTCAAAAGTTTGAAGTCTGGAGTGACGCACGTTGGTCGACCATGACAGAGGCTTATCTTGATGAGCCGGTCGGCGATGATGCGTCAGATGAACTTACGAATTTGTCGCTGTAGGGGTGGTGAAGATGAGCTCACATACTCCAGTGCTCTATCACGAAGCGCTCGACGCCCTCTGTATTCAGGCAGATGGCATTTACCTCGATTGCACTTTTGGTCGCGGTGGCCATGCGCGTGGCGTTTTGGCGGCACTCGGACCTCAGGGGCGACTGCTTGCACTGGATCGAGATCCCGAGGCGTTGGTTGCAGGTCAGCAGCTGGCTGCTGAGGATTCGCGGTTTTCAATTGTGCAGACTGCGTTTTCTGCGCTGAGTGAGGCCTTGGATCATACCTCAGTGGATCGCGTTCATGGGGTTCTCATGGATCTGGGGGTGTCTTCGCCGCAGTTGGATGATGCATCTCGGGGTTTCAGTTTTCAGGCTGACGGTCCGTTGGATATGCGTATGGATCCCTCATCCGGGGAGTCGGCAGCAGATTGGATTGCCCGTGCCGAAGCTCAAGACATTGCCCAGGTGCTTTGGATCTATGGAGAGGAGCGGTTCTCGCGTCGT
Source organism: uncultured Gammaproteobacteria bacterium (assembly GCA_913057215.1). GTDB lineage: Bacteria > Pseudomonadota > Gammaproteobacteria > Pseudomonadales > Litorivicinaceae > HIMB30. The sequence goes on from CAJXNQ010000030.1 coordinate 20,638, forward strand.
ATTGCGCGCGCGATTGTGGAGGCGCGCGAAGAGGCGCCGATTGTGACCACAACACAACTCGCACGCATCATTGCCGACGCGCAACC
>CAJXNQ010000031.1 GCA_913057215.1 uncultured Gammaproteobacteria bacterium
TTTCACCTGATCGCAATTCGTGATCGTCGCGGTGATCAAGAGGTGGTTGTCACGGAATACAAGGCACGCCACATCCTGATTAAGCCCGATGCCGTCCGCACTCCAGCCAAAGCACGCGCGCTGGCGGAAAACGTGCGGCGCGAGCTTGAAACCGGCGTCTCATTTGAAGATCTGGCGCGGCGGTTCTCAGAGGATCCGTTAAGTGCCGCCAAAGGTGGAGATTTAGGCTGGGTCCGTGCAGATCAATTGGTTCCTCGATTTGCCGAGGCCATGACGGCGCTTCCACTGAATACCTTGAGTGAGGTCACAGAAAGTCGATTCGGCTTCCATCTCATCGAGGTTCTCGAGACGCGGCAATCCGATATCTCTGAAGAGCAGTTGAAAAGTCGTGCGCGGCGTATTTTGACCGAGCGGAAATTCTCCCAGGAACTGGACTCCTGGCTGCGCCAGGTGCGAGCCGACGCTTTCGTCGAAATCAAGTCATGACACCCCTGGCCATAACGCCCGGTGATCCAGGCGGCATTGGCTTGGATCTCTGCATTCAGGCGGCGATTGATGGTGATTTAACAGGCGTCGTCATCGCCGATCCAGATATTCTCGCGGCGCGCGTTCGACATCTCGGCCTGCCCGTCCATGTGGAAATGGCAGATCATTTCAATGCCGAGCGACAACAGGGTGTGATCTATCTCGACCCGGTATCTGCAGCCAATCCAAACAATCCGCCAGGCGTCTCAGATCCAGACAATGCCGGCTACTGCCTGGAGACACTCAACCACGCGCTCGCCGGCATCGAATCGGGGCAGTTTTCTGGGCTGGTCACAGGTCCTGTGAACAAAGCCACCATCCGAGACGGAGGGTTTGCATCATTTACAGGCCATACCGAATACTTGCGCGACGCCTTTGGGCTTGAGGCCGTGGTGATGATGCTGGCCTCGACCGATGTGCGTGTCGCCTTGGCAACCACCCATCTGCCGTTGTCTGAGGTCCCCAACGCGTTGACGTCTGAGGGCATTGTGCAGACCGGACAGATTGTGATTCGCAGCTTTCAAACGCTCTTTCATCTAAAAAATCCGCGGCTGCATGTTTTAGGTCTCAATCCCCATGCGGGCGAAGACGGCCACTTGGGCCGAGAAGAGATGGACATTATTCGGCCGGCCATCGAGGCACTCAGGGTAACCTGTCCAGATGCACACATCGAGGGTCCACTCCCAGCAGACACCGCCTTTACACCTGAACTGCGCGCCCAGGCGGATGTCACTCTGGCCATGTATCACGATCAAGGATTACCGGTGGTGAAGTATCAAGGCTTCGGTGACTCGGTCAACGTCACACTCGGACTGCCCATCATTCGAACCAGTGTGGATCATGGCACTGCACTGAATCTGGCCGGTCGGGGCATCGCCAGTACCGGTGGACTGGTGGCAGCCATCCGTGAAGCGAGACGCCTGGCGGAGCTTGGCCGTGTCTAAACAACTCGCGCAGTCAGCACGCAAGCGATTTGGGCAAAACTTCTTAATCGATCCGCAGATCATTGATGCCATCGTCTCGTCTGTGGCCGCCACACCCGAAGACCATCTGGTTGAGATTGGGCCGGGTCACGGCGCCATTACAGAGGGCTTATTTGCATCCGGTGCGCGGCTGACGTTGATTGAACTCGACCGCGACTTGATCCCAGGACTCCTGGCCGCCTTTGTCAGTCAAGCACCCAAGCGCTGCGAGCTCTTGAGTTCGGATGTCCTCAAGGTGGATTTGAAGGCCTTGGATGGACCACTTCGAATCGTTGGTAATCTGCCGTATAACATCTCAACGCCACTTCTATTCAAGCTATTGGAGGTCAGTGAGCAGATCATCGACATTCACGTCATGCTGCAGCAAGAAGTGGTCAATCGGATCACAGCGCCTCCGGGAACATCGGCATATGGACGACTGAGTGTGATGATCCAAGCCCAAGCTGACGCCGAGCGCCTGATTGACGTCCCACCGACGTCCTTTGCACCGCCACCCAAGGTCGACTCCGGCGTCATCAGAATTCGACCCAACAGCGCCAAACGCGCACAGATTGACGATCTCAACACACTCGAAGCCCTCGTCCGCCAAGCCTTTGGTCAGCGCCGAAAAACCCTGAGGAATAATCTCAAAGACTGGGTTTCAGACCACACATTTGAGTCACTCGGTATCAATGCTCAAGACCGCCCGGAGCGACTTCCAGTGGAGACCTATGTCACACTGGCCAATGCATTGGCCGCGATGGAGTCATGACGGATGTATCGAGATTTACGCTATCAAGTGAATGTGGTCGCACAAGCCACCTATATTGACGAGCAATCCAATGTGGCCGAGGGCCGGTTTGTCTTCACCTACACGGTCACTATCCACAACGAGGGCACTCTGCCCGCTCAGCTGCTGCATCGATATTGGAAGATCACAGACGGTGAGGGCGCGGTGCGTGAAGTCCACGGTGACGGTGTGGTCGGTGAACAGCCAACGATTGTTCCAGGAGATGCCTTTACCTATACATCGGGTGCCGTCCTCGAAACCGCCGTTGGCACCATGGAAGGCCATTTTGATATGTTGGCTGCAGACGGGGAGTCCTTTCAAGCCAGTATTCCTCTCTTCAGCCTGTCCAAACCGAGTGCGCTGCATTAAATGGCAACCTATGTTGTGGGCGATGTGCAAGGATGCTTTAAGAGCCTGCGAGCGCTCTTAAACGCCATTGCATTTGACTCACAATCAGACCACCTCATCTTTGCAGGTGACCTGATCGCACGTGGCGAGGACTCACTGGGTGTCATTGACTGGGTACTCAGTCATCAATCGGCGGTGTCTGCGGTCCTTGGCAATCATGACCTGCATTTTTTGGCGGTTGCTGCCGGTCTGCGTCGACCCAAAACCAAAGACCGAACCGATGCATTACTGACATCCTCGATCTTGGATGACTGTGTTGCATGGTATCGCCAATGCCCACTCGCCATTGATCGCCCGGATGAGCACGCACTCATTGTGCATGCAGGCGTGTGGCCAGGTTTTGATCGCTTGAAATTACTCGAAGCACTGGATCTTGTGCACGAGCGACTCACATCGGCAGACTGGATCGCGGCGCTTGACACCATGTATGGCAATTCGCCCGCGCACTGGGATCAGGCCGACAGCGAGGACGCCAAATCACGGTTCTTGATCAATGCCTGCACCCGCATGCGCTATGTTGAACCCGACTTGTCGCTTGATTTTGAACACAAAGAAGCACCTGAATATGTCGCCCATCCCCTACGCCCCTGGATGGATCATCCGGCACGTCTTGCGATCGATCGGCAGGTGATCTTTGGTCACTGGGCGACCCTCAATGGGCGGCGTCGGACTCAAGCAGTCCTTGCCTTGGATACCGGATGTGTCTGGGGTGGACAGCTGACCGCGGTGCGACTCGATGACCGACACCTGATCGAGGTGCCGCATGTCATTTGATCTGAGACGTCTGTTTCAGCCCCTTGAGGGGGCTCCATTGGATGATCTCGAAATCCATGTGGTCGGGGGTGCGGTGCGCGACACACTGCTTGGCATCACCCCAAAAGATGTGGATTACGTGGTCATCGGTGCAGACCCAGACACATTAATTGCGCGGGGTTGCCAACCCGTCGGGCAGGATTTTCCAGTCTTTTTACACCCGGTGTCGCATGTTGAGCTGGCACTTGCACGAACTGAGCGGAAGACCGCACAAGGCCATACCGGTTTTCAGGTGCATGCAGATCCAACGGTCACCCTCGATATGGATCTCAAACGACGCGACTTTACGATCAATGCCATGGCCGTGAGTCGCGATGGCACCCTGACCGACCCCTATGGCGGGCAGTCAGATCTCAATGCGCGTTTGCTACGTCAGGTGTCTGCTGCATTTTCTGAGGATCCGCTGCGCGTCCTGCGCGGCGCACGATTCCTAGCCCAACTCGGAGCCTTTGGTTTTCAGATCGAGGCGAGCACTCACGACACCATGCAACAGATGACAGATCGATTGGCTGAGCTCTCCATCGAGCGGGTGACGCGTGAGCTTGAGCGGATCCTTGAGACCGAGACACCCGAGCGTGGCCTCTCGACAATGCAGGCAGTGGGTGCTCAAGCCGCATTATTCCCGGAACTGCCCGTCGTGCCTGCTCGATTTTCCACACGACATCCCACCGTGCGACTGGCTGAGTGGGTCTTGATGAACGCACTCTCTGAGACAGCGTTGACCACATGGTGTAAACGCGTTCGGCTCAGTACGCTGCAAAGCCAAGCACTGTTTGCCATCCATCGATTGGCGAGTTTTCAGAATCCATCGGCCGAACAGATCGTTGAGACCTTGCAACGCCTCGGTTGGCTCCGCGGTAACCCACCTGATCCTCAACTGGACGCGCTCTTATTGGAAGCCGATCAGGCGAAGTTATCGCCAATGCCAGTGGCCACTTGGATGCATTGGCGAACCCGCGCACGCCAAGTCACCACCGAGGCGTTGATTGCACAGGGCCTGACCGGCCAAGCGCTGGGGGATGCGCTTTATGCTGAACGCGTCAGCGTTCTCTCGACCGAAATCTCAGCACCTGGGACTGCGCCCGGCTTATAAAGCCGACCGCGCACCCATTCAACGCGCGGATCCCAAAGCGCGATTTCCAAGAGTTCAGTCAGGCGTTTTTCAATCAACTGACAATGCTCACGAGAGGCAGCTGCCTGAATGTCATGACAGAGCGCGCCATAGTCGAGGGTGTCATCGAGGTTATCACTGGCTGCCGCATCGGCCAGTGAGATCGATAACTCAAGATCCAAATACAAGGGTTGCGGATTTTCCTTTTCATGCAAGTAGACCCCCACCAACGACAATAACGGCAGGCGCGAGACGTAAATTCGGTCCGTCATAGGGCAACCTCGGGAAGTTCAGCCAGCGGCCAGCGCGGGCGGATGTGAATGGATGCGTCTGTATCCTGTTGCCCAGAGGCCAATCGGAGTGCGCCTGCATAGGCAATCATGGCGCCATTATCGGTACAGAATTCAGGTGCAGGATAGGCCACCGTCAACCCGTCGGATTCCAGCGCCTTCAGCGCCTGGCGCAATGACACATTGGCACTGACTCCACCTGACATGACCAATGCACTGGCGGCGGTTTGTTCAACCGCACGTTGACATTTGATCACCAGAGTCTCGACCACAGCGGCCTGAAAACTGGCTGCCAAATCAGCTTTTGCCGCCTGGTCCAGTGTTCCCTCTGCGACCAACCGACGCGCCTCAGTGAGTACCTGGGTTTTGAGACCTGAAAAACTGAAATCACACCCCGGGCGATCGGTCATTGGGCGCGCGAACTGAAATCGTGTTGCATCTCCGTCCGCTGCCAAGGCTGCAATTTTGGGCCCACCCGGGTAGCCAAGCTCCAACAGTTTTGCAGTCTTATCAAAGGCCTCGCCCGCGGCGTCATCAAGCGTTGTCCCCAACAGGCGATAGCGACCAATCCCCTCAACCAGCACCAGTTGGGTATGCCCACCACTGACCAGTAAGGCGACGAACGGCAGTGGCAAATCAGGCGTTTCCATCAGCGGCGCCAACAAATGCCCTTCCATGTGATGCACGCCAAGTGCCGGGATGCCAAGAGACCACGCCAGTGACTTGGCAAAACTCGATCCCACAAGCAGCGCGCCTAAAAGACCCGGACCGGTTGTGTAGGCAATGCCATCCAAATCACGCACCGAGAGGTTTGCAGCCTCCAAGGTTTCGTCAACGAGCGGTCGGACGTAGCGAACATGGTCTCTCGAGGCAAGCTCTGGAACCACGCCGCCATAGTGGGCGTGCACATCAATTTGACTGTGCACGCGGTGTGCGAGCAATCCGCTGTCTGTGCAGTACACCGCGAGCCCTGTCTCATCGCAGGACGTCTCGATTCCCAAGATCCGCATTTGGTTCCCTTTTCTAAAAGACACTGGTATTCTCTCGCGCCCTGAATGGGAATACCAATGTTTCAACACTGAACTGTGAAGGATAGGTGCATTTCAATGCCAGCAGTTAAGATTAAAGACAACGAGCCCTTTGACGTCGCATTGCGTCGCTTTAAGCGTGCGTGCGAAAAGGCCGGTGTACTTTCAGAAGTCCGTCGTCGTGAGTGCTATGAGAAGCCCACAACGCTGAGAAAGCGTGCTGCAGCCGCGGCTGTGAAGCGTCACTTGAAGAAGGTGTCTCGCGAGACTAAAAAATTCGAGCGTTTGTACTAAGCCGCCTCGGATAGCCACATGTCACTGAAAGACACGCTGACGGATGCCATGAAAGACGCCATGCGGTCGAAAGATAAGTTTCGACTGGGTGTCATCCGCATGGTACTGGCCGACATCAAGCGTGTTGAAGTGGATGAACGTATCGACGTGGATGATGCACGATGCCTTGCAATCATCGACAAAATGGCCAAACAACGCCGCGATGCAGCTGAGCAGTTCATCCAAGGTGACCGACAAGACTTGGCCGACGTTGAGTTGGCGGAAGTCGACATTCTCAAAGACTTTTTACCCGAGCCGTTATCTGAGGCTGAACTTAATACACTGATTGAGTCGGCCATTGCTGAGACCGGTGCCACTGGTCCGCAGCAGATGGGACAGGTCATGGGTGTGCTCAAACCCAAGGTGCAGGGTCGCGCTGAGATGCAAACCGTCAGTCAGCGGGTAAAACAACACCTCTCCTGATTTCGTTTCTGAAAAATCCCGATACACTCTGTGCTCACCTGCTGACATGGATCTGACGTGGCTGGACGCATCCCGGAGTCATTTTTCGAAACACTGAACGACCGCCTGAATTTAGTGGACGTGGTATCGAGCCGTATACCGCTGAAGAAAGCGGGACGTGAATATGCAGGCCGCTGTCCCTTCCATGACGACTCATCCCCTTCGTTTTCAGTTAATCCTGACAAGCAGGTCTATCACTGCTTTGGGTGCGGCGCATCTGGGGGGCTCATTAGCTTTGTCATGGAATATGACCGGCTTGACTTCATGAGTGCTGTGGAAAGCCTTGCCTCACTGGCAGGACTTGAAATCCCTGCCACAGACGACGACCCAGAGGCCGGTAAACGTCGTCAGTTGTACGACATCTTGGAAACCGCGGACCGGTTTTTTCGCCAGGCACTGCGGACACATCCTGAGCGCGCGCGTGCGGTGGATTATCTCAAAAACAGAGGTCTCACCGGTCAAATCGCCCACACCTACGGCCTTGGATTTGCGCCGCCTGGGTGGCAACACATGCGGGAAACGCTCGGGTCCGATCGGACCCAGCACAGCTTACTTCGCGAAGCTGGGCTCACCACGAGCAATGCCACCGGCCGTGAGTATGATCGGTTCAGAGACCGCGTGATGTTTCCCATCCGAGATCCCAGAGGACGCACCATCGCCTTTGGCGGACGCGTTTTAGACGACAGCAAACCCAAGTATTTAAATAGCCCAGAGACCCTGTTATTTCATAAAAGCGACACGCTCTACGGCCTCTATGAAGCACGCCAAGCCAATCGCGCACTTGAACGCGTCCTGGTTGTTGAAGGCTACATGGACGTAGTGGCGCTGGCCCAATACGGGATCACCTATGCAGTGGCCACACTTGGCACTGCATTAACTGGCTCTCACTTGGATCGCCTCAGTCGACAAACCGCGCAGGTGATCGTCTGTTTTGATGGCGATCATGCCGGCCGGACTGCGGCCAAACGCGCACTGGATACCATGCTTGGATTTTTAAGTGACGAGTTCAGCATCCGTTTCCTATTCTTGCCAGATGGCCATGACCCAGATTCTTTGGTGCGTGAAGAAGGGAAAGATGCTTTTTTAGCACGCTTGAATGACGCCCTACCTGCATCAGAAGCCTTGGTACATCTGCTCTCCGACGATGTGGATCTAACAAAGATCGACGGTCGGGCTCGCTTGACCGCTCTCGCCCTTCCGAAAATTGCGCGCGTACCGCCCAGCATTTATCGCTCACTCATGCTTGATGCACTGAGCGAACTCTCAGGGACCCGTCGCTCCGATTTGGATGCACGTCTTTTGGAGGTTGCTTCAGCCCTCACATCGACCCCCGAGCCGAGCAATACTTCATCAGAGAATCCGCCCTCAACGAGCACCGACCCTGAGATTGCAAGCCTCGATCAATTGCGCGAGGTCGCTGAAACGTCTGACGCATGGAGCCCTCCCCCGGACATGGCAGAGGAGCGTCCAGTCGAGGTGACCACTGAGGCCGCACAACCGGTGATCTTTCCCGATCCTAACCGACCGGATCCGCTGTGCAGCCGCATCATTTGGTTGATCCTGCAAAATCCGACGGCGCTGACCGACATACCCGATATTCCCGATGGATCACGCCTTCCCAACATCCAGGTGTTGGCTCAAATCTTCACCTGGCTGAAAGCAACTGATCATCCGACCACACCGGCTTTGATGGGGTATTTCAGTGGCACTGAGATCGGTCGATTGCTGTCTCGTCTGATGCGTCGAGACAGTTTGTCAGCCGAGGCAAATCACGCACAAGAATTGGAAGACGGCATCAATCAATTAAAAAAACAGTGGGTCACAGAGGCCATGCAACAACTGGCAGCCGATGCAAAACATGGCAAAGTCTCCGTTGAGGACTTGCATAAAGTGTACAGCGCACATAAAAAATAATGCGACGCGGGCTTCATTCCGTGTATAATACGCGGCCGTTTTCAATCCACTTCGCTTAGGTCATTTCATGGCAGAAAAACCAGTAGATCAAGAACTTACGCAGACTGAACAACGCCAGTCGCGACTCAAAGAGTTGATCGCCAAAGGCAAGGAACAAGGCTATCTCACCTACGCAGAGGTGAACGATCATCTGCCTGAAGAAATTGCAGATCCCGATCAAGTCGAAGACATCATTCGGATGATTGGTGACATGGGCATTACTGTCGGCGAAGCAGCCCCCGACGACGATCAACTGCTGTTGGGTGAAACGCCATCGGCGACAGATGACTCGGCAGCAGAAGAAGCGGCCGCGGCCCTGGCCTCAGTCGAAAATGATGTCGGGCGGACCACCGACCCTGTGCGGATGTATATGCGCGAAATGGGGACGGTTGAGCTGTTGACGCGCGAGGGCGAGATTGTCATTGCCAAGCGCATCGAAGAAGGCATCCGAGAAGTCATGCAGGCCATGGCCTACTTCCCTGGACTGGTGGATTCGGTGTTGGCGACCTACGACCGCATCGAAGCCGAAGAAGGCCGGATTTCTGATCTGCTGGCCGGATTTTTAGACCCCGATCCGGCCGATCTCGAACCTGAACCCGGTGCGGCATCCACTGAAGAGGTCAATGACTCTGAGTTTGATGACTCGGATGACAGTGGCGATCTAGCAGACGATGAGGACGAGGAAGGTCATACCGGCCCAGATCCTGAAGAGGTCAAAGCGCGTTTTGAAGCACTCCGTGTGTGTATTGATAAGACACACAAAGCCATTGCCAAGAAAGGCCGCGACTCGAAAGAAGCTCAAGCAGCCATGGAGTCAATTGGTGAGGTCTTCTCCTCATTGAAGCTGACACCTCGGTTGTTTGACGAGCTCTGTGTTGAATTCCGTCAGGTCTTGGACACCATCCGCGATCAAGAGCGTGAGATTCTTCGCCTGTGCACCAAGCAAGGAAAGCTCGATCGGAAAATCTTCATCAAAGATTGGCATGGCAACGAGACCAATTTCGAATGGTTGCCTGCACTGGCCAAGAAAAAGAAATCAGAGACCCTGGCAGCTGTCATTCCTGATGTGCAGCGCTGTCAGGCCCGCCTTCAGTCAATTGCTGAGGGCATTGAAATCTCAATCCCGGAACTCCGAGAAGTCAATCGTCGTCTGTCTATGGGCGAAGCCAAAGCCCGTCGTGCTAAAAAAGACATGGTCGAGGCAAACCTGCGCCTGGTGATTTCAATTGCGAAAAAATACACCAATCGTGGCCTGCAGTTTTTGGACCTGATCCAGGAAGGCAACATCGGCTTGATGAAGGCGGTGGACAAGTTTGAGTACCGTCGCGGATACAAGTTTTCGACGTACGCCACTTGGTGGATTCGCCAGGCGATCACCCGTTCGATCGCAGACCAAGCGCGGACCATCCGGATTCCGGTACACATGATTGAAACCATCAATAAGCTCAACCGGATCAGCCGTCAAATGCTGCAAGAAATGGGGCGCGAACCGACACCTGAAGAACTGGGTGAACGGATGGAAATGCCCGAGGATAAAGTCCGCAAGGTCCTCAAAATCGCCAAAGAACCGATCTCAATGGAGACTCCCATCGGTGACGATGAAGACAGCTCCTTGGGCGATTTCATTGAGGATACGACAATTTCCTCACCGGTTGACTCGGCAACAGATGAGGGGCTCACCGAGTCCACGCGTCAGGTGCTTGCGAGCCTCACTGCGCGCGAGTCCAAGGTTCTTCGCATGCGCTTTGGCATCGACATGAATACCGACCACACATTGGAGGAAGTCGGAAAGCAATTCGACGTCACTCGGGAACGGATTCGTCAAATCGAGGCCAAGGCATTGCGGAAGCTGAGGCATCCGAGCCGCTCCGATCACCTCCGGTCATTCCTCGACGAATAACTTCTCGAGAGAGCCGCTGAATTCGTTTTAGAACCAAGCTGACTAAGCTTGTGACGGATTCGGCGTTGACCGAATCTCAATTCTCATCAACACTCAAATGCCCAATAACACAATAAGGATCATGGGCATGAAATCTCTTTCGCTTCTGACAGCATTACTGATGAGTTTGGCCACAGGCGTCGGCGCATGGGCGGAAAGCTATGCAAAACAGCAGGTGGTTTACCACGTCAATTACAACGATACCAAGCGTGCGATTGGCGCCATGCGCAATGCACAAAATCACATCAATGCACTCGGTGCTGGCAACTATGAGATTCAGTTTGTCATGCACGGTAACGGCATCGAACTGCTCCGGTCAGTCGCCAATGAGAGTGATGATGCGGCATCCCGTATCGACTCTCTCAGAAGTCAAGGCGTCGCATTCAAGGTGTGTAACAACACACTGGTTGGCCGGAAGATTGACTTGGGTGAACTCTATTTCGCAAGTGAAGACGACATCGTCCCATCAGGCGTCGCCGAGATCGGCAAATTACAACAAGAGGGATTTGCCTACCTGCGCCCCTAAGCGGATTATTTCGGGCGCACCCTGCGGTGCGCCCGCTTCAAACTCAGGCAGTGGCAAAGGTATCCTCGTACTCCAATCTGAGTAGATTCTTTTGAACTTTCCCCATGGTGTTACGCGGAAGTGCGTCCAACTGCTCCCAACGCCTCGGCACTTTAAATCCAGCCAATTTCTCGCGACAAACGGCTTCGAGCGCTGCCATGTCAAGCGCGGTCTCGCCGACTAAGATCGCAACAATGCCCTCACCAAAATCAGGGTGTGGCACGCCCACGACGGCACTCTCAATCACGCCCGGCTGGTCGTTGAGGACATCTTCAATCTCTTTTGGATAGATATTGAGTCCACCTGAGATGATGAGATCTTTACCGCGCCCAACGATTGAGACATAGCCGTCTTTCGAGAGCGTGGCCATGTCACCTGTAATAAACCAATCGCCCTTGAATTCGGCTGCAGTTTTTTCAGGTAACTTCCAATACCCTTTAAACACGTGTGCGCCCTTCACCTCCAAAGAGCCAATTTCTCCAGCGGGTAACACGTCATCATTTTCACCCACGACACGCACAGACACACCCGGTAATGGGGGTCCCACTGCACCGGCTCGGCGCTCGCCGTCGAGTGGGTTTGAGCAACTCATCCCCGTCTCGGTCATGCCATACCGTTCCAAAATTCGCTGTCCCGTGCGTTCAAAAAATGCATCTGAGGTTTCGACTAATAACGGTGCAGAACCTGAAATAAAGAGCCGCATGTGACCACTGACCGACCGATCAAACCGCGGATCTTGTAACAGGCGTGTGTAGTAGGTCGGAACGCCCATCATCACAGTGGCTTGAGGCAACGCATCAAGGACCAGATCAGGATCGAACTTTGGCAACAAACTGACCGGTCCTCCGTTGATGAGCGCTAAGTTGAGTGCAACAAAAAGTCCATGGACGTGAAACAAAGGCAGTGCATGCAATAAGGTATCCGATGCACTGTATCCCCATGCCTCGGTCAACATACTGGCATTTGAACTCAGGTTTCCGTGCGTAATCATCGCGCCCTTCGGCTTCCCTGTTGTCCCTGAGGTATACAGGATTGAGGCCAGATCATCTGCATCGCGCGCGACCACAGCATCTGCGCTCTGATGTGTCTGCTGTGCGTCTAAGAACGCCTGATAAAAACTGCCGGTTTCATCGCCCAAAACAAATACCTGCAATCCATCAACTTCAGACTGCAAAGATTCCGCGTGTAGTCGGCGTGATTCAGCGCACACATGCACCTTGGGTTCAGCGTCCGTCAGAAAATACTCAATTTCGGCGTCTGTATAGGCAGTATTTAAGGGCAGATATACCCCACCAACCCGCAACACAGCCAAGTACAGGACCACATTCATCCAGCTCTTTTCGATTTGCACACTGACGCGATCGCCAGGCTCGACACCGGCCGCTTGCAATACAAATGCTGCATGCGCGACCCGTTGATCAAGCTCAGCCGCCTGAATCGCTCGACCATCCAGAAGTGTCAATATTTCACGTTCAGGTGCGGCAAACAGCGCATCCTGTATCCGCTGATACAGATTATGTGACATGTGGCAGTTCCTTTATTTTTGATTTGACTGTTTTTTTCAGAAGCTGTTGCACGTCTTTGGAGGTGGCTATCCGCCCCTGCTCCATCAACTGCTCGTGATTGGAGACGATGTGGTCCAATTCATAGAGGTAATTAACCATGAAGCCAAAACTCTGATGCTGTCCACGTGTACTGTGATCGGCGCCTGCATTGATGCGCTCGAGCGTGGCACCGTTGCCCAAGTGGAATCGAGCCACCGGATCCCGCAAACGTTTTCCGTTCCAGTCCGTGAGGTAGGCGGCAACCAAGGCAAGTAGAGTCTCCGCCTCTTGATTCGCCTCAAAATCATCCAGCCAGTCGGGATGCTCTGCCTCTATCCATGCACGGAGTCCAGGAATGGGCGACAAGGTCACAAAGCGTTTGAGATTGGGGTGGTCCTGTTGCAAGACCGACACCACCTGCTTAATCAACAGATTTCCGAAACTGACCCCAGCAAGCCCAGGCTGGCAATTATTGATGGAGTAAAAGACCGCGGTATCCGCATCATGCGGCGGCGCCGGCGGTGTTTCCAAGAGTGGCCCAATCGCATCTGCCATGCCTTTCATGAGCGCCACTTCGACAAAAATCAGCGGCTCATCAGGCATCACGGGATGAAAGTAGCCAAAACAGAGTCGGTCTTCAGCAAGCCGGCGGCGCAAATCATCCCACCCTTGAATCTCATGCACGGATTCGTATTGGATCAACTTCTCAAGCACGGCAGCCGGTGTCTCCCAGTTGATCAACTCGAGCTTTAAAAACCCTTTGTTGAACCAGGATGTGAATAAATGCACAAAATCTTGATCAATGGTTTTCAGATGCGGGTGAGTCTTGGTGTGACGTCGTAACACTTCACGCATGTGAATCAGTGTTTTCAGTCCACCGGGGGCTGCATTGATCCGGCGAAACAATTCTTGTCGCTTGGCCTCGGCCGCTTGATGCAATCGAAGCGCCTGGGTCTCATCCTGCGCGGACTGATAGGCTTGGATCGCTTCTTGAAGGGCGACTTCGTCGGGCCCGAATTCAGCCAACAACCGCTCAAAAAAATCGACATGGACCGCCTCTGGCAATGCACGCCATGAACTGACCACAGAGCTTGCAAGTGCGAGCCCCGTGGCCTCACCACGTCGCGACAGCACTGCGTGACATTGGCTGAGCAGATCTTCAAGTGGCGACTCGCTCGGTCGCATGTCGAGCATTTCAAGCGCACGATCGGTCACCTGCTGAATCCATTGTTTGATACCGACAGCCATCTCGTGCTCCTAGATTGAGAACAGCGCACCGACGCCCGGGATGTTCGTCTCAAGCCCGAGTGTTTTCATCATCTGATGCGTGGTCGCCACAGATGCCGAGAGTGTTTGGATCCCTGTTTGATCTTGGATCGCCTGCACAGCCGGGAGCGATGGCATCTGTACACAGGCCGAGGCCACGATAGTATCCACCCCGGTCAAATCCAATTGATCAATCAGTGAGGCCGGTTGCATTGGATCCTGTGCAGCCACCTCCAGGTTATCTGGGATCTCAAGACTCATTGCATCCATCACCTCAAACCCCTCGGCTTCGATGTAATTGACCACCAAGTCCGTCAACGGCTTCTGATACGGTGTAATCAGTGCAATTTTTTTCGCACCCAAGAATTCAAGACCCTGTATCAGGGCACCGGCGGAACTGACCACTGGACATGGGCGCCCATTGTCCTCTGTCACGCCTTCGAGTCGCGTCTGACTCGCTCGGTGATAGCCAAGGCCCATGGCCATGATCGCAACAAGGCATGCATACCCCATCACATCAACGGCTGCATCAGAGAGCTCCAAAGCACATCGATCACTGTCAGCATCCATTGCCGCGAGCTCATCTTGTGTGACTTTCTTCATCCGCATGCGGCTTGAATGAAAGGTGAATCGCTCTGGATAGAGAGTCTCCCGCATCCGAAAAATTTGCGGGATTTCGGTCTCCATCGTGACGTTGGAGCTCGGCACGATCTGTCCAATCCGATACACCCGACTCATGATACGGCGGTCCCCATTAACATGTCCGGCAACCAGGTCGCGAGACCCGGGAACACACATAAAATGATGATTGCCACGACCATGCAACCCACATAGGGGAGCGATCCCTTCAGGATGGTTTTCAGTGGAATTTCAGGCGCGATGCCGTTGATCACATAGAGATTCAAACCAACTGGCGGGGAAATCAGACCAATCTCCATATTGATTGTGAGAACGACAGCAAACCAATACGGATCAAACCCAGCACCTAAAATGATCGGCATCAAAATGGGTGCTGCCATCAGAATCACGGCCACAGGCGGTAAGAAGAAACCGGCAACTAACAGGAAGATGTTGACGTACAACATCAGAACCCACCTATTCACATCCAGTGTACCAATCCACTCTGCGATGGACTGTGTGATGAATAGGCTTGAGAGCATGTACGAGAAGACACCGGCTGCTCCGATGATGAACAGAATCATGACGGATTCTTTGGTCGCATCACGGAGCATCACCCACACACGGGTCACATCTGTCATTTTATAAATCACGATCGCAAGCCCGAGACACATCAATGCGCCGACTGCAGCCGTCTCAGACGGTGTCGCAACCCCACCATACAGTGCATACAAGACACCTAAGATCACTAACAAAAATGGGATGACTCGAGGCAATACCTCAAACTTCTGCGCCCATGTGAAGGTTCGCCCGGACAGCGCATCGATGCCACCGGCACGCCAGGTCGCGTAGATCGACCAGGCCATGAATAACCCAACCAACAAAAGACCCGGGATCACACCGGCTAAAAACAAGCGGCCAATGGATGTCTCGGTCGCAATACCGTAGACGATCATGGTGATCGAGGGTGGGATCAGGATCCCAAGCGTTCCCCCGGCTGCGATTGATCCCGTGGCAACACCGTCTGGGAAATTCCGTTTACGCATTTCTGGAATGCCCATCTTGCCGATCGCGGCACAGGTGGCGGGCGATGAGCCTGACATGGCAGCAAAGAGCGCACAGGCGCCTAAATTTGAGACCACTAATCCGCCTGGGACCCGTGTCAACCAGCGATCAAGCGCCTCATACAGATCGGCCCCTGCACGGGTCGAGGCAATGGCCGCTCCCATCAAAATGAACATCGGGATCGACAACAAAGCGAAGTTATTCAACTTCCCGAATAAAATTTCTGGCATCAGTTCCAGTGAACGAAAGCCGTCAAATACGATCAGAAAAAATCCAGACACCACCAGTAAGCCATTGGCAACTGAGATCCCTGAAAACAAAACAAAGATGGTTGCTGCAGCAACCACGAGGCCTAAAACTAACGGATCCATTAGTGCCCCCCGACTTCAATGACGATTTCTTCAGCGGGCGTAATCAAGAGCTCCAAGAGATCTGCCAACAGCTGCAGCGCAAATAGACCGAACCCAAGCGGCATGGCTAGATAGGGAATCCAAAGGGGAGGCCCCCACACGGTATCCGATGTCCACCCGCGCGAGTACGACAAGTGAACCAACTCATAGGAGTAGTAAAACATCACAGCCAGCACCGCGATGGCGGCTCCGAAACTCGAAATCAATAATATTTTGCGGCCCAAGGGTGGCAACAGCATGGGAACCAATTCGACGTTCACATGACCTTTCAGTTTTTGCACATAGGGCAGGCCAAGCAGGGTGGCCCCCACCATCAAATAGACCACCGCTTCGGTATGCCAGTAGGTTGATCCATTTAAAAAATAGCGTATGAAAATCATCTGACACGTAATCGCAACGGCCACAACAATCATGGCGGCTGAGACGATACCGAGTGCCTGTGAAAGTTGATTCACAGTTCTGATAAATGCCTGCATGTTTTTATCATCCTAAAGGCCCGGCCGAACGGCCGGGCACATGTTGTTTTACTCGACGGCCAGTGCCAAATCGAGGAAGCGCTGCCCTTCTGGGTAGTCTTCAACAAAGGCTTTGTATGACGTTTCTTTGGCGAGGTTCTGCCACGCTTGGAATTCGTCAACAGTCATGTTTTTGATCTGTACTCCAGCGTCCTGGAACACGCGTACTGAGTTGGCATCTTGCTTCTTCGCCTCTTCGAGGTAGAACGCCTCTGCCTTTGCTGCACCTTCGAGCAGTGCGGCCTGTTGCGCGTCCGTCAGACCCTCAAATGTTGACTTGTTCATAAGCAGCGGCTGATACATGAACCACAGGGCTTGATCGGCAGCCGGTGTATAGCAGGCAACCTGCTCATAAATCCGGTAAGAAACGAACGATGCAGACGATGTATTTGCCGCATCAAGGACGCCTGTTTGCATGGCGTTGTAGATCTCTGATGAGGCCATTGATGCGATCGATGCACCGGCACCGGATAACAGTTGATTGAACGACTTACCGGCTGCACGCATCTGCAGGCCTGCAACATCATCTGGCTTGGAAATACACTTGTCCTTGCCCACAAATCCACCGGCTAGATAACCATGGACAAGAACCATGACATCGTCTTCAGCCATTTTTTCTTCGATGGCTTCCATAAACGGAGATTCATTGAGGCGCGCTGCGTGATCGTGGTTTTTAACCAGACCTGGCATCAGTGTGAGGTTGTATGCAGGTTGTTGGCCACCGGCATATGAGAGTGGCAACACAGTCATATCGAGCTGTCCGCGCGACAAAGGCATGTACTGCTCACGCGCTTTAAATAACGATTGGGATGTGAAGATTTTGATGTCGAGATCGACATTGGCATCTTTCACATGGTCCGCAACCATCTGCGCAACTTGATGTCGCACATCTTTATTCGACCACTGGTGTGATAAACGGAGTTCTGCTGCGTTGGCAACTGAACCGATGAATGCAGTGCTCAATGCAGCTGCAACGAGGGCTTTTAATTTCATTGTAAGGCTCCTGCCGATTGTTATGAATTATAACGGCTCGCATATCTTGGTATGCTGTGTTCAAATTATCGTATACAAAAATAAGATGCAACGAGTAATCACAGATGAGTCATCGAGCCGCAACCAAAGTCTTTCAAGGTATCGAAGAAGAAATAGCGACAGGTCAGCTGAAAGATGGTGAAAAGTTAGACGAGGCGAGCCTTGCTGAGCGCTTCCAAGTCTCAAGGACGCCGGTACGTGAAGCGCTTTTGCAATTAGTGGGATCGGGACTGGCCACTCAAATCCCAAAACGTGGGTGTTTTGTCAAAGCGCCCTCTTTCCGCGACATGATCGAAATGTTCGAAGTGATGAGTGAACTTGAAGGACTGTGTGCGCGGCTTGCGGCAAGGCGTATCAGCAGTCAACAAATCGATCGCCTGAAACGGACCAATCAAGGCTGCGAGACAGCCATTGCCTCTGGTGACAGCGATCTGTACTACGATTTCAATGTCGACTTCCATGAATGCATTTATGAGGCCTGTGGGAACAGTTTCTTAGCACAAGAAACTCGCCAGTTGAGACGACGACTCCAATCGTTTCGAAGACTGCAGTTAAGGGTTCGAGGTCGCATGCCGCAATCACTCGAGGAACACCACGCCATCATTGAGGCTATCGAAGCAGGCGATGCGGACACAGCCGATGAGGTGTCGCGTCAACATGTCATGATCCAGGGTGAGCGGTTCAATGACCTGCTCAGTCATATTGACCAAATGCGCTGAAACCC
>CAJXNQ010000032.1 GCA_913057215.1 uncultured Gammaproteobacteria bacterium
CCTTCACCGATTCAGGCAAACAAACAACTTGAATACACGGTGTGCGCCATCCACGACACCGGATTTTTATTGGTCGTTCGAGATGTCACGCGGTTTAAGCGGCTTGAACGGATGCGCTCAGATTTTATCGCCAATGTCTCGCACGAGCTGAAAACACCGCTGACCGTCATCAAAGGCTACATGGAGACGATTTTAGACAATCGTCTTGTCACAGGCAGTGGTCAGCGTGCCATTGAACAGGCTGCTAAACAGGCCCAACGAATGCACAGCCTGCTTCAGGATCTGCTGACCTTGTCACAGCTGGAAACAACCCCGCCGGATCCAAAACCAATTCAGATTGATGTGAATGACCTACTGATCGACGCCGAGCGACATGGAGAAGAAGTCAAAACGGTTCTCGATCGGCCGGAAACTGTGATTCAGAGAGGCCCTGTGACACCGCTTTCGATTCTTGGGGATTGGAGCGAACTCAGTTCAGCATTGACGAATTTAGTCGCCAACGCGATTCGCTATTCCCCAGACGGATCGGTCATTGAATTAAGCGTCAAAACCCGTGGTGATCAGGCTGTTCTCGTCGTCAAGGACAACGGACCGGGAATCCCAGCTGAGCATCTGCCGAGACTGACTGAGCGGTTCTACCGAGTCGACAACAGCCATTCCCCGACCACTGGCGGGACGGGCCTTGGACTTGCGATCGTTAAACACATCCTCTATCGCCATGAGGGCGAACTCGAGATTCAGTCAGTCATGGGTGAGGGTGCGGAATTCAGATGTGTCTTACCGGCAACCCGTATCAATCTTGAGGTTCAAGAACGCACGCGCGCTTAGCGTTCATCGACGTCCGGCGCGTTCATGACGGCCTCTTCGACGTTCGCGACAGAGAGGTGGCGAATGTCTGTTCCTTTCACCAGGTAGATGACATGCTCCGCGATATTGGTCGCATGGTCACCGACCCGTTCAAGGGCACGCAAAACCCACATGACATTGAGCACGTTGCCAATTTGATGCGGATCTTCAATCATCACCGTTGATAGAGCGCGCAAGGCAGACTGGTAAATCTGGTCCACCTCTTTATCATTTCGCGCCACATCGAGCGCCATATCAGCATCCATACGCGCAAATGCGGTCAAGGAATCACCGAGCATTTTTAAGACCTGATCACCGATTGTGCGCACTTCGGAATGACCAACAGCAGACGGCTTCTCAGATTCTGCTGATTTTTGCGCCATCTCTGCCACTTTACTGGCTTCATCGCCGGCGCGCTCAAGGTCACGCACAACTTTGGAAATGACCAAAATCAGTCGCAGATCTGAGGCCGTGGGTTGGCGCCGGGCAATGACACTTGCCACGGTTTCATCAATCTTGATTTCCCAAGCATTGACGCTGTTCTCCGCTTCTTTGATTTGATCCACGAGGCTCGAATCAAATTCGGACTGACATTCAATGGCAAGGCGGAGTTGACGCTCTGCCAATCCACCCATTTTTAGGAGATCTGCACATAAAGCCTCGAGTTCATCATTAAACTCACTCGAGGTATGACGCGCGAAATCTCCTCTCAGTTCGGCCATGATTAGCCGAATCGACCGGTGATGTAATCTTGGGTCAGTTCATGGGTTGGGTTGGTGAAGATCTGCTTCGTCTCGCCCACCTCGACAAGCTTGCCCAAGTGGAAATACGCAGTTCGATTCGAAACACGCGCTGCCTGTTGCATTGAATGCGTCACGATCACGATTGTGTACTGTTCACGCAATTCATGAATCAGTTCTTCAACCTTCGCAGTCGCAATGGGATCCAGCGCAGAACATGGCTCATCCATCAAAATCACTTCTGGACTGACAGCCATCGCACGCGCAATGCAAAGCCGTTGTTGCTGTCCACCGGAAAGACCTGTGCCAGGTTGCTCAAGGCGATCTTTGACCTCTTCCCATAGACCGGCTTTTGTTAAGGACTCCTCGACGATGTTATCAAGATCCACCTTATCGGTCGCAAGACCGTGGATCCGTGGTCCGTATGCAATGTTGTCGTAAATTGACTTCGGAAATGGGTTTGGCTTCTGGAACACCATCCCAACACGCGCACGCAATGGAACCACGTCAATGGATGGGTCATAAATATTTTGGCCGTCGAGTGCAATCTCACCGGTCACGCGGCAAATATCAATGGTGTCATTCATGCGGTTTAGGCAGCGCAAAAACGTCGATTTACCACAGCCAGATGGCCCAATAAATGAGATCACCTCTTGGGCGCCGATATCGAGTGTCACGCCATCGATGGCTTGCTTGTCGCCGTAATACACGTCAACCGCACGCGAGGTCATGCGCGGCTCATCGACATACACATTACCGACTGTCTGATCAGGCACCTTCCGATCAACGCCGGTCTTTTCAACTACTTCATTCGTCATTGTTGCTTCAGTCATTGTCTAATCCTTTATCTTACCAGCGACGCTCGAACTTTTTCCGCAACAAAACAGCCATCGCGTTCATTGCAATTAGGAACATGAGCAGGACGATAATCCCACCTGAGGTTTTTTCAACGAAGGCACGTTCAGCGGAATCAGACCAGAGGTAGATCTGCACTGGAAGTACCGATGATGCATCTGTGAATCCCTGTGGAACATCCACAATGAATGCCACCATACCAATCATCAACAACGGCGCAGTCTCACCGAGTGCCTGTGCAAGACCGATGATTGTGCCTGTCAACATGCCGGGTAACGCCAGTGGCACCACATGATGGAAGACTGTCTGCATGGGTGATGCGCCCAATCCAAGTGCAGCATCTTTGATCGATGGTGGCACAGCGCGAAGCGCAGCACGTGATGAAATGATGATGGTTGGCAAGGTCATCAAGGTCAGCACCAAGCCACCCACGACCGGCGCCGAGCGCGGCATGCCGAAAATATTCAAAAACACTGCCAATCCGAGCAAACCAAAGATGATCGAAGGCACCGCTGCCAAATTATTGATGTTGACCTCAACAAGATCCGTAAAACGGTTCTTTGGGGCGAATTCTTCAAGATAGACAGCGGCCGCGACACCAACTGGGAACGACAGCCCAAGCGTGACAATCAGGGTCAAGAAAGAGCCCTTCAGTGCGGCCAAAATACCGGCCTGCTCAGGATTACGTGAATCACCACCTTGGAAGAATGTGTCGTTGAATGTTGTCTTGACACGCTCCTCGGCAGTGAGGCGCTTTAACCACTCGATTTGTTGGTCATTCAGAGGGCGACGATTCTCTGGCAAAGTCTCATCAACTTCTCCCTTGTACCATCGACCGGCCTCGTCATCGGCAGTCACCCACAACTCAACAGTCTGGCCGACGTCTTCTGGGTTTGCCCGAATGTGCTCAAGTACTTCCAACTGTGCGAGGGTACTCACCACCTCTTCGAGTTGGCGCTTATCCGCACGCTCGGTCGCACCGAAAAATGCTGCTTTTGAATCGTTTACGATCTTCCGAAGGTTAATTTTCCGCGCTGCTGCCGGATCTGCGAGATCTTCAACATTGATGACCTCTGGATCCATGTAGAAGGGAAGCAGAATTTTTGACTTCGAAAATGCCGGAATACCGGTCGATAAAATCGAAAACATCAGAATAAACAGGAACACCATCGCGATGGAGATTCCAAGAATGCCGTAAATCTTGAACCGAGACTCCGCGCTGTACCGCTTATCCAGTCCCTGCTGTACGACTTCTGTTGCGCTCGCTGCGCTTGCATGTGTATTCATACGAGACTCTCCTAGTCGTACTGCTCGCGGTACTTCCGTACCACGTGAAGCGCGTAAATATTGAGGCACAGGGTAATCACAAGCAGCGTGAGTCCGAGTGCAAATGCGGCCATTGTTTTCGGTGAATCAAATTCCTGGTCACCGATCAACAGCTTGACGATTTGTACGGTAACCGTTGTCACTGACTCAAGCGGATTGGCCGTGAGGCGTGCTGCAACACCGGCTGCCATCACAACGATCATTGTCTCGCCAATCGCACGGCTGACCGCGAGGAGCACCGCACCCACAATACCTGGAAGAGCAGCTGGCAAGATCACCTGACGAATCGTTTCGCTGCGCGTCGCGCCCAAGCCGTAGGCAGCATCTCGAAGTGACTGAGGCACAGAATTAATCACGTCATCCGACAGAGATGAGATAAAGGGGATAATCATGATGCCCATCACAATCCCGGCCGCCAAAGCGGACTCGGTGGAGACGTCGAGCCCAAGCGATGCTCCGTTTTGAGCAAGGAACGGTGCCACAGTCAGTGCCGCGAAGAATCCGTACACAACTGTTGGAATACCCGCCAGGATTTCAAGCAGGGGCTTTAAAACAGAGCGTGCCTTTTGATTCGCATACTCAGACAAATAAATGGCAGACATCAAACCGACGGGAATCGCAACCGACATCGCAATCGCGGAGATGAGCAACGTTCCGGTAAAGAGCGGAATCGCACCAAAACTGCCGGATGATCCAGCCTGGTCTTCACGCATGGCAATCATTGGTGACCAATGCGTACCGAATAAGAATTCAAATATAGAGATTTCTCTAAAGAAACGAATCGATTCAAATAAAACCGAGACGACAATTCCGATCGTTGTCAAAATCGCAACAATCGAACAGACAATTAAAAAGCCCTTGATAATGGTTTCGACGCGATTGCGTGCGCGGAACTGCGGCTCAATCCGGCTGACAGCCCAGTACACACCGAGACCCGCTAAGATAAGCGAGACGAGAGTCGCACCCCAGCGCGAATTCGACACCATCGAAACGTACGCTTCACCTGAAGCAACCATCCAAGGATCGGGTTCACCAAACACCACACCATTTAGAAAGTTTTGGAACTTCGTCATGGTCAACGACATCAGATCAGCAGGAAGGGCCTGAATATTTTCAGGGAAGGTTCCCACCACCAGATTCATGATGACAGTCTGTTCAGACAATGACCAAATGATCGCAACAATGGCCGAAGGCAGCAGAGTCACCAAGAATGTATACGCGAAGTGATGATTTGGCAGTGAATGCATCGCAGTGACTTGCGACCCCGCCATTTTCAACACATGCGACTTGGCATAAAAGCTACCGAGCAGCGCGATCCCGAGAAGAATCAATAAGATGCTGGTGAGTGACATAGTTCATCCTTTAACAAAAAACAGGGGACGCGACCGCGACCCCTGCTTACTATAACCATTCTTTATGAAAGAATAATTACTTCATAACCACACGGTTCTGAACAACATTGCGGAACTCTTCGCGCTCTGCATCTGGCATTGGAACCAGGTTTGCATCAACGAGGTAGCCTTCTGGGCCCCAAGTTCCTTCGGCAACCCACTCGTCCATGAACTCTTTCATGCCAGGGATCACGTCAAGGTGAGCCGCTTTCACGTAGAACTGAAGAGGACGTGCAATCGGATAGTCGCCAGAAGCGATCGTATCGATTGTTGGATCTGCGTAGTTCATGTTGTAGTTCTGTCCAGAAGCTGCAGAGATGCCAGCGCCTTGGATACGGTCAGCGTTGTTCGCGAGGAACGAGTAACCGAAGATACCGAACTGATCTGTGTTCTCAACGAGCTTGTTGACCAACAGTGGGTCGTTCTCGCCGCCTTCAACAACCGCGCCGTCTTCACGAAGCTCAGCACACTTGTCTTCGTCTTCCAGTGGGCACGCTTCTTCAAGTACGAGCTCAGCGAACGCATCACGTGTACCAGAGGTAGGTGGTGGTACAATGATTGAGATTGGCTGATTTGGAAGGCTTGAATCAACTTCGTTCCAAGTCGCTGGCAGACCACCGTGAGCTGACATTGCTGTCCAGATTTGCTCAAGGGTTAAGTTGAACTTTGGAGACTCAACAGAGTTTGCAAATGCGATTCCGTCATATCCGACTTTCACGTACATGATGTCAGTCACGCCGTTTGATTCGCACATTTCACGCTCAGAGCTCTTCATCAAACGCGACGCGTTTGTGATGTCAGCGTGGTCAGTACCAAGACCAGCACAGAACAGCTTCATGCCGCCACCTGTACCAGTTGATTCGATTTTTGGAGTGTTGAACTGAGTCTTCTTACCGAATTCTTCAGCAACAACAGTTGCGAAAGGATAAACGGTTGAAGAACCAACGATAGATACGGTGTCGCGAGCAACTGCAACTGA
Source organism: uncultured Gammaproteobacteria bacterium (assembly GCA_913057215.1). Taxonomy (GTDB): domain Bacteria; phylum Pseudomonadota; class Gammaproteobacteria; order Pseudomonadales; family Litorivicinaceae; genus HIMB30. The sequence continues at coordinate 6,138 of CAJXNQ010000032.1, forward strand.
AGCAGTAGCGGCAACAGTCATCGCAGCAGCGGCGACAGCAATGTTACGAGTGATCACTTGGATTTCTCCTTAGGTCCTAAAAATATATGACGGGCCGAACCCGACACCCGCGGAGTGTTGCAGTGTTTTGTTACAGGTTTATGACGAACCGGATCCAAGCATTTCTAAGAGATTTTCGGTGGTCTCCCAATCCATGCATTGATCCGTGATTGACTGCCCGTATACCAGCTCAGCGCGCGACCCTTTGAGCGGCTGATTCCCAGCCACCAAAAAGCTCTCCAGCATGATGCCAAAGATTCCGTGATCTGGGTGCTGCCGCTGCGCCATGATGGACTTTACAACTTTGGGTTGATTGGCCTGATTTTTCTGGGAATTGCCGTGGCTACAATCCACCATGAGGAGAGGAGGCAAACCCTTATCTTTCAGTGTTTCTAAGATCGGGGCCACCGCGTCTCTGTCATAATTCGGGCCCGACGTCCCGCCACGCAGGATCACATGACAGTCTGCATTGCCTGTTGTCCCAAAGATCGCAGCCACACCCTGTTTTGTCACGGATAGGAAATGATGCGGATGGCTCGCCGCCTGGACCGCATCTGTCGCGATCGAGACCGTACCATCGGTGCCGTTTTTAAATCCCACCGGCATTGAAAGACCCGAGGCCAGCTCTCGATGCACCTGACTCTCGGTCGTGCGGGCACCAATCGCCCCCCAGGTGACAAGGTCAGCAATAAATTGTGGGCTGATGGTGTCTAAGAATTCGCAGCCGACCGGGACGCCCTGAGCCACAAGATGGCAAAGTAGGCTCCGGGCCTGATGTAAGCCCTTATTCACCTCAAAAGATTCGTCCAAATTTGGATCGTTAATGAGTCCTTTCCAGCCAACAATCGTGCGTGGCTTTTCAAAATAGACCCGCATGACGATTTTCAGTCGCTCGGCGTATTTGCCGATCAGCGGTCTCAGCTTCGCCGCGTACTCTTTGGCGGCATCGGTATCATGAATCGAACATGGCCCGACCACGACCAGCAGACGATCATCGCGCCCGTGCATGATGTCAGAGACTTCTCGACGATCTTGGGCGACAGAAGCCATCATCGCCTCTGTCATTGGCAACTCTTCAAGCAAAATAGCAGGCGTAATCAGCGGCTTCATCTGCGCGATCCGCGTGTCATCAACAACAAGGGGGTTATTCACAAGCACTTCTCCAAACAAGTGACATAGTCTGACCTGTCAATGGGGCTTGCGTAAAGCCGAGGTTCATGGGGAAATCAAGGAATGCAATGTGTGCTCGCCAATGATCTCAACGCGCTTGTGGAGTCGACTGCAGGCGTATTGTCTGCTGAGCGCTTTGAGTCGCCCCTCACTGAAGATTGGCTCATCGTCCCCAACCAAGACACCGGTCGCTGGCTTTTACAACAACTCACCGACATCCTCGGTGGTGTTATCAACACCCGCGTTCTCACACTGGATGAGGCGCTCCTTGCACTTGTGGATGGACCCTCACAGACAACACTCAAGCAACACCTGTATTGGCCCATCGCCTCAACGTTGAAAGAGGTGTACCCCACAACTGACGCTGCGCTGACTGAGCACACCCTCAGAATGACGTCCTTATTCGCCCACTACATCATCGACAGGCCAGATTGGTTGATGCAGTGGGAACAAGGGCAGACTCCACCAACCCAGTCTTTGGAATGGCAGGGCGTGCTATGGCGGCGACTGCAACATGAGTCCCCACTCAGCCTGCATCATCAATTGATTGAAGCATCAAATGGAGACGCGTCACTGGCAATCGACACCGTCTCGCGTGTTGTCTTGTTTGCCCCGGATCGCATTTCACAGGTGGCGCTTTCAGTGCTGCAACAGCTGGCCAAGCTCAGGCCATGTATTGCGCTAATCCAAACGCCCTCCGAGGCCAACTGGTTTATCGAGAGCCATGATCTGCACGATCGTGGCTCAACGCTTTTGGCCGATCTCGGCCGCGAGCGCGCGGCACTTTTGACGTTGGTTGAACCGCTCCAGCCCGGTACCGGATTGACTCAACCCGCATCCAATTCAGTACTGACTGCAATTCAATCCGCCTGTTTTCATAATGAGCCGCTCAGTACACAGACACCGGATGCCTCTTTGCGGCTTGTGGCGGCGGCCACGCCGCACCAAGAAGTGATGGCGCTCAAGCGCTGGATCATTGAGTACCTCAACGCGGACCCATCGCATGATCTACGCGACATCCAAGTCGTCACCCCAGATCCCGGCCGATACGGGCCGGTTGTACAGCAGGTCTTCCAGAGTGATGTCAGCACATCCTCAATCCCGATGGCACCGGATCCCCTGATTTCAGGACGACTCATCGATACCTGCATGCGTTATCTCAAAGACACCTTATCCACGGGATTTCATGCAACCCGTCTGATGCAGGCACTGGTCGAGGAACCCGTACGTGGCGTATTCCAACTCACTGACCGCGACCTCCGACACATTGAACAGTGGCTGTCGGCTTCGGGTGCACGCCGCGGGCTGCGAGGGCATCGCCATACGCTTGAAGCGGCCAAACGCCGACTCATCCGTGGCCTCATGGTGGATCCAGTCCATGCTCTGACGAGTGATGCCACTCCCACAGAAGCCTTTGAAACCCGGCATGCGGTGGATGCGGTTTTGGCATGGCTCACAGCCACAGAGCGGCTTCTCGATCAGCCCAAGCAGATGACTCCAAGCGAGGCCTGGAAACAGTGCGAAGTCATGCTCCGCATGCTGTCCAAAGACACCATTCAATCGCTTGGAGATTCGCCTCACAGACTGGAAAGCCTCCCTGTACTTCCGCTCGAGACGGTGTTTGGCTGGTTTGAACTGACCCAAAATACAGGGCTTTCAAGGCCTGTCGCATTGGGTGATACCTTATCTGTGACATCTCCACAGACCATTCGCGCCATCACCTCGCCGGTGGTCGCGATTCTCGGCGCCAATGATGGGACATTTCCGAGCGAAGTCGCCACCGATGCATGGGATCTGATGGCACTGTATCCACGTGCTGGTGACCGCATTCATGAGCAGTCTGAACGACAGGCATTTTTAGACATTGTCGTAAACACCACGCAAAAGCTTTGGGTCAGCTGGATTGGTTTTCATCCCGTGACCTTAAAACCAGAACTACCGAGTGCGTCTGTCATGTCGCTCCTACAGAGCCTCGATCCCGATCCAGAGGCACAAAAACGCTGGATCACCGCTGAACCCATTGGCTTATCCTTACCGCCCACGCCTGAGGACCAACAAGCCAGCCAAAGCAATCGCGTGCAACAACGCGGACACACAGACCTTGATATGGCAGAGGTCTTGCAGATTGTGACGGATCCTGCAGCGGCATTCTTACGGGCCAAGGGTGCACGCATCATCCGCTCAGACGCCGACCGACTCGCACTCGAGCCTGTCGAGCTCGATGGCCTTCAGATATATCAGTTGCGCGAACGCGTGGTTGAGGGAGCCGATCAGGCAACGCTGACTGAACGCCTGATTCATGACCCAGAATCACCGATTGATCTTGACCTGAACCAAACCCTCAGCGGTCTCTTCCCAGACGCGGTTCAGCAGGCAGTGGGCCAACAACACCGTGGACTGACCACCACGCTTCAGGTATCCAATGACTGCAGCCTTCATCTGATCGACCATCTCACGCCTGACAGTCCACGGATTACCAACGACAGTGGCTTCACCAATCAGCGAACCTTGGCTGCCTTATTTGACTGTGTGTGCGTATTCGCCGCCACCGGCTACCAGGAGTCGATGCAGATTGTCAGTTTCGATGGAAAAACGAGACCGGTTGGCCCAATTGACGCTGCGGTGGCGCGCGCGTTGATCGGCCAATGGATTCCCTGGCTGATACACGCGTTCGATCAACCGATTCCACTGATTACGCCGTTGGCGATTGAGCATGTCAAAAAGTTGTCTCGTGACCCGTCTGTGACACCGACGCTCGACTGGTCGGCACGCGCACTTCAATACCGCCCGCAGTTTCGCAGGCTGTTTGCTGACACGGCAGATTTTGCAGAACAACACAGGCGATGCTGTGAGCAACTGGTACTGCCAATGTATGCCTATATCGGGAAAGCCAATGCAACGGTTTAAACCGGAAATACTTCCGATTTCGGGTCGTCATTTGATCGAGGCCAGTGCCGGCACAGGGAAAACGTTCGCACTCATGTCACTGGCCATTCAAAGTCTTGCAGTCAATGGGGTCGAGCCCGAGCATCTTCTCTTGATGACCTTTACACGCGCATCGACGCGGGAGTTGCGCGCGCGGCTGCACGCCCGATTACATGAAGAATTAATTGCACTTGAGAAACACACGTCGGTATTACCGACACTCTATCCAGACATTGATCCAGATGCGATGCGCGCACGTCTCTATCATGCCATTCGACATGTCGGACATATCGGTGTGCAAACGATCCATGGTTTTGCAGGCCGCCTGGTCGCCGAGCGTGGCCCCTGGGTCAACATCCATCCACAAACGCCGTGTGAGAATACAGAGCAATTGATCAAAGAGGCCGCGATCGATGTCTATCGGGCCATCAAATCTCAGACAGATCCGGTGTTATTCAAACACACCCTCGGTGGATTGAACCAAATCATCAAAAATGCACCCATGGCGCTGATTTCAGCAACCGCGTGGGAACCTGCCGTCACCGAGTTACCGGATCTGACCGCGATTGCCACAGAATTTAAAAGCCGCCTGGATGCACTGACAATCGATGTCGATGATCTGTGCCAGGCGCCGAATACGCAGCCACGGACGATTACCAAGCATTGCAAGGCTATTCGTGCCGCCACTCACCCCTGGGAGATTCCAGACACAGCCAAGAAATACTTTGAGGACCGTCGTGAGTCGCTGGCCGCTTATGGGTTTGCCGAATGGGCCGATGCCTGTGGTGCGACACCCACGGAGATTGCCATGCGCGCCTATGCGCTCAGCGAGATCCGAGCGCGCCACGAGGCATTGTTAGAAGCCCAACGACTTGATCATCCAGACCATCTGATTGATCAAGCGGCTCGGGTCGCAAGTCTCCTGACTGATGATCAAAAGCCTGCTCATCGGGTGATTTTAGTCGACGAATTCCAAGACACCGACCGGCCCCAGTGGGCCATGTTAGATGCCCTCTATCCCGATCAGCCAAATCGCTTGATGGTGTTGGTGGGCGATCCGAAACAGGCCATTTATCGGTTTCGGGGAGCTGATAATCGATTTTATTTCACCATTGCAAACCAGCTCCCAGCAGCGGCTCGGTGGCACCTCAGTACGGTATACCGATCCGCACAGACTGTGGTCGATGGTCTGAATCAACTGTTTCAGACCGAGGCGGCTGCGCTTGAGAATCTGCGATATCAGGCCATTGACTGCGGACGACCCGATGAGATTGGACCCCTGATTCGAAACGATGAGCCGATGGCTGGGTTTCAGTGGTGCGAGCGATTAGACGGACCCGGTGTCGCCGCCGTGCTCCATCAACTGCTGGATGAAGGCAGAAACGGTCAACTGATGATCCAAGGACAACCGGTCAAAGCATCGGACATTGGGGTATTGGTGCAAGGACGTGATCTGGCACGTGCCATCAAGTCATCCGCAGCATCCCGCGGAATTGCCTGCCACTACGCGGATCGCCTCAGCGTATTTCATCAACCGATTTGTCGCGAGATGCTGCCGATTTTGGATGCATTGGCAAACCCAGATGACCTGTCACGGATCGTCACAGCTGCTGCCACCCGCATTGCCGGACTCGACCTCAGTCATCCTGGGCACTTAATCGATCATCCTGAACTTGTTGAGCTCCAAACGGTCCTGATCGCTGCACGGACTGCATGGTATCGGACCGGTCCAATGACCGCGGTCAATCAAGTGCTCAATCACTGCCAAACCGCTGCACGACTTCCCAAAACCTATCGAGGCTTGGAGGATTGGACCGATCTCTGTCATGCACTTGAACTCTTTGGCGAGGAGGCGAAGGGGCTTTCACCCTTTGAGGCACACCGTTGGTGGATGGCACAGATGGAGGATCTCAGTATCGCCTCCGAACAGCGAAAACCGCGCACGCCGACTGATCAAGGGCTTGTCCAAATCATGACCATGCACGGCGCCAAAGGTCTGGAATTCCCGATTGTTATCGTGGCAGGCAGTATTTCATCGAAAACCATTTCAACCACTCAGTATGCTGCTGATTACTGCACCGACGATGGGCTGGTCTTGGATTTTACAGTGGCCGGGCGCAGCCGAGCTGCCGCCGATCAAGCCGCCGATTCGACACGACTCGCCTATGTGGCGCTGACGCGCGCAGCGCACGCGGTCTTTGTGGGAATCCCGGATGAAAAAACAGCGTCTAAAAATGCCATCCACTGGATTCTCAATGGCCGTACACCACATCAGATTGGTGCTGACCATGCCGTATTTGAGCGATCTGAAAAGACTCCGCAAATCGGCAAGTTTCAGGTCCCCATTGATGCAGGCGATGCACTCAAAACACCCTGTGTCCCACGCTGGTTTCTCAGGAGTTTTTCCAATTTGGTTCGGATTGAATCTGACGAAACGCCGCATCATCGAGCTGCCGATGAATGGACAGAGACCCCCATCGAAACGGAGCCCGTAACCGGGTGGCAACGGATTCCCGGAGGGACTGAAACCGGAAACTTCATCCATGCGATCCTTGAAGCCGATGCACGCGCCGATCTGGATCCGAAGGCGCGCGCAACACTGATCGAAACACTCTGGCCTGATCATCTCTCAACGACGTATGTGCCAGATGTGATTGCCTGGATCGAGAAGATTCGGCACGTCCCGCTCGTTCAACAACACACATTGGCCTCTTTACGCGCACTGCAAAAACGCCCCGAACCCCAATTTCAGCTCCCTTTACAACCTGGCTTAACACAGGGTCGGCTGCAGCAGGCCGCCCAAGCATTGAGCTGGTATCAGGGGCTCAAACACGATCCGAGCCTGCCCTTGGCCGGTCAGCTCATGGGCTTTATTGATTTGATTTTCACCGATGGACAGCGCTTTTATGTGCTGGACTATAAAACCAACTGGCTCGGATCATCCACGCGAGCCTACGAACAGGAATCGCTGCAGACATGCATGCTGGATGCACATTATGATTTCCAAGCGGCGCTCTATGCGCTTGCACTGCACCGCTTTCTCCAACTGAAGCTGTCAGACTATCAACCCGAGCTGCATCTTGGGGATGTGATCTATTTCTTTTGCCGTGGGCTCGATGCACCCACTCAGGGCATCTGGCGACAACCCATCGATGCCAAAGCCATGTTAACGATGGAGAAGCAGATTTTATGTCCGATCTGATCAACCATCTTCTGTTACAAGAACTCAAACGGACCGGTCTTCCAGAACAACTCGAACCTGTCATCTCGCGCCTGTTTATGAATATCAAGAATGGACACACGGCGCTTCAGCTTTCCGCATTAGACGCCCAAGTACTCAGCGACAGTCACTTTGTAACCACCGATGCCGGACAACAGCTGCTCTGTTTAACAAACAATCGCCTGCAACTGGCTCGGCATGCGGCCCAAGAACAACGGGTTGCGCGAGCCCTCATGCGTCGCCTAGCTTCGATTACTCCGTCAAAGGTCGATGCCAAGACCATCATGCCGGCCGCCGATCGCTCGCAACTGGATGCGATTGAAGGTGCCAGTCAACGGGCGTTTGCGATGATCCTCGGGGGGCCAGGAACCGGAAAGACAACGACAGCGGCAGCGCTTGTCAGCGCATTATGTTTTAAACATCCAAGCCCGCACCCTCGAATTGCGCTTTTAGCGCCCACCGGCAAAGCGGCCGTCCGACTGACCAGTGCATTTCATACCGCGCTCGGTCGAGCCGCACCCAACCCGAAAATTCCATCAGACATCCTTGCCACCACCGTGCATCGACAGTTGGACTCACTCAGTGACCGCGACATCGTCTTGGTCGATGAAGCATCCATGATTTCACTGGATCTGATGGACCGGCTGCTGAGACAACTGAACCCTGAGGCAACGCTGATTTTGATGGGTGATCCACATCAATTGGCCAGCGTTGAAGCCGGCAGCGTCTTTGCAACGCTCGCGCAAACACCCGCCCTGAAAATCAGCCAATTCCAGCTCACGCATCGGCATCGAATCTCGGCTGCAACAGAACTTAAAACGCTCCAAGACAGTTGCTTAGCCGGCGATGTGGCTGGGTTCTTCGAGGCCATAGAAGTCACTCACACACCCTGGTTTCAGGCCACTGAGATCGACCGTCTAAAAACAGCGGTTGTCGACGGATATGAGACGTACTTGAATCACCTCAGCCAGGGCGACGAACTGATCGATCCGGATTTTCAGGTGCTGACCTCCATTGCATCCGGTCAAGGAGGCCGCCACAGCATCAATGCCTGGATGACAGATGCATTACGAGAGCACGGTTTGCAAGGCGTTGGGCAACGCATCTTGGTGACTGAGAACCAAGACACGCTCGGGCTCTCCAACGGTGACATCGGGACCGTGCTTGACCCCATCACGGCAACCGATCGACGGGTCGCGTTTCCACACCGAACAGAGTCTGTCAATCTGGCTCAGGTGACCGCACCAGAGCCTGCATTTGCGATCAGTATTCATCGTTCACAGGGGTCAGAGTATTCAGATGTCTTGGTGTCGCTTCCAGAGGTCCCCTCGACAAGTCCATTTCAACCCACACGCGAATTACTCTATACCGCGCTGACCCGCGCCAAGCGATCGATCAGCCTGTTTGGCAGTCGGCAGATGTTGACGAATGCAATCCAGACACCGACGCGGCGACTCACTTGCTTGGATGTCTTCCTCGAGGAGGCCTCTACGGAGTAAACTCGCGCGACACACCACAATAAGGAATAAACGTGGATCTCGATGAGCAAGAACCCAATCCCGAAGGTGAACTGATCCTTCGAGTGATCGCGCACCCCCGCTTCACCAATGCGCTCGGGGACATTTATGCCGGTTGGCTATTGGATCAAATGGACCAAGCGGCTGCACAAATTGCCATGGAAGCCAGCGGCGGTCGATGTGCCACGGTTTCCTTGGACAATGTTGATTTTGTTGCGCCGGTTCCCGTTGGCTCAGATGTCTCAATTTATGGTGAGCTTGAAGATGTCGGTCGGTCGTCGATGCAAATCCGCATTGAGGTCTGGATTACCGAACGCGGGAAAGCCAGCTATAAATCAGCTGAGACGCGGTTTGTGTTTGTCGCCATTGACGCCAATGGCCGAATCAGACAGGTCCCAGCGACGCACTAGCCGATCGGCACCAGCTTCGCGTACGCGAGCACAAGCCACTTTGGGCCCTCGTCATCAAAGCGCACTTGAACCTTCATTTGCGGACCTGTGCCTTCAAATGCTGTCACTACGCCCTCTCCAAACAGCCCATGGTCGACACGTGAACCAACGCCAAAACCGACATCTTCAGACGGATCATCCCATGCCTCAAAGCGGGGATGTCGGTGCGGACGATCGACCGGGCGGGCACCGAATGCTGGAGCTGAAAACGGACGTGTAACCTGTGACTCAAGCCGCACCTCTTCGATTAACTCACTCGGAATTTCTTTCACAAACCGCGACAACATCCCAAAGTGGTCTCGGCCATTGAGTCGTCGTGACTCCGCATAAGTAATGGTCAGATGTTGCATGGCACGGGTGATCCCGACGTAGGCTAGCCGACGCTCTTCTGCCAAACCACCGGCGCTGTCCATACTCATCCGATGTGGAAACAACTCCTCTTCAGCACCAACCAAAAAGACCCGAGGGAACTCAAGGCCCTTGGCTGAATGCAAGGTCATCAGCTGGACAGCATCTGCATCGGGGTCAGCTTGAGTTTCACCGGCATCGAGGCTCGCCTGCGAAAGGAATTGGAGTAATACGGGAGCCTCTTCATCTTCCGGTTCAAAGGCCCGGCATGCACTCACGAGTTCATTTAAGTTATCGACCCGAGCCTGACCACGCTCGCCTTTTTCAGATCCGTGGTAGGCAAGCAGCCCGGTGACATCGATGGTTTGCCGAGCGAGATCTGCCAGCTCGAGTGCATGCGCCTTCTCATCGAGTCCTTGAATCAAATCGATAAACCCAATCACTGCCGTCTTTGCACGCCCACTGAGTCCACCTTGGGTGGTCAGCCGGACCGAGGCCTCCCACAAACTTGTACCCTCGTCGCGCGCGCACATGCGAATCTGCTCAACAGTCCGCTCGCCTATCCCGCGCGGTGGTACATTGATGATTCGCTCAAATGCGGTGTCATCGAGACGGCTTTGCACCAACCGCAGATACATCAGGGCGTTTTTGATTTCCAAGCGTTCGTAGAATCGCTGGCCGCCATAGATCCGATAGGGAATTCCAGCGCGTAAAAGCGCATCCTCAAGAACGCGTGATTGGGCGTTGGAGCGATATAGAATGGCTTGGTCTGCATACTGACCACCGGCATCTGTTTGTTGGCTGATCCGATTGGCGACAAATCGGGCTTCATCTTGCTCGTTAAAGGCTGCGTATAACGAAATGGCTTCGCCCTGTCCTCGATCGGTCCACAGCTCTTTACCCAGTCGATCGGAGTTATTCGAGATCACCGCATTGGCTGCATTTAAAATGCAGTCAGTAGACCGATAGTTCTGCTCCAAACGAATCGTCTCGACCGGCGCGAAATCGGCTTGGAACCGATGAATATTCTCAATCCGTGCGCCCCGCCAAGCATAGATTGACTGATCATCATCACCCACCGCCATCACAGCCATGCGATCACCCGCAAGCAAACGCACCCAGGCATATTGAATGGTGTTGGTGTCTTGAAACTCGTCAATTAATAAATGACGAAAACGCTCTTGATAGTGCGCTAAAAGTGCCGAATGGTCGCGAAGTGTCTCAAATGTTCGCAGTAGCAGCTCACCAAAGTCGACCAAATTTTGAGTCTGACAGGCCGCGTCGTACTCTGCATACAGCCTGACCAACGTGTCGTGATAGTGATCACGTCCCGTTTGCAGATGATGCGGACGCTCGCCCTCGTCCTTACAGCCGTTGATAAACGAGGCGACGGCACGCGGCTTAAATTTGGCATCATCAAGCTGATGTTCAGCAATCATCCGCTTCAACATTCGGGTCTGATCGTCAGAATCGAGGATTAAGAATTGCTCCGATAAACCCGCATCTCGCCAATGCGCTCGCAAAAATCGATGTGCAAGCCCATGAAAGGTTCCAACCCACATCGCCTGCAACGACCGACCCACCGATTGCTCCAAGCGCTCTCGCATCTCGCGCGCCGCTTTATTGGTAAAGGTCACCGCCATCAATGCGTGTGGAGACAACCCATGATCGCGCATCAAATGCGCCATGCGCTCGACCAAGACACGGGTCTTCCCGGAGCCGGCACCTGCGATGACGAGAAGATTCGATTCCGGTGCCGTGACCGCGCGCTGTTGTTCAGGATTTAATTGCATGCGAGGAGTGTAGCGGGTTTTGTGAGGCCAATCAGCGCCCCTTCATTGCGAATGCATCGCATTTACCAAAATGTTTGATTTGCAACAGCTTTTTATAGAAAAACTTAATCGACTCCATTAACAAATACTCTTGGAATTTAATTACAGCCATCCCCATACTCCATTCGTCACCGGAATCTCCGGTGCCGTTTGATGTGAATTCGCATGATCTCTTACAAGGAGCAATAACATGCAACTAAAGGGTACAAAAACTGAAGAAAGCTTGAAGGCCGCCTTCGCGGGTGAGTCAAAAGCAAACCGTCGTTATCTCTACTTCGCAAACATGGCGGACATTGAAGGCGCTCCAGAAGTCGCTAACGTATTCCGTAACACTGCAGAAGGTGAGACTGGCCACGCACACGGCCACATGGA
>CAJXNQ010000033.1 GCA_913057215.1 uncultured Gammaproteobacteria bacterium
ATTAACGCGATCACTGGAATGGGGTTACCGACCGAGCTACTGCCACACGAGGAAATGCAACTCGCTCACCTCTGGCACGCAATCGTCGCGATTACCATGATCATCGCGATTATTGCTCACATCTACATTGGCAGTGTCGGTATGGAAGGCGCCTTCGATGCGATGGGGTCCGGTCAAGTGGATCTTGAGTGGGCGCGTCAACACCACGATCTGTGGGTCGAGGAGGAGATGACGAAGGATTCACCCAATCCATCGGGCCAACCATTAGGACAAGCGGGAAAGTGATATGAAGACAATGATGCTTGCATTCGCCGCCACTGCTGTGATTTCTGTTGGCGCATTCTTCGTGTGGAACAGCATGGGATTCTCATCTGCAGAACAGCAGTCGGCTCCCTCCGTTCGGCTTGACTAATACGTATAGCCCGGACCTTGAGATCGATGTTATCGGTCTCAAGTGTCCATTGCCGGTCCTAAAATTAAAAAAACGCATCGAACTACATGCCTCGGGCACAGTTGTTAAACTTATAACAAGTGATGAAACCACCCTCACAGATGTGCCGGCTTACTGCGAGCTCGCCGGCCATAACCTGCTCAAGATTGAGCATGACGTCGACTCACATGTATTTTGGATTTGCTTGGGTGACAAATCACACTGAATTTGGGAGCACATCATGAGTATCCTGAAATCAACTCTAATCGCTGCCTGTGTTTTCCTGACACCAATCGCCGAAGCGTTTGATCGATTCACAGCACACGGCGGACCGATCAAAGGTATCGCGCATCATGCGCCCAGTAATCTTGCCGTTACGACGAGTTTTGATTACACCGCAGTCGTCTGGTTTGCAAATTCCATGGAGGAAATCAGACCATTGGTCGCACACACTGCCGCTGTCAATGCAGCTGCTTTTTCTCCAGACGGTCGTTGGCTCGCAACTGGTGGCGACGACACCTCTATATTTTTATGGGATGTTGAGACCATTCAGAATCTGGATGTCGAACCGCAACCTATCGAGCTGACTGGACACACCGGCAAAGTCGTTGATCTTGCGTTTTCAAACGACGGTCGCCAGTTAGTGTCGTCGAGTTGGGATCACCGTCTCGGGCTCTGGGATATCGAGACGCGCTCACCCATTCGTTTTCTCCAGGGGCATCAGGGGCCTGTGAACGCCGCTGTTTTTTCAGATGATGATGACTTCGTGTATTCGGCTGGCAGCGATGGTCACATCCGCCAATGGCGTGTCGATACTGGCGAGTATCTCCGAAGTGTTGTTAAAAACGGGTTTGGCGTAAACGTTTTAGCCCTCAGTACAGATCTCAATGTTTTGGCGTATGGCGGCGCCAACGGCGTGATGAAGAGTGTGTCGCTTGATGCAAGCGGACCTGACATTGAGTTGTGGGTGGGAGGCCCTCCGGTGTTGGCGGTGGATATCGATCCAGCCACCGAGTCCATGGCCTTTGCGACGGCTGAGGGGCGGATTGTCATCGCCGATGCGCTGGTTGGCGAAATTGAACGAGATTTCCAAGCTGTTCAGGGCCCGGTGTGGGCAATGCAATATACATCGCAGGGGAGCCACTTGATGTTTGCCGGCCTTGATGATTGGGTTACGCGTATCCCGCTTGCTGATTTTGTCGTACCGAGTGCGCTTGCAGAGCGCGAGCGACGGTTTCATCCAGACGAGCCGTTGGGCAACGGCGCGCGACAATTCGCACGAAAGTGCAGTGTTTGCCATACCCTCACCCCTTCTTCAAAACGCCGCGCCGGGCCGACGCTCTACGGTGTATTTGGGAGAAAAGTGGGTGCGGTCGAAGATTATCCGTATTCACCCGAGCTGCTCGACATGGATCTTGTGTGGACAGAGGAAACCATTGATCGTCTTTTCAGGGAGGGTCCAGATATTGTGACACCGGGCTCAAAAATGCCCATTCAGCGAATCAAGCGGGATTCGGATCGTCAGGATTTGATTGCTTACTTAAAGCAAGCGACCGCACCTCAGTGATCGAATTACGTTCATTGGCTTGGATCGCCCTCGTTGGTTTGTTTCTGAGCGTTCAATCACACGGAGATCATGGACCCCAAACATGGCAACGGACCCATACTTCGGTGGTGGCAATATTGCCCACATGGCCTGGATATGACCGTCCCGGTTTTGGTGCGCCACGTGGAACAGCGCCCGAGGGCTCCGGGTTCTTTTGGACGGCTCGGAACGGATCTCAGAGCACGCCGTTCATCGTCACAGCCGCGCATGTGGTCTCCGAGGCGACACGTATTGAAGCACGCGATGCGTCAGGAAACCGATTTGATCTGGAACTGATCGCGATCGATGCAGCCTCTGATCTTGCGCTGTTGCGTGCACCAACCGAAGCACCAGGGCTCGAAATCATGTCGACCATGCCTCCACCTGGAACTCACGTATGTGCGCTTGGCAATCCGTTCGGGGTTGGAATCAGCATGAGCTGCGGAGTCGTCTCCGCACCGCTTCGCACTGAGTTGGGTATGCAATCCATTGAGTCCTTTGTACAAACCGATACAGCCATCAATCCGGGATCATCAGGCGGTCCACTCGTTGACGCCCAGGGCGTCGTCGTCGGTGTGATGACGGTCATGTTTAGTCGTGACGCGGATATCGATGCAGGTGTCAATTTTGCAGTCAGTGGTGACGTCTTGGTTGACCGTCTGGCGCCCCATGCGCACTGACAAAAGCCCACTTTCGTGTATTCTGAGCGCATGAATTGAGGGTCTTCTGTGTCAGATTATCTAACCACCAAAGAAGTGGCTGCCCTGCTTCGGCTCAAAGAGCGCAAAGTCTACGACTTGGCTGCTAAGAATGAGATTCCGCACCTGAAAGCGACTGGCAAGCTCCTATTTCCTCGAGCAGAAATCGAGTCATGGATGCATGGCAAAGGTTTCAATGGATCCGCACACGGGCAACGACCGCTTGTGGCTTTGGGATCGCATGATCCACTGCTTGAATGGTCACTTGCGATATCTGGTAGCGGTTTGGCCACGCTGTTCCAGGGAAGTCTTGAGGGCCTCGACCAGTTCAAGGCAGGTGCGGGAGTCATGTGTGGGCTCCACATTGAGCACGCGGATTCAGACGGTTGGAATCTCGAGATCGTTCAAACAGAGTTCAAACAAAGCGCCGCTGTGTTGATGCATTGGGCGATTCGGGAGCGAGGTCTGATCGTTCGAAAAGGATCCTCGATCCGATCAATTGCGCAAATTGGCAATGCACGCGTGGTGATTCGACAGAAGACCGCAGGGGCATCGTACTCGTTTGAGCGACGTCTCCATGCATGTGGGCTTGAGGTTTCTAATCTGGACATTGTGCGAGAGGCACAGACTGAAACCGAGGCTGCACTCGCCGTGTTAGAGAATCAGGCCGATGTGTGTTTTGGCCTTCGAACATATGCAGACCGATACGATCTTGAATTCATACCCATTTGCAAAGAATCATTTGATTTGTTGATTGACCGTCACGCATTTTTTGAGCCGCCGCTTCAAGCGCTTTTCCGGTTTGTAGAAACACAAGACTTTCACGAAGAAGTATCACGGTATGCAGGGTATGACCTCAGTGGCCTCGGCGACATTCGATTTAATGGAGCCAGTTAGGCCTTTGGTTCTGCGATGCAGGTTGCTAAACCGTCGATGTCGATGATCCGAACCGGAGTTTCATACAAATCGGTTAAAGCGGGTGCGGTTAATATGTCTCTCGGTAAGCCAAACCCTGACACTGACCCGTTTTTTACGACGGTGACCGTGTCTGCCAATTGCAATGCGTGTGCTGGGTTGTGCGTTGACACAATCACTGTCAAGCCCTGCTCAGTCAGCCGTTCAATGGTGTGTAGTACCCTGACCTCATTGCCAAAATCAAGGCTTGAGGTCGGTTCATCCAAGACAATGATCTGAGCTTCTTGAGCCAGTGCTCTGGCGATCAGAGTCATCTGGCGCTGTCCGCCTGATAGCTCAGTAAACTGGCTTTGCGCCAGTGCGCCGATCTCTAAGTGCTCCATGACCTCCTTTACAATCTTCAGATCCAGCTGACCAGGCACCGAAAAAGGCTTTATTCGACCCGTTCTTCCCATTAACACCATTTCTTCTGCGGTATAGGGGAACGGTTGTTGTTGAGACTGAGGTACATAGGCAAAAAGATGCGCGCGCGCATGTGTTGATAAGTGATTCAGCGCTGAGCCGTTGACTGTGATTACACCGGATTGCGGTTTGATCAGACCGATGAGCGTCTTGAATAAAGTCGTTTTTCCGCTCCCGTTAGGCCCAATAATGACGTGGCAATGTCCTGATTGGAGTGTCAGATTGAAAGGGAGGCCAAGTGGAGCTTGGTAGCCGATAGTAATCTGCTTTGCTTCGATCATGTCCAGCTCCGTCTGCCCTGAAACAATAGCCAGACAAACACCGGTGCACCCACGAAGGCTGTGAGAATACCAATGGGTGTTTCAGTCTCTGTAAGAGAACGTGCGAGTGTATCGACAATCAATAGAAAATTGGCGCCAACAAGCATGGCAATGGGAAGCAACCGAATGAAGTTTGGTCCGATTAATAGCCGCGCAATATGTGGAATCACCAGTCCCACCCAACCGATGACGCCCGCTATCGCGACAGCGGCGGCGGTAAGTAGTGTCGCTGCAATCACAAAAATCAAACGGGTTTGTTCAGGATTAACCCCCAATGTTTTGGCTTCTTCGTCACCAAGACTTAAGACATTCATTCGCCAGCGCATTAACACCAACGGAATCAGACTTAAGAGACATAACGGCAAAGCCGCGTAGAGATCTTGCTTATGCACAGAGGCGAAGGACCCCAGTAACCAAAAGGTAATGGCTGGCAATTGGTCATATGGATCAGCGAGGATTTTGACGAGTGATAGAGAAGCCCCAGCCAATGACCCAATAACGATGCCTGAAAGGACAAGGAGGAGGGTCGGATCATGGTGGCGGATCGAAGTAGCCACGAGATACACGATGGCGACGGTGATCAGTCCGCCGATGAATGCAAACAGTTGAATCGCAACAATTGAGAGTGACAACAATATCCCAAGCGCTGCTCCGAGCCCGGCTCCGGTTGAGACCCCAAGAATATCGGGTGATACCAGAGGATTTCTAAACATACCCTGATAAACGCAACCGGCGGCTGCCAGCGCACCACCCACCAAGATCGATGCGATCACCCGAGGCAAGCGGATCTCCGTCAGAACCAGTGAGATCGTTTGCTCGGGTGCGCTCTCGTTGAGTCCCAAGATCCACGTGAAATATGCGATGGTCTCGCTGATCTGGATGGGATACTGTCCAGTGTTCGCAGCCAGCATCACATTGGCTACTAAAACAACCAGTAGACCAACCATCAGCACGCCAAAACGTGCATGGCTTAGGTTCAATATCGAGACCACGCGATCAGCTGTGCCAAATCCGCATCGGAGACTTCAACCTGGTAAAACAGGCGATAAAACGCACGAACCTCCGTTTCGAGATCAAACGAAAAATGCTCAGGATAAAGCAGACCGGATAACCATTTGAGACCCATCAGTCGATTGATAGATGGCGGACGATCAATCCAGCCAAAGGGTGCGGATGGTGCAAAATAGACTGCTTTGTTTTTGACTGCTCGAACTTGTTGCCAGAGCGGGTCTTGAAACACCACGTCATAGAACTGGCGGTCATACGTCAAAATAATATCAGGGTCGAGATCGAGTATTTCTTCGACCGACATGCTGATTAGATTCCGTTGCATCGCCATTTCCGGACCGTAGTCCGCAACATTGAGTCCGCCTGCACGCTCGATTATTTCAGTGTTAATTGAGCCGGCCACTCCGGTTTCCAGTCCTTGAGGCCCGCGAGCCAGGTAAATACGAGGTCGTTCGTCTTCAGGAATAGTCGCCACGTGTGCATCAATCGACTCAAGCAGGTTTTCAGCGTAGGTTGCGAGTTCTTCACCACGCTCGGCTGTGCCAAAAACTTCGCCCAGTTGTCGTAAAGCTTGCGGCGTATTCTCGAATCGGCCATCGATCAGGATATATGGAATCCCGGTTTGCTGTTGGGTTCGATCAGCGAGGTTGACATAGGTCTCACGAATGGAACCGAAGTCCAAAATCAGATCTGGCTGTAATCCGAGTACGCGCTCCAGATTCGCTGTGCTACCTCGTCCGGTTAATCGTCCTGTCACCGGAAGGTCACGATATTTTTCATTAATGTATGGGCGTTCATAAGCATGATGAGCGCGTGGCCAGCCCGTCATTTTGTCGGGTGCCAGCATGTAGGTAATGATTGCAGCGGGTGGGCCGGCGGTATAAACCTTTGAGATGGTATCCGGGATCTGTACCTCGCGACCTGCTGAATCGGTGATCGTGCGGGCTTCCGTGTAGCTGCCGGTCATCAGCAAAGACATGGCCGTGATCATGAGATATGAAATAAAAATGTACATCAGTCGTCTCCTCGTCTGCTGATTTCAAAGCCACCCGCTTCAAGGATGCGCTGGGCATCGAGGGTGCTCAGCCAATGATAAAATTGCGCCGCCTCCGGTCTAGCCGAGTGCGTTAGACCTGCTCCAAATATGCCCTTGATTGCCACCGATTGTGGCAAGCTTGTGTATGAAAGGTTGGGATTGTCGTTGATCGCCGCAAGTGCATTTGAATAGTAAGTCAGTAACAAGTCGACATGTTGTGTTTCCATAATCCAGCCGTACTGATTTCGGCCGGGCGGTGCATTCGGGGTCTCACGACCTCCGGTAATGACGCGTGTCCGTTCTTCTAACGCACTCAAATCCATCCCGGTGACGTGACTCACGCGGGCCAGTATTTCGAATGCATAGTCGCCTGCAGGATCGAGTCCCGTGGTTGACATGCCAAGTGCGTATTCTGGCGCGATAATCGCGTCAAGCACTGTCTCTTGGGTGAGTTGATATGCTTTCGGATGGACCAGAACCATTTGATTCAGTGCCAGTGTGGTGTAGGCCTTCAGGATACCGATATCTCCGAGCGCTTTCGTGTGTGAAATCGTTGCACTTAAGAAAATATCGCAATGCGCACCGCTCTCTATTTTTTCACGCAGCAGTCCTGAAGGACCAAATTCGCATCGAAATGGATGCTGCTGAGAGGGCAGGTATTGGGTGAGCAGTAACGGCATGAGATGAGTCATGCTGCCGGGCGCAAAAATCACCGATTCGGTCATGACTCATCTCATCCATATTAATTTGCGTTCGGGAAGAATAACTGATTTCCCTGAACACGATAGGACGCGATTGTGTCTTGTCCCTCGTCAGACAACAGCCAATCAATAAATTTCTGACCCGCCTCAGAATTGACGGATGGGCATTTCTCAGCGTTCACCAAGATCACGCCATACTGGTTAAACAGCCGCTCGTCTCCTTCAACGTGAATCTCAAAGTCACCCTTGTTTCCGAATTTTGTCCACGTCGCACGATCGGTCATGGCATAGGCGCCCATACCAACGGCTGCATTGAGCGTAGCCCCCATCCCAGACCCGGTTTCACGATACCAACTGCCGGAGGCCTCGGATGGATCGGTCCCAGCGGCCTGCCACAGTCGAAGTTCCGCTTTGTGTGTGCCTGAGTCGTCACCGCGCGAGGCGAACAAAGCCGATGCTGAGGCAATGGTCGAGAGCGCTTCAGATACGTTCGACGATCCGTTGACGCCCGCTGGATCACTGCTCGGTCCTACAATCACAAAATCGTTATACATTAAATCCGAGCGTTCAACGCCAAAGCCTGCAGCGACAAACTTTTCCTCCGATGGTTTTGCGTGTACGAGTAGGACATCCCCGTCGCAACGCTCTGCATTTTTGATCGCTTGTCCAGTTCCTACCGCGACCACGTTAATCGTGACGCCGGTGCTCTGTTCGGCTTTGGGTAAAATATAATCATAAAGTCCCGAGTTTTTTGTGGATGTTGTCGACTGGACGACGATGCTGTCTGCGCTTGCGAGACCTGAGGCCACTGGCAAGATTACGCTGAGGCCCAGTGCTTGAAGTGTCCGTTTGATTTGCATGATTTATTCCTCTATTTCCGTTGGGGTTACAACACGACATCCCCGGCCAAGTAGGCTTGTGCTTGACTTGTCAGGGGCTGCGTGAAGAAGGTTGCCGCGCTGGTATGTTCAGTGACACGGCCTTGATGAAGGAAAATGACGTCATCGGCGAGGCGTTTGGCTTGTCCGATGTCGTGTGAAATGAAAATGGATTTGACGCCGTCTGCCGTCGCTTCTTGGATGAGTCGCTCAATGATTAAAACGGATGCGGGATCAAGACTGGCTGTTGGTTCGTCGAGAAATAGGATTTTGGGTCGGGTCAGTAGGGCGCGAGCCAGTGCCAATCGTTGTTGTTCCCCACCCGATAGAACGCGAGCCGGCTGTTGGTCTTTGCCGCTTAGGTTGACTCGCTCAAGCATTTCATGGAGTACTTCAGGAGGTGTTGTCTTTGGCGCAGCAAATGTCAGATTGCCCATCACTGTGCGTCTCAACAGGACGGGTTTTTGAAACACCATCGCTTGTTGATGGCGGGTTTCGTGACTGGGTCGATTCAGTAATTTGATCGAGCCTGATGTCGGCGTTAGTAAGCCGTGCAGACATTTCATAAGCAAGCTCTTGCCGGCACCGTTTGCACCCATGATCAGGGTTGTTCCCTGTGCCTCTGAGTGCACTGAAATATCGTGAAGTAATGTTTTTCCATTCACAGTCAAAGACACACCATCGAGTGCGAGTACTTCGCCTGCGTTCTGATGTGTTTGAATGACTGAATCAGACATAGGCTTTTTTGAGCGCAATGCTTCGAACGGTTGTGACGCCAGCATTGACCAAGAGGGCAAGCATCAAGAGGATGATGCCGAGTGCGAGCGCGATGGCCAGTTCGCCTTTAGAGGTCTCCAGCGCAATTGCAGTGGTCATGACGCGAGTCAAGTGGTCAATGTTGCCACCGACGATAATGACAGCCCCTACTTCAGAAATTGCCCGTCCAAAACCAGCGAGAATCGATGTGACGAGTGAGTATCGAGCGTCCCACAGATAGGTGGGAATAGCTCGAATGCTATCGATTCCAAGACTCTGAAAAAGCTCTCGATATTCCCGGTGCAGGTCATCCATGACTTGATAAGCGAGCGCCGCAATGATGGGTGTAATCAGCACAACCTGTGCGATCACCATGGCAGTGGGTGTATAGAGAAGCCCCAGGACACCGAGTGGCCCAGAACGAGACAACATGAGATAGACCAACAAGCCCACAACGACTGGTGGTAGGCCCATGAGTGAATTCAGGACTGTCACGCATAAGCGTTTACCTGGGAATTCGCTGATCGCGAGCACAGTCCCAATCGGCAGTGCGAGAATTACGGAAATTGCTAATGCCGATGTGCTGACTTGAATGGATAGCCAAAGAATCTCAAACAATTCAGGGTCGCCAGACATGATTAAAGCAACGGCTTGTGAGAATGCATCGAATAGCATAAATATGTTTTTTTTACATAATTGGAAATTATGCAACATTCTGGGGTGTTGTGTGAGAATTGCAACCAAAATGAATTGCTTTAGTATGAAAAAATGTTGGAAAGCAACCGAACATCTGGATCGTTGGTCATCCGTGAAACCTCAGCCGCCTTTGCTGATTTGGGAACATTTCTGCCGCTGACCGTTGGCTTGATCGTCATCAGTGGGATGTCGGCCACGGGCCTGTTATTCGGGTTTGGCATGTTTGCGCTTGCGACCGCTTTCATGTATCGCCGTCCAATTCCGGTCCAGCCCATGAAGGCTGTGGCTGCCGCGGGTATTGCAGGTTTGGCCGGCCCCGAAGTCTTGATCGCCACCGGGATGATGTTGGGGCTGACCTTGGTGGTCTTAAGTCAGACCCAGGCAATTGGTCTGTTGAAGCGGTGCATTCCAAACACGGTTTTATATGGCATGCGTCTCGCCTTGGCAGCCAGTTTAGTCGCAACCGCCCTCAACTTGCAGATTCCCTCAGTATGGGGTGTGATCACGTTGTTGCTTGTATTGACAGCGCTCCAATACACCAGTTTGCGTAATCCAAGTTGTTTCATTGTTCTGGTTGGCGGTTGGATCATTTTTGGATCGGAAAGCGCACTGGTTTCATGGTCGATTGGGTGGCATTTACCTGCCTTTGAATTACCCCCCATCAGCGCTTTTTGGGGCGCGCTCGAGGTGACATATTTGCCGCAGTTGGCGTTGACGCTCACAAATGCATTAATTTTGACCGCTGTGATTGCTCAGGACTATTTCCCAGATCAAAAGGCTCAATTGACTGAACAAAGGTTCGCCTTGTCATCCGGCTTTGCCAATGTCCTTTTAGCGCCTTTTGGGGCGATGCCGATGTGTCATGGTGCTGGCGGGCTGGCAGCGCACCACGGGCTTGGATCCACCACGGGGTGGTCAGTTGCAATTTTCGGCATGACCTGTCTGGTACTTGCGCTGTTATTCGGTGATGAGGCGACCCACATCTTAACCGCGGTACCCATGGAAGTTGTTGTGGCTCTCGTACTCTATGCGGCATGGGTATTGGCAGATCCGATCAAACTTTCTAAGTTGCGACCCAGTTGCCTGTGTATCATTCTGTTAATGGTTCCGGTCACATTATTCAGCGGGCTCTTGGCTGCCTTAGTGGTTGGATTGTTGCTTGAGTGGTTCCGTGTCAAACGGAGTGATCAGGCGTCTAATAGTATCTAAGTTCAATGGGATGAGTGGTGATATGAAGTTAAGTGCGAGAAATCAATTGAAGGGTACCGTGCAAGCATTAACCCGAGGCACGGTGGCAACAGAAGTGCAAATTGATCTTGGTAACGGTAACGAGATCACATCGACGATTACAGTCGGATCGGCAGACCGGTTGAATTTGTCAGTTGGTCAAGAAGTAACCGTCTTTATCAAGGCCTCTGATGTAATCGTTGGTGTTGACGACTGAGTGCTGTATTGACCGAGAAGGTCTGCCGTTTAGGTGAGGCGAGTTTAACGAGTTGGTCCACACGGCTTCTCAGATGGTGTTTTGCCATTTCGATATGTGGTTCTATTGAAGTATCACGAGCCGATGACTTGGCAGAAACGGCCTATCTCAATTTCTCGCACCCCCTTGTCGTTGAGGTGCTCAGCGATATTGACCGACCCGAGTTGAGTCAAAGAGCGCGTGCACGACTGATTCATGACTACGTCCGTGATGCAATTCCTTTCGGCTTTTCAAAGCCGTTTTATGACATGTCTGCATCAGACGTACTGCGTGCAGGTCGGGGATTTTCGAACAACAAGGCAACACTGTTCGTTGCACTATTGCGCGGCGCGGGGATCCCTGCGCGTCACCGTTTTGTTTCGCTCTCAAGTGGTGTTTTGACCGGTTTACTTGGAACCGGTGGGCCCTATCTCGATCACAGTTTGGTTGAGGTGTCCATCGATGGGCGCTGGGTGGCTTTGGACAGTTTCGTCTTGGATCGCGCGTTCTATACAGGGGCTCAAGCGTTGCTTGGCAGTGATCTTGGGTTCGGGGTTCGTAAAGGAGGCTCAGTCGATTGGGATGGTGTGTCTCCCGCATTTTCACAATACCACCCGGACTATGTTGAATTTGAGTTTGGTGTCTATACCGATATCGGAACATTTTATGCAACGGCTGATGGCGTCAATAATCGCTTGGGGTTTGCGACCACCATTGCCTATGCACTGGTCATCGGTGATGCCAACGAAAAAATCGCATCAATCCGAACATATGGTGAGCAACTCTTAAAGGAGCGTGAGCATGAGCAATGAATCAGGTGCTGTTGAAAAAATAGTCCGATCAGCGCACGACCAAATCATCCATGGTTTGATGGAGCTTGATGTGGAAGAGCTGCGCGAGGGACTGAACTGGAGCCGTGGCAATTACACACGCCTTGATATCGAAAAACTGTTGGAAACCGCCATTCAGTTGCACGAAGACGCAGGTCACTGATGCAAATCTATCACTATACTCATCAACCGTTTCGGGCCGATATTGAGGAGTCCGGCTTTA
The DNA here is from genome assembly GCA_913057215.1 of uncultured Gammaproteobacteria bacterium. Taxonomy (GTDB): domain Bacteria; phylum Pseudomonadota; class Gammaproteobacteria; order Pseudomonadales; family Litorivicinaceae; genus HIMB30. The sequence goes on from CAJXNQ010000033.1 coordinate 12,001, forward strand.
TAGGCTTGGAGGGTTGTCGTGTCGAGCATGTGGTAAACGCCGGGCATCATCTTGATCATCCCGAAGGGCAGCACTGGAGCCAACACTGGCGGGAACTGAAGAAGGCACTGAAAGTGCGAGGCCGATTCGTGTGGTTTACCGAACAGCCATTTTGTCATTCGATTGGCCAGCCAGAAGTTCCCAAAGTCCGCTTTAGCTTTGACTCAGAGGCGATTCGTGCTTTTGCATGGCCTGCAATCATGGAAATGCGGCAAGCCGATAAGAAGCGTTTTCGAGCAATGCGAGCGTTCAGCGAAGCCGCAATTTCCCGCGGTGATGACCCGCTGGCATGGTGGGTTTGCTTTGAACCGGTATCGTTGGATCTTGTCTTGGACACCGAAACGATTGGCGTATTTTGAATTGAGTTTAATCTTCGCTCGTGTCTTCAAAGACCAGCTCAACCACCATCTCGATGACTTCAACTGCATCCTCATCACTGAGATTTGACCAGCCTAAGATGCCTGTTGATGCCGCCGCATTTTTAAGTGCCAAGGCGGTGGCGTGTATATCACCATCAAATTCGATCTGATGTTCTTCCATGAGCCACTCTACGATCGTGATTAAAATATTTTGCGCAGGCTCCCAGCTGACCGATTCGGCGTCGTCCGCAAAGTAGGGGGTCATGGCTGGATTGGATTCCGACAGATCCATGTCATCTGGCACCTCGGTGGATTCAATGAAAGCATTGAGGACCAAGTCGCCGTCATCGCGCGGCTGATCCACCACAGCGTAGTTCACAAAATCATCGATGGTCTCTAAATCGAGTGCGACATGTTTTTGCCACATCGGGAGTGTGTAGCTGAATTCGCTTCCGGGTTCACCTGCATCTGAGTGCTCGGTCCGGAGCGTCCAAACCCGTAATCGTAAAATTTCCATGTGCCACCTCACGCTTGATTTCAAACACCATACAGGAGCCTGGTCGTATCTGGCTAAGAAATTGAGATCGTTGAGCGTCGATCGATTACTGTGGTTTGTGACAGACTTGAGTAATGCCTTGGATGGAAGTGGTGAATGTTCGGCTCGCGCCGTGTGTCGTTACACGAATAATGATCTGATCGCGTTTCTTGCCCACAACACCAATTAAAAGGCCTGATTCTTTGTTGTCTGAGAAAGTGACAGCGTCACCACATTGGATTCTTGTCCTCAACACAACCATCGGGCAGTTGGCTAAGGAATCAGTCATTTTGAAATGTCGAAGTCACGAGAGATCCCCGGTGAACCGGGGATCTGGCACTTGGTCAGTCGGCTAACTGAACATTACATGCAGCAGTTTTGCCATTATGTAATTCAGTTTCGAAAGAAACCTGTTGGCCGTCGTTGAGTGTGCTGATGCCCTGCTTCTGCAGTGCTGAAATGTGAACGAACACATCTTTTCCACCGTCATTTGGGGCGATAAATCCGAAACCTTTGGTTTCGTTGAAGAACTTTACTGTTCCAGTCGTCATAAGAGTCAATCCATATATCAAGGTCTTTTCTGGCTAACAGAATTAGCCAGCATTTGTTTCAAAAGGAATCTTCGAGGGGAGTAAGAACTACACAAGAGGAGTCTGATGAGCGCGCAGTAGAGCACGTTCACTGGAAATAAGATACTTTTCTTTCAAATGCACTCTGCAATAAAAAAGGGAGCCTGAGGCTCCCTTCGCGAAATGGTCATCTTGAATGATCACATTTCTGCGGGTTGTCGATCGAAATCAGGCGTTACCCTGACCCGAAACTTGGCAACCAATATCACTCAAGATTGAACACAATTCACTAGACATTGGATCACCTCCTTTTCATTTCCGCTAAAGACACGTCAACGTTACAACCTGTGTGTACTCTGTCAATGCATTTGATGTGCCTTGTATTCAAGAAGGCTGTCGCCACCTCTTGTGAGTGAATGGGTTACCTGGGAGTGCGCTACACATGATTATGGAATTTGTGATCTTCGCTTGGATCGGAGCGATTATCATGTTCACCGTGACCGTGTCTCCAACAGTGTTTGAAGTCCTCGACGCCCAAGATGCCGGTCGGTTTTTGCGCGCTTATTTTCCAAGGCTGTTTCGGATTGAAATGGGAGTCGGTGGAGTGGTGTTCGCACTCGGCCTCTATGCGCTCGTAATCTCTGAGCCCTCGGCTTGGCTCGGTATGCTGATCGGTGCCGTGGTCAGTGTGCTCGCTGGTATCAATTTGTTTCGCGTTATGCCGGCGGTCAACACCGTGGCTGATGCCATGGCTGATTCTCCAAGCCCCGAAACGAAAAAACGATTTGGTTTACTGCATGGGTTGTCAGTTGGATTATTCGGCGTCAATGCCCTGATGTTAATCGCGTGTGCGGTGCTGGTTGAATTCTCAATCTGACAGGTGCCCAGTTTTAACGTAAATCAGAGCTCCATCTGATTCTGTAAAGGGCGTATGTGTGCTCAGATGTGGGCTTCGGATCCAACTCCCCTTTGGATAACTGCCGTGCTCGTCGTGAAATGTGCCCTCAATCACAAAGATCTCTTCACCACCGACATGTGTGTGACGGCTGAACTGCGTGTCCGGCGCCCAGTGGACCAATGCAACATGCTCCGTTTCGTATTGATGTAGCGGTAAGACGGTCAGGCCATCCACGAGACCAGGTCTCCAGTGTCCACTGCGTGTCTGTATGCGGACGGTCTCCCGATCCTGATTTTGGAATTGGTGCAGTTTGACAAAAAGGAGCGCACCGTCTGGGCCTGCCGCTGGCCGATGTGCCGTCCCAGCTGGGTTCCTCAGATAGGTCCCCGCCGGATAGACACCGTCTTCATCAATGAATGTTCCATCGAGAACTAAGATTTCCTCTCCGCCGTCATGACGGTGCGCAGGAAAGGATTGGTTTGCTGCATATTTCACAATCGATGTTGCACGCGCGATCTCATTGCCGATGCGATCGAGTTTGATCCGGTCGACGCCAGGCGTTGGTGATGCTTCCCAAGCGTAGTCTTCAGGCGTCACCACAACTCGCGATGCAAAGTCTGCGCGTAATTTAGTTGTCTCATTCATGGTTTGTCATCGGTTCAGATGAATTTGTGGTCCTGAGACGAGATACTTGCAGTCGCGCCCGTTCCATGGCGTCCCCCGTTGTCAGTTGTTGATCTGCACTCACCGTTTGCACATCGGTCACTCCGATGAATGAGAGCACTTGTCGAAGGTAGGGTGTCGCGAAATCAACGGATGAATCAACTGGAACACCCCCGGATGTGATAACGAGGATACCTTGTTTGTTTGCAAGTAGTCCCTTGGGCCCTGCCTCTGTGTAATTGAATGTCTTACCGGCTCGACAGACATGATCGATCCAAGCTTTAAGTGCGCTTGGAACACTGAAATTATATATCGGCGTGGCGATGATCACGATATCCGCCCACTGGAGCTCGGCGATGAGCTCATCTGACAACTTGAGGGAATCAATATGGCGGGGTGATCGTGTGGTTTCTTCAGTTAAGTTTGCAGTAACCCATTCCCGATCGATGCTTTTGAGCCCGTTTGACAAATCACGAACTTGAGAACTGCTTTGATCAAAGCAGTCAGCGATTTCTTGAGCGATCTCAAAGCTACTTGATTCGATGCCCTGAGCGCTGCCCGCAACAATTAAAATATGGCAAATCACAATTGATCCTTACATACAATTCGATAAACAGGATGCAAATGATGCACGGATCTAATCGTGCGACTGAGATATCAACGTCGTGGGCGTCGGTCTATTTTGGAAGCAATACATGGCGCGCCCGGGAGGATTCGAACCTCTGACTCCGGAGGAATTAGCCCTTTGACGATGCTCAGTTATAGCAATGTTTTTGAGTCTTAAATTCAGCAGCGTGCATATTTTGTCATCCAAGGCTAATGATTACCTGATTTACAGAACGAAAAAACGCTGTTATCGATATGATTAACGGCCCAGTATTTGTGGTATTCACTGGATTTTGCGTGACCGATCACGATTGAATTGAATCTTTGGATTGTCAATAACCGGTAATAATTGGGTCCTATATTTGCATCCATGAAGTCGCTGCTCTATCTCGTACTAGACCAACTGCGTGCAGATGCGCTCGGGTATGCCAAGGCCTCCCCTGTCGACACGCCCAATATCGATGCCTTGGCTCTCCAGTCGAATGTCTTCACTCAACATTTTACGGTGGACTCGCCTTGTGGCCCGTCACGCGCGTCTTTGCACAGCGGCCAGTATGTAATGAATCATCGCTCCGTGGCTAATGGTGCACCGATTCCAGCGGACATCCCACTGTGCCCAAAGCTTCTGAGGGCCCATGGCTATGACCCAACACTCTATGGATACACAGACACGCCAGTAGCACCTCGTGACGCCGGCCGAGACCATGAAAGCCTGAATAGACCTTTCGAGGCCGGGATCTTGGAAGATTTCCGCATCGGACTTTTGCAAAACTACGAGGATCCCGGACAGTGGATCATGCATCTCGCAAGTAAGGGCGTTTTTCCTACCACAGATGATCCTTTTAGTGTTTGGGATCGCGGAATTTC
>CAJXNQ010000034.1 GCA_913057215.1 uncultured Gammaproteobacteria bacterium
CCGAACAGATTGATGACCCATGAATTGCTCTACTGCACGCTGCTCCGCTGGTGTTCCCGCAGGCAAGACCACCTCATCAAATCGTTCAGTTGCTTGCTCGATGACCTGTTGCCACGCAGCCACTGGCCAACATTTTTGTACTCGACTGGTCTGTGTCACGAGGACAATCCGATTGACCTGAGTGACAGGCTGACCCAAATCAATAGACGCATCCGGCGCCTGCTTCGGAACTGAGTAGCCGAGGGCCTCTGCAAATAAATGGCGAATTCTGGAAATCGCATGCCAATCCCGAGAAATCCGGTAACGACGGTGATAGGCGAAACTGGCAAGTGGTTCGCGAGCCGACGACAACCCATAGCCATGGCGTATGCCCTGGGTAAATCGCGTGATCAGAAATGCGCTTTTCATCAACCCTTGCGCATCGATCACTGCATCATAGGTGTGCGTAGACAAAGCCTCTTTGTAGGCTCGGAAAGCATCAGAAAACAGGAGTCGATGAAGGCGGCCGCGCCATGTTCGAAGTGGGATCGCCAGCACATCCGAGACCGCTGGATGCCAATGCGGAATCTCTTGGAAGCTTGGCTCACACACCCAATCGAATTGAATCGGCCCCAAGGCATGCGTTGCGTCAGTCAGTGCCGGCAACGTGTGGATCAAATCTCCCATTGAAGAGGTTTTGACCACTAAAACACGCATCAAACGATTGCACGCATGCGCATCTCCAACGCATCCATCACAGTTTCAACAGTCACCTCAGATAGACACGCCTGATGATGCAGCGGACAGGTGCGCTCGAAGCACGGATGACATGGAATTGAATGTGTCACGATCGAGGCGTTGTCTGACAACGGGGGCGTATGGTCGGGCGACGATGGACCGAAGAGTGCAACAAGGGGGCGCCGAGTGGCCGCCGCCACATGCATCAATCCAGAGTCATTGGTCACAACACCCTGAGCCGCGCCGATTAGATCAATGGCATCTAACAAAGTGGTTTGGCCTGCAAGATTGACCACAGCCTCCCGATGCTTCGGGGTGATGGACTTCATGATGGTGTCTGTGTCTTCACGATCCTTCTCAGAGCCCATCAACATCACTTGGTGGCCCTGAGCGGCCAGGCGCTCCGCGGTTAATGCATAGCGCTCGAGCGGCCACTGTTTGGCGGGACCAAATTCAGCACCCGGGCACAAGGCGATCAACCGACTGCGATCCAGTGAAAATCCAGACAGCAACTCGTTTTGACGCACCTCATCCACCGTCAATACCGGGTATTCAGGCGCCTCTGGCAATTGGTTGGCAGACAGCGCGAGATTGGCCGGAAATGCCAAGGCGAGATAGCGATCGACCATCCGTGGGAAGCGCTCGGGATACAAGAGCCGGTGATCGGTGAGTAACTTATAGCGATATTCACCGCGCCAACCGATGCGTCTAGGAATACCAGCCATCCAAGGGATCAGTGCTGATTTCCAAGAGTTTGGCAGCACAAAAGCCCGGTGATATTTCGAATACTTCAACTGTCTGGCAAATTGCCAGCGGCGCTTTAAATGCAACTCACCGTGGCCGAAAGGCAATTCAACCACCTGATCGACTTCAGCCATCCGCCGCGCAACATCAAGACTCCAGGAGGGCGCCAGAACATGCAGTGGATCGCTGGCCCGCTTTGATTTGATATACGTGATCAGGCTGTGCGCCATGATCATATCGCCGACCCAATTCGGGCCGACCACCAAGGTCGGCATTGATCAGTCCTTAACCAGTGTCACCCAGTCTTGATACGCACTCATCCGCCCGTGCACAACATCAAAATAGTCAGACTGAAGCATTTCAGTGATGGGTCCACGCGATCCTGAACCAATAGGACGGGAATCCAGCTCTCGAATCGGTGTGACCTCGGCAGCCGTCCCGGTGAAGAAAGCTTCGTCAGCGATCAAGACCTCATCCCGTGTGATCCGTTTCTCAACCACGTCTAAGCCATGTGACTTCGCCAGCGCAAAAATAGTTTTGCGTGTGATGCCATCAAGACAACTGGTGAGCTCGGGGGTGTAAATGACGCCATCACGCACAATGAAGACATTCTCACCTGAGCCCTCTGCAACATATCCCTCTGGGTCGAGCAACAGGGCTTCATCAGCACCTCCTGAGAGCGCCTCCTGAAGCGCCAGCATCGAGTTCATGTAGTTGCCATTGGCTTTGGCCTTGGTCATCGTGATATTCACGTGATGGCGCGTGTAACTCGACGTGCGGACCTTGATACCACGCTGCATGTTTTCTTCACCCATGTAGGATCCCCACGCCCAGGCCGCAACGATCACGTGCGTTTTCAATGCGTCAGCGCGCAGACCCATGCCTTCAGAGCCGTAAAACACCATGGGTCGGATATACGCATGCTCGAGATTATTTGAGGCGACAGCTGCCTTTTGTGCTGCATCAATCTCATCCAGCGAGTAGGGAATTTGCATGCCGAGGATTTTGGCTGAATCGAATAACCGTTTGGTGTGGTCATGCAACCGAAAAATCGCCGCACCGTCGGCAGTGTGATATGCACGCACGCCTTCAAAACAACCAAGCCCGTAATGCAATGTGTGCGTCAGCACATGCGTTTGGCATTCACGCCAAGGCTTAAGCTCTCCATCGAACCAAATTAACCCATCACGGTCTGCAAAATTTGAGTGCATCGTTCATTCCAGTCAGTTCATCCACTTCGCCCAATAGCGCGAAACCAGTTGCCGCTCTTCGGCGACATCTTCTTGATCTACGCCGCCGTGTTGGCCCGCTAAAATCGCTTCATGATTCAGCGCACGATAGCGGATGTAGGTCGCCTTCAAGGCGTTCGCATCAGCGGCGGCTATGCATCCAGTATGGGCAAGCGCCTCGAGCTGGCGGATATTATCTGTGTATGCCGCAAGCTCTGGATGCGTGTTTGCATGCGCAAGAATCAGATATTGCACCATAAATTCGATATCGACGATACCTCCACGATCGTGCTTTAAGTCAAAACGCGACGCTCCCTCCGCACTGCCAAGATGCGCCCGCATTTTCTCACGCATGGCCACGACATCCTGAAGCAACCGATCCTGATCGCGGGCTCGGACCAAGATGCTTTGCCGCAACTGCGCTAAACCGGACTGAAGCGACTGATCGCCTGCCACCGGTCGCGCGCGAACGAACGCTTGCAATTCCCATGTCCAAGCCGACTCATCTAAGTATTTCTCAAGTGCAGACAAACCAACCACCATCAGTCCTGAGCGACCCGATGGCCGCAGACGCGTGTCAATTTCATACAGCTTGCCAAAGCGTGTCGTGGTCTCAAGTAACGCAATCACACGCCGCACCACTCGATTTAAAAAAATCCCGCCCTCGATGGGTTGTGCACCGTCGGTCAACTGATCCGGGTCAATGTCATGGACAAACACCAAATCCAGATCCGAGCCATAGCTCATTTCAATGCCGCCGAGCTTGCCGTAACCAAGTACGGCCAAGCCCAATGCGTCAGCTTCATCCAGTCGCAGACGAGCCGGCGCACCGTGTTTGATGATTGCTTCTCGATACGCATGATGCAGGACCTCAGTCACCACCGCCTCAGCAATCCAGGTCAACTGATCTGAGACGCGCATCAAGGGGATGGACTGTCTGACCTCAAAAACCGCCACCCGAAACGCCAATCCACGGGCAAATTGAGCCAGAGTCTCTGTCAGCTGTTCAGGGTCCGCGGGGTCAACACGTTGCAGACGCATCGACAACTCCTGACCAATCTCGTCTCGACTTAACACCGCCTCATCGGCATTCAACGTGAGTAATTCGTCCAACAGCGCAGGCATCTCAATCAACCGCTCGGTGATCCAAGACGAACGATTCAAAATGTCGAGCATCCGCGCGCGCGTCCCCTGATTTTCTGAAAGAAGTGCAAGATAGGCACTGCGTCGTGTACAGGTACTGATAAACCGAAGCATGCGCTCCGTCACTGCCAAGGGATACTCCGACAACTCAGGACCAAGCTGTTTGAGAAGCGTTAATAAACGACCGCGGGCGACGGGTTCAAGGCGCTCGCAGGACTCATCGTGGCGCATTGTATCCAGTCGCTCAGCAACGGCCTCATCCACAACGCGATCTGATCCAGACTCGGTCTCTTCAACCCTTAAAAATGCACTGAACGCTTGATTCACGCGCTCTGTCACCTCAAGCCGGACCCGCTCAAACGTCGACGCCGAGTCATATCCAAGCATCGACGCCAAGGGCCCACAATCCTCGGGCAAGGCTTGGGTCTGTTGGTCATCCTCCGCCTGAATCACATGCTCAACATGGCGCAACCACAGGTAATCATCACGCAGTTGACTTGCCTCAGCGGCCGCCATGACGTCTGTCGCAACCAAGGCATCAAGCGCCTCTAAAAACCCAGTGGCCTGCAGCGCCGGAATCTGCCCGCCACGTAACAGTTGCATTGCCTGAACAATAAACTCCGCCTCCCGGATTCCGCCACGGCCCACCTTCACATTGGTTTCCTTGCCGGCCCGTCGGACTTCCGCTTCGATCTTGGACTTCAAGTCTCGAATCGATTCAAAAACGCCAAAATCCAGGTATTTTCTGTACATAAATGGGCGTAAGGTCGTGATGAGTGCATCACCCAAGGCAAGATCGCCGGCGACGGGACGTGCTTTGAGGAGTGCAAATCGCTCCCATTCCCGCCCGTGGATTTCGTAGTAATCCTCACAGGCCACGACTGGAATCGCCAATTGACCGGCAGATCCCCAAGGTCTCAATCGCTGATCCACTCGAGCAACAAACCCATCCACGGTCTGCGCATCGAGCGACTTGGCCATCTGCTGCGTCAACCGCGTGAAAAACTCGCCGTGCTCACGGACACGAGGCCCACTGGTTTCACCATCTTCAGCAAAGATGCAAAAAATATCGATGTCCGAGGACAGGTTGAGCTCTCGTCCACCAAGTTTGCCCATACCAAGCACCACAAATCCGGGATGCGCAGGCGTCCCAAACGCACCCTCGAGAATCGCTCGATGATGGGAAAGACTGGCTTGCAAGAAGCATTCAGCGAGCGCAGTGGTCACGGCAACGGTGTCCTCAAACGTATCAATCCCCGTCAACAATCGGTAGATCAGACCGGCTTGATGGCGATTGCGAAGCTGGCGGATGCTTTGATCAAACACGGGCGTTGGCTGACTGATCAGTGCCTCAATGGATTGACCCAATGTCAGGTAATCTGGGCGCTTTGATCCATCAGATGACAACCAAGCATGATCTGGGTCCTGAACCTCTGCCCAACGCGATAAAAATCGTGAATATTCAAAGGGCGTCACGCCAATCCTCCATCGATCGCTCAACCATCCATCGCGCCAGGCCAATTGGAATTTGCCCTTGATTCAGCGGAGCGCAGACTGAGGCGGATAGGCCTAAAGCTTCAAGCCCGCGAATCGCACTCGCGTAATCGGGTCCAGATAAGGGGTCAAGCGCACGACTCACAGCGTGCAGCTGATCCATTGCATCAGAACTCTGAACACTCCTGGGTGGCTGCTGTCGGATCACACAATCACCCCGCTCGGCTTTACTGATGACAGCCAAATACACCGGCAACCGATCGGTAAGCCTTAAACCTGCATCAATCAGTTCTGAAATATGTCCCGTGAGCAATTCAATCTCAATCTCCGACACAGGGGAAGACGTATGCGCACTCGAGACAAGACCCTGATCAAAAGACACCATCATCGTCGTTGAAGCCAACGTGACCCGCCAATCTGTGCGATGGAATCGGTTACTAAAAACCGGTTGCAGCCTGTGACCAGAAATCGCGCTGAGGACATCTGGTGGCAGCGGGAGCTCGGTAAGTGCGTCCATCGCCAGATGCGGAGTCGCAATGGATACGTTCCACTCTTGCCGTCGTGTCAGGCCGCCTTCATCAGGTGCTCGGATCTTCACTGTCATTTCATGCGCAGCGCCAATCGAACGCACCCGAATCGCCACATTCTGGTGATGTAAGAGGCCATCACGGGTATCGAAATACTGATTATCAAGCAGTTGTGTGCCCAGTGACTCAGCTGATAAATCAGCCGCAACCAACGCCCGCTCGATCTCGTCGGCCGAGCCGTCGGGGAAACCGAATTTCAGTTCCAATTCGATCGCTTCTGGAGTTACGGCAGGATTCATCGCACAATTCTCGGTCAACTACGGGAGTTTTACTATTCAGACGCAACCATTGGTGGCCTGGCTCCGTGAGGCCGGACCCTACATCGAACACTTTCGAGGCAAGACCTTTGTTGTGCTCTTGTCAGATGTTGCGCGCTCCGAACTAACCACCGGCCGGCTGGTTGAGGACTTGGTGTTGCTCAATTCGCTCGGCGTGCGTCTGATTTTGGTACAGAGTACACGCCATGCCATCAATGCGCATCGAAGTGCGGGTGGTGTTGGCTCAACTTTTCATCAAGGCCGGCGAATCACCGATTCTGGTTTGCTGAGCGATATAAAGCATCTGGTCAACGAGGCAGCGCATCGCATGCAAGCGGCTTTCGTGCGCGCTCGGCATCGCAATCAAAGCCAAGTCCAGCTAGTTTCTGGGCACTTTGTGTATGCCAAACCACTGGGTATTTTTGACGGCGTAGATCATCAATTGACTGGATCCATTCGCCGTGTCGACACCGCTGCGATAAATGAGCAATTAGATCTCGGCCACATCACATGGATCGACCATTTGGCTTATGCACCCTCAGGACAGCTCTACAATTTGGCCAGTGAAGAAATTGCGGCCGCGGTCGCAATCGCCATGCATGCCGACAAGCTGATATTACTCGGTGAGCAGGACTGTCTGTTCGATCAACAGGGCGCTCGAATCTCTGAGCTTACGCTCTCTGACATTGCAAGCGTTGAAGAGCACCAGCCCTCAGACATTAAACTGCGGCTGACAGCAGCCGAGCGCGCAGTTCGCGGTGGAGTGCCGCGTTGCCATCTGTTAGGCGCAACAACCGATGGAGCCATCCTGACCGAGTTGCTGACAACCGAGGGCTCTGGAACGCTTGTGACCCAGGAACCGACAGCCAGAATTCGAGCAGCACGCACCGATGACCTCGCAAGTTTGTTGCACTTGTTGGCGCCGCTTGAGTCTTCGGGGGCACTGGTTCAGCGCTCACGGGAGAAACTTGAGGCAGAAATTGCCCATTTTCAGGTGGTCGAACAAGACGGCCGCCTGCTTGGCTCTGCGGCCTTGTATCCCTTGGATGCGCACTCTGCCGAATTGGCTTGTTTGGCAGTGGAGCCCGAACAGGGTGGAGAGACGTTGGGGACTCGGTTGTTACATGCAATGGAGACGCGCGCCCGCGCCGAGGGTATCGAGACCCTGTTCGTCTTAACAACTCAGGCCCAAGACTGGTTTACTGAGCGAGGATTCTCAGAATCCTCAGTTGATGCGCTCCCAGAAAACCGGCAGGCTCTTTACAATTTCCAGCGAAATTCTGCTGTCTTAATAAAGAAGATATAGGACGAAATCATGACCGACTCAAAGAGGCCACATTCATCCGTCATTGTCGACGGACTTTCTCAAACACCCTCACGGGCGATGTTGCGCGCTGTTGGATTTGAGGACGACGACTTCAAGAAGCCACAAATTGGCATCGCGAGTACCTGGAGCATGGTGACGCCCTGCAATATGCACATCAACGAACTCGCTGACCATGCAGAACAGGGGGCAAACAAAGCCGGCGCCAAGGGCGTGATCTTTAATACCATTACAATCAGCGACGGCATCAGCATGGGGACGCCCGGCATGCGCTACTCCTTGGTCAGCCGCGAGGTCATTTGTGACTCCATTGAGACCGTCGTGGCAGGCCAGGGGTTTGATGGTGTTGTGACCATCGGCGGATGCGACAAAAACATGCCTGCATGCGTCATGGCGATGCTTCGACTGGACCGTCCATCGGTGTTTGTCTACGGCGGTACCATTCAACCGGGGATTGAGCGACGCGACATCGTCTCGGTGTTTGAGGCCGTCGGCCAACGCGCAGCCGGGACCATTGATGATGACCAGTTAATTGCTGTTGAAAAAACAGCCATCCCAGGTCCTGGATCCTGCGGCGGTATGTATACGGCCAACACCATGGCCAGCGCCATTGAGGCCTTGGGTCTGTCATTGCCAAATTCGTCGGCGCAAGAGGCGGTGTCAGGTGATAAGCGAAAGGATTCTGAGGCTGCAGGTGCTGCCGTCATGAAGCTCATTGAGCTCGGACTCAAACCATCCGATATCGTCTCAAAAAAATCATTTGAAAATGCGATCACGGTCATCATTGCGCTCGGTGGTTCCACCAATGCCGTGCTGCATATGATCGCGATGGCGCAATGCGCAGGCATTGAGCTCTCCTTAGATGACTTCACAGAAATCGGCAAGCGCGTTCCGGTCTTGGCCGACCTCAAACCGTCAGGGAAATACTTGATGAGTGAGCTCATCGCCATCGGTGGAATTCAGCCGGTGATGAAAATGCTATTGGACCGCGGACTGCTTCACGGTGACGTGATGACAGTCACTGGACAGACGATGGCTGAGAATCTCGCCAATGTTCAGGCGTATCCTGAAGGCCAGGATATTATCCGCGCCTTTGACAATCCTGTGAAAAAAGACAGCCATTTGCGGATTTTATACGGCAACCTTGCACCCGAAGGCGCTGTGGCAAAAATCTCAGGTAAAGAAGGTTTGAAGTTCACCGGGACAGCGGTCTGCTTTAACTCCGAAGAAGAGGCTTTTGCCGCCATCATGGATGGGCAGGTCACCAAGGGCTCAGTGATTGTGATTCGTTACGAAGGCCCGAAAGGCGGACCGGGTATGCGCGAAATGCTCTCACCAACCAGCGCGATCATGGGCGCAGGTCTGGGTCAGGATGTTGCATTGATCACCGATGGACGGTTCTCAGGCGGTTCGCACGGATTCGTGATCGGCCATGTGACCCCCGAAGCCGCCGTTGGCGGGCCGATTGGGCTGATTGAAAATGGCGATACTGTGACGATTGATGCAGAAGCGAACACACTCGAAGTGGACCTCGATGACGCAACGTTAGCCGCCCGTAAGTCCAACTGGCGGATGGAAAAAGAACTGCCTACTCGGGGTATTCTCGCAAAGTATGCAAAACAAGTTGCAAGCGCCAGTCGGGGTGCTGTGACAGACGGCGACGACTGAGCCTAAGGCCGCCTGTCCCACACCTCATAGGTGTGGGCTGGGTAGTCTTCGCCTGCCGAATGATGCTCCGCTGAAATCCGCTCAAATATCGTTGGATCCGGGGCATCAAAGGTGGCATCACCGAATGGTGCACAGTGCACTTGAGTGATGTACAAGCGATCAACACCATCCATCGCATCTCGATACAGGGTTGCACCGCCAATCACCATCACCTCATCTTGTGCATCTAGGCTCGCCTGGGCACTGGCCAGCTTCAGTGCATCTGACAGCGAGTGACAGACACGGACCCCTGGGTGCGTCCAATCTGGGTTTCGAGTCACCACAACATTGGTGCGTCCCGGCAGAGGCCGACCAATTGACTCAAAGGTTTTTCGCCCCATCACAATCGGCTTTCCAAAGGTCGTGCGCTTGAAATATTTGAGATCACAGGGCAAATGCCACGGCAGCTGATTGTCCTGTCCGATGACGCCGTTATCACCACGGGCGACAATCAATGCATAACGCATCAGACAGCCACCGGCGCTTTGATGTGCGGATGTGGATCATAGCCTTCGATCACAATGTCGCCTTCCTCATACTCGGTAATGGTGGCAGGTGTGCGCTGAATCAAAAGCGTTGGTAATGGTCGAGGACTGCGTGTCAACTGCTCGCGTGCTTGCTCAACGTGGTTTTGATACAGATGCACATCACCGCCTGTCCAAATGAAGTCACCAACGCCTAACCCACACTGATCTGCGACAAGATGCGTCAACAAAGCGTAGCTTGCGATGTTAAACGGAACACCCAAAAACACATCCGCCGACCGTTGATACAGCTGGCAAGACAGTTGCTCGTTGGCCACATAAAACTGAAACAAAGTATGGCAAGGTGCAAGCGCCATCAGTCCTTGCTCGACATTGGCTTGCGGCGAGATCGATTCATCTGGAACCAATGCAGGATTCCATGCCGACACCAGTAAGCGCCTCGAATTCGGTCGCGCCCGAATTGCCTCGATCACATCAGTGAGTTGATCGATGACGCGTCCATCCGGTGCAGGCCACGCACGCCATTGTGCGCCATAAATCGGTCCTAAATCGCCCGAGGGCGTTGCCCATTCATCCCAAATCGAGACGCCATGATCGCGTAAATATTGCGTATTCGTCTCGCCTCGAATAAACCACAACAGCTCATGGATCACGGACTTGACGTGGATCTTTTTCGTGGTGACCAAGGGAAAACCCTCGGTGAGATCAAAGCGCATTTGATGGCCAAATCGACTCAGGGTCCCAGTCCCGGTCCGATCGCCTTTTGGCTGACCTTCTTTCAACAGCTGATCTAAGAGATCAAGATACACGCGCACGCGCAGACTCCTTGTCGCGGATAAACAACCAAATACCGATAGCGATCATCGGCAACGTTAACAACTGGCCCATCGTCATCCAATTCAACCAGATAAAGCCGAGGTGTGCATCTGGCTCTCTGACGAATTCGACTGCGAACCGAAATACGCCATAGCCAATCAAAAAGAGTCCTGTGACCTGGCCGGGCTTTCGATCAGTGGATGAAAACCACCACAAAATACAGAACAGCACGAATCCTTCCAGAGCCATTTGATACAACTGGCTTGGATGACGAGGATCCGGTCCCGCGGCAGGAAACACAATTGCCCAGGGTACATCGGACACCCGACCCCAGAGTTCGCCACCGATAAAATTACCAAGCCGTCCAAGACCCAATCCGATGGGGATCAATGGTGCCAACGCGTCACCCAGTACAAGGGGTCGAATCTGATGTTTCCGCGCGAACCACCAGGTGATTCCAATGACTCCCAAGAGCCCACCGTGGAAAGCCATACCCCCTTCCCATATGTAGAACAGGGACAAGGGATCTGCAACCAACTGCTCGGTTTGATAGAAAAGCATATAGCCCACGCGCCCACCGAGAATCACGCCGATTGCAATCCAGCCGAGGAAATCAGACATCTGCTCCTGAGTCAGCGGAAATCGGCCCTGATTGATCCGGCGAAGTGACAGACCATAGCCGGCCAAAAAGCCAAAGACGTACATCAGTCCATACCAATGTATTTGGATAAATCCAAGATCGAGTGCGACTGGATCAATAAGCGGATAAGTCATATCACGGTATTCCAAATCAAACGAATCGAAAGCACTGCCAGAAAACAAGCAAATAACCTGCGAAGCACAGTCTGATCCAGACGATGCGCCAGGCGCGCACCGAAGCGTGCAGCCACAGTCGATGTCAACACAACGCCCAAAAAGGCAGGCACATAGACATAGCCGATCGAGAGCTCTGGGCGGCCCGGATTATCAAGCCCTGCAATGACAAAAGACACAGCGCCGGCAGCGGCTGTTGGTAACCCCACCGCGGCAGCCGTGCCAACAGCACGTCGCATGCCACTGCCGTAAGATGCAAAAAACGGAATCGCAAGTGCCCCACCAGCAATTCCAACCATCGCGCAGACCCACCCGAGCAGCAGGCCAAATACACCAAACACACCCATAGACGGTGTTTTCAGTGCAGCCGCTTCCACATACTGCCTGTTCCGTACAAAAAGCTGAAACGCCATGACCATCAAAAATGTACCGAGAATAATGGTCAATACGTCGCCTGGAAGTTGATCGGCTGTGTACCCTCCGAGTAAACCGCCAACCACCAAAAACGGCGTCAATCGGATCACCCAGGGCCAAATCACACCCTCTTTTTTGTGGTGCGCAAGCAGTGAACTCAGTGCAGTCGGAACAACACATGCCAAACTGGTGCCAACTGCTAAATGCACCAACAGATCGCGTTCCATTTGAAAAATCTCAAACGCAACCAACAGGACCGGGACAATCACAATCCCACCGCCAATCCCGAACAAACCCGCCAGGCCGCCTGAGATCACGCCAAGCGGTAAATACATCATAAAATCGAGCATCAGGTCGTAACTGAGCCGTCATGGCGCCACCGAGGTGGCACAAGGAGCGGCTGCCCTTTATCCAGTAGAGCGTTGGCCATCATTGCCATCACCTCATGTCCTGAGGCCATTTCTTCTGTCGCACGCCGAGCCAACTGTTGGCATTCGTCCCGGCTGAAAAGTGCCAACACACGTTTAATTTTGGCAAGTCCAGAAGCCGACATCGACAACTCATCAAAGCCCATCCCAACTAACAATACAGCTGCCATGGGATCGCCAGCCATTTCACCGCAGAGTGCGACCGGAATCTGTGCCGTCTGGCCCGCATGTGATGTCTGCTGTAACGCCCGCAACACCGCCGGATTAAAGCTGTCGAACATGTCTGCAACGCGTGGATTCGTACGATCCACAGCAAGCACGTATTGCGTTAAGTCATTGGAGCCAACCGACAGAAAATCGGCTTCTTTTGCAAGCTCGTCGGCCATATACACCGCACTTGGCACTTCAATCATGACCCCGATTTCAGGTGTGTCCACACCGAGGCCTTCTGCTTTCAATTCTTCAATAACGCGCCCAATCAGTGCTTTTGAACTGACCAGTTCGTCGACTGAGGTCACCATCGGCAATAAGATCCGTAAATTGCCCAAGCCAAGAGACGCTCTCAGCATGGCACGAAGTTGGGTCAAAAAGATCTCCGGGTGATCCAGGGTCACCCGAATGCCGCGCCAGCCAAGGAACGGGTTTTCTTCATCGATTGAGAAATACGGCAGGCTTTTGTCACCGCCAATATCCAGAGTTCGCATCACCACAGGCATGGGCGCATAGGCCAACAGCTCATCACGATACTCACTGCATTGTTCTTCTTCATTGGGGAACCGGGGTCGCGACAAAAATGCAAACTCGGTCCGATACAAGCCCACGCCGTCAATCCAACTCATCTGTTGTGATGTCAATTCGCCAAAAGGACCCGAATTCAACATCAGTTGGACGCCATGCCCATCGGCGGTTTTACATGGACCCGCGGCGACCTGTTGGAGGTCGTCTGCCAGCGCCTTGGCATCACTCAATACATGCTCATACTCACTCAGTACATGTGCCGAGGGCTCAACCACGACCTCGCCGCGCCAGCCATCGACAACAAGCTTTGCGCCTGCGATATCACTCAAGGGCAAATCCACCGCACCCATAACCGCTGGAATTCCGAGCCCGCGCGCCAAAATCGCTGCGTGCGAATTCGCAGACCCCTTCACCGACACAATCCCATTCAGCGCACGCATGTCGATCTCGCCAAGCATTACGGGGGTCACATCCTCGGCGACTAAAATGACATCATCGGTATACACCAAGGCATCATCACTCTCATGCAACAACTTCGAGAGGATCCGGCGACCAAGATCCATCAAATCACTGGCGCGCTCTTTCAAATAGGCATCATCCATCGCTTCAAAACGGGCTACCAAATCCGTGACCACATGTTTCAAGGCCGTCGGCGCCGTTTCACCACCTCGAATACGCTGACACACCTCACCACTGAGTGTGTGATCTTCCAGCATCCGCAAATACGTATCGAACAGCGCCGTCTCACTCCGATCTAAATGCTCGGACAGAGATTCTCCGATGCGCCGTAACTCAACTTTGACCTCGGCCAAGGCATTCTGAAACTCAGTCAATTGACCCTCAGCGTCGTCGGTTCGCTCATCTTTGACGCGCTTGAGGATGGCGGGTGGCTTTCTCACCAAAGCTTTACCGATCGTGACACCGGAGACGCCTGCCACACCCGAGAACCGAACATCCGAGGGCCGCTCTCCTGTGGCTGTTGATAAATGCAAGCGACCCGAGACCTTGGCATGTGCGATCAACGCAGAAAGCTGTGCGGCAACGGTCACCAACAAGGCCTCTTCATCGCCACTGAATTTACGAGAGGTGGTTTGCTGGACGACCATCACCCCGAGTGTCGATCGCTGATGCACGATGGGCACGCCAAGAAATGACTGAAACGGCTCCTCACCGGTCTCTTGAAGGTACCGAAATGCGGGGTGATTCGGCGCATCGTCTAAATTCAAGAGCTCTCCTCGCGCGCCAACGCTGCCAACCAAACCCTCGTTGGAATCGAGGCTTGCGACGCGAACCGAGTCGGGATTGAGTCCATCGGTGGCCATTAAATACCAGCGGCCGCTGTCGTCATCCTTGAGATACACCGAACAGACACCGGTTTGCATGGTGTCCTTGATGCGAGTCACGATGATATTCAGTGCGGTATCGAGATCTTCAGCATCGGTCACTGCTTGGACCAGACGCCTGAGAATGTCTAGCATGCCATCGGTCCAAACCACCGAAGCGCTGGCGCAAGTTCGGTGAGGGCTTGTCGATATACATCGCGCTTAAACGGAATCACCTGTCCCAGTGGATACCAGTAACTGACCCACTGATAGGCATCGAACTCAGGATGTTCAGTAGCATCAAAATCAGGGGTGACAAAGGGATCGTTGAGTGCCAGTAAATACCAGCGCTGTTTCTGGCCAACACAGGTTTTTTTGCCGCGGGGACGAATCAACGATTTCGGCAGTCGATAGCGTAACCAACCGGCTGTTTGCGCCAGAATAAACACTTTATCCGAGGTAATACCCAGCTCTTCATGCAATTCACGATACATGGCCTCATCAGGCGTCTCGCCAGGCTGCATTCCACCTTGTGGGAACTGCCATGCATCCTCGCCTCGCCGTCGCGCCCACAAGACAGCGCCGGTCGGATGCGCGAGGATGATCCCCACGTTTAACCGAAACCCGTCTTGATCTATCATGTTTTGGCACCTCTTGAGAACATTCGCATTCTTTCAATTTTCGATCAACGCCTCAATACGCCGGGAGCCATATGCAACTTGCCATTTTCGACCTTGACCACACGCTCTTGCCTTTTGACAGTGACAAAGCTTGGAACCAGTTTCTGGTCGATCAAGGCTTTGTGGATCGCGATGACTACGAGCAACGGAATGCGCAATTTTATCAAGATTATCTTGAAGCGCGTCTCGACATTCATGCCTATCAAGCCTTTGCATGCGAGGTGCTGCAGACCTTTCCCGTCGAGCTGGTGACCACCTGGCGCGATCGATACGTTAAAGAGATCGTCGTGCCCGAACTGCAAACCAAAGCACTTGACCTCATCCAAGAGTATAAAGAAAAAGGCTTTCAGACGCTGATCATTTCAGCCACCAACACGTTTATTGTGGAGCCTATCGCTGCGTTACACGATGTAGATGCATTTCTTGGTTGCGAATTTGAAGTCATCGATGGTGCGTACACAGGGCGATTGACTGGGATCCCAACCTATCGCGAGGGCAAGATTCAGGCGTTGGAAGCCTGGCTTGAAAAACAAGGGGCCACAGCAACAACCGTGCATTTTTACTCAGATTCGATCAATGATGCGCCGCTTTTGGACTACGCAGACCGTGCCTTTGTGGTTGACCCAGATCAGTCATTAGCCGCACTTGCGACAGAGCGGGGCTGGCCAGTGATACAGTTCTCAGAATAAGAGGAGTCTGCATGAAACATATCGGTTATTTCACGCACGATGACTGCATGGTGCACGATATGGGTCAAATGCATCCTGAGAGCCCCATGCGGCTGCAAGCAATCGACACGCGACTTCAATCGCAAGGATTGATGCTCGATTTGGTTCGCTATGACATCGAGCCGATCGAGCTTGATCTGATTGAACGTGCGCATCCGCATCAATACATCCATGAGATTGAGCAAATTGGATACGATGCCATCAACGGCGATCACATTCCTGTCGACGAAGACACATCCATGGGCCCCGGCTCATTGAGGGCGGCTTTACTGGCCGCCGGTTCAGGATGCCAAGCGGTCGATGCCGTCATGCATGCTGAGATTGATCGCGCTTTCTGCGCAGTCCGCCCTCCTGGTCACCATGCTGAACAGAGCCAAGCCATGGGCTTTTGTGTCTTCAATAACGTCGCCATTGCAGCCTTACACGCAATTGAACATCACGGCCTTGAGCGTGTCGCGATCATTGATTTCGATGTTCACAATGGCAATGGCACCGTCGACATTTTTAAGGACGATGAGCGCGTGATGGTGTGTTCATCCTTTCAACATCCGTTTTATCCCAACCGGCACTTTGACACCCCTGGCGAGCACCTGATTCTCACACCCATTAATGCGGGCTCAGATGGACTGACTTTTCGAAATCGTGTCGAAGCGGATTTTTTCCCGGCCCTCGATGCCTTTAAACCTGAGCTTATTTTGATTTCAGCCGGCTTCGATGCACACAAGGAAGACCCCTTGGGTGAACTGAATCTGCTGGAAGATGATTATCGTTGGATCACCACATTGATCAACGACATCGCCAATCGCCATGCAGAATCACGCATCGTCTCAATGCTGGAGGGCGG
>CAJXNQ010000035.1 GCA_913057215.1 uncultured Gammaproteobacteria bacterium
TGAGATAGAGCTTCAGGGATTTAGATTCGCAGAGATTCGGTGATGCAGCCGGAACCACCAACTGACCAATCCGCATTGCCGGCAGACCACTTGGCGTCAGCCACGAAATCTCCCAACAGTTCCACAGATCCTGTCCATGAAACCGGCTGGCGTCGACCCCCTCCACCTCACGTGCTAGAGCCCGTGGCACAGAGACCAACACCGAGGGATCCAGCCTGGTCGGTTGATCCGAAGCCTGGCCCAGCGGTAAATGCGCCTGGATGCCTTCCAGACCGGTTGGATTGGCCATTTAAGAGCGGACTCCTGCACCCTTGGCAAGGAGATTGAGGGCGAACAGATAGGCGGCCACGGTCACACTGATCAAAATAAGATATGCAATGCCAAGTGAGACATCTGTCACGCCAAGAATTCCAAACCGAAACGCATTGACTACGTACAAAATGGGGTTGAGTTGTGCAACAGACGCCCAGAATTCCGGCAACAGATCGATGCTGAAGAACACACCGCCTAAATAAGTTAAGGGCGTTAACACGAAGGTTGGCACAATGCTCACATCATCAAAGCGCTTGGCGTAGACACCATTGATAAAGCCGAGCAGCGAAAACAACACCGCCGTTAAAACCGTGATCGAAACCACCGCCCAGATGTTATGGATGCTGAACTCGGCAAAAAACATCGACACCAGCGTCACAATGACACCGACGGCCAAGGCACGTGCCACCCCACCGAGAACGTAGCCCATCAAAATGGTTTGATTGGAAATTGGTGAGACCAGCATTTCTTCAACAAATCGGCCGAATTTGGCGCCGAAAAATGAGCTCGAAACATTGGTGTAGGAGTTTGTGATCACACTCATCATGATCAGTCCAGGCACAATGTAGGACATGTAATCAAACCCGCCCATCTCGCCGATTCGACGGCCAATGAGACTGCCAAAAATAATAAAATACAGCGTCATGGTAATCGCCGGTGGAATCATGGTCTGCACCCAGATTCGCGTAAAGCGTCTGACTTCTGTACGGACAATGGTCTGGAACGCGACCCAGTTGGGATTGCCAAAATCCGTGGCCTTGGATTCAAAGTTGGCCAACTCGTTCATGCCGCACTCCCTGAGGTCATGGTCACAAATAACTCTTCCAATCGATTGGTTTTAGTCCGCATCGAAGTCACCTGAACCCCATGATCCGTGAGCGCTTGGAATACGGCATTCAGGGTCTGGCCCTTATCCACTTCCACCTCCAGCGTGTTGGCATCGGCGAGCACGCATTCATATCCAGGAATGGAGGGCACCTCAAACACAGACGCCTGTAAATCACACACGAAAGTGACAGTATGCAGGCTTGCCAATAAGTCCTTGGTGGAGGAATTGGCAATGATCTCACCGGCATTGATGATCGAAACGTTCCGGCACAAGGCCTCGGCCTCCTCCAAATAATGAGTCGTCAAAATGATGGTTGTGCCCTGGGCATTGATCTCGGTGAGGAAGTCCCACATACCGCGACGAAGCTCAATATCAACGCCCGCTGTGGGCTCATCCAAGATCAATAGATCCGGTTGATGAATCAAGGCCCGTGCGATCAACAGCCGACGTTTCATACCGCCTGAGAGCGCCCGTGATGGATTATGTCGTTTATCCCACAACCCCAACCGCTTGAGATAATGCTCAATCCGCGGCATCGCCTCAGACCGCGGGATGCCGTGATAACCGGCGGTGTTAATCAAAATATTCTGGGTGGTTTCAAACTGATTGAAATTGAATTCCTGGGGCACCACACCGAGCCGTCGCTTAGCGATTGGGAAATGGGTATCAATGTCATAGCCCATGACGCAGACGCGGCCCGCGGTCTTATTCACCAGTGAGCACAAAATACCGATGGTGGTGCTTTTGCCGGCACCGTTGGGACCTAAGAGCGCAAAAAAATCACCCGATTCAACTTTGAGATCAATGCCTTTCAGCGCGCTGAATCCATTGTCGTAGGTCTTTTTTAAGCCCTCAATTTCCAATGCGTATGACACAAAACCTCTGGATCGATCTGATAAAAAAGCGTTTTAACAATACAGACTCAGGCTGAATGTTGCACCTGCTAACGACACAACAGCCAGCAACACAAATCCCCGTTATCCCAAAAGTGACAGGCTTGCGGGCGGTAAGGGTTGACGATCTGGTAGGCGACTAAAAATCCAACCACGATCAATACAATCACTGTCACCCGAAGCCGCATGGCATTGTCCTATACTCAGTTGACCTCGCGGGCTACGCGATCGGCAACCTCTGCATCCAACCATAGGGTCAGAAAGTCGGGTTGGCGGATTAAAAATTCAAGCGCCGCCTCTTCGCCATCGATCTGATTGACTTTCATGAAGCGAAGCATGGGATCAAGTTGCTCAAGCGTGAGTTGGCGGGTTTCCAGATACCGCTTCGCCCCATGAGGCAGGGCAATTTCATTGGCCATCAAAGTCACCACCTGTGATGGAATATAGTCCGTGGGTTGTGGATCCAAACAGCCCTCGACTGCGATGCACTCTGACCACATCTCGGCATCAAAGGGCACCCCAAAGTCGACCGGTGTCATTGCATACTCACTCAATAGCACCGTCGGCGCCCAGTAATAGCCTAACCACAGTTCATCGCGTGATGCCGCTTTGGCAATCGATGCGTCCAGCCCGGCGCCTGATCCTGTATCGACCAACGCCCAGCCTTTCTCATCCATGCCAAAGGCATAAAATAAATTGGTACTGGTGATGTTGCAGGCCCAGCCGACGGGGCATGTATGGAAGCCGCCCTTGGAGGGATCATCTGGATGCGGAAACAGATCTGGACGCGCGATGATGTCCTGAAGGGTTCTCAATGCAGGGTGCGTCTCCTGAATCGAAGCCGGCACAAACCAGCCTTCACCGGCACCACCGATCGGCTGGTCATTGACAACTTGCATGCGCCCCTCGTTCACGCCCTCTTCAACCAAGGGTCCAACTGAGTTCAGCCACAACTCTGGGATCAGATGTGGCCGCCCCTTTTCAATCAAGCTTGTGATCTGTGGGATCGGACCTGAGGTGACATAGGACACATCACAACCAAAGCCATGTTCTAAGACGAAGCCATCCAGCTGTGAAACAAACTCACTGCTGGCCCAGGTCATCTGGCCGATTTGAATGGCGCCACACTCACTGGCCTGCGTGATGGACGAGATAACACCGGCGGCCACGGCGACGGCGGCTTTCGAAATATGATGCATTGGGGTTCCTCTAATTGCGTTTGAGGTGTGTGAAGTGCGGACGCTAAACGCGGACTGCAGGTCAATGCAAGCACAGTTTGCAATGTTGGTTGAGGAGACGCGCTTTGAACCGAATTTGAAGCCCTAAAACACTCAAGCCTGAGCGCAACAGCCCCGAGATCACGGGGCTTCTTTGGACAATGATCGGGTGAACAGTGATTAGAATCTGGAGCGGGAAACGAGACTCGAACTCGCGACCCCAACCTTGGCAAGGTTGTGCTCTACCAACTGAGCTATTCCCGCAAAATGGCGTCCCGTAGGGGGTTCGAACCCCTGTTGCCGCCGTGAAAGGGCGGAGTCCTAGGCCACTAGACGAACGGGACTGACCGGTGTTTCCTCACCCAGCCTAGTCGGGCATTACCGGAAACAGGGGCGCATTATGCCAGCGAATACGGGAAGTGCAAGGCCTCCGCCTCGATTTTTAACAATTCGATGACCGTGCCATGATGCGGGCAGCAGCCGCGACGATGATCCCGTGTCGAGCCGCCACCGCCTTGTGGTCGCGGTCGTATCCACCGCCAATCACGGTCGCACAAGGGATGCTCTGACCTCGAATCCGATCCAGCACCTGCAGATCACGCTCATAGAGACCTGCGGTCGTGATTGACAATCGACCGAGCGCATCATCGACATGCACATCAGAACCCGCGTCATAGATCACAAAATCAGGACGCCAACTGGCTAGAACAGAATCCAAGGTTTCAAGGACGCGCTCAAGATAGGGCCCATCGGTCATCCCATCGGGGCAATTGACATCCAAATCGCTGGCTACTTTTCTGGCCGGGAAGTTCTTTTCGGCATGGATTGAACAGGTGAAGGTGCCCGGATGCGCCGCAAGCATGGCCGCTGTGCCGTCGCCCTGATGCACATCGCAGTCAAAGATCAAAACCCGTGAGGCTCGCCCGGTGGCGATCAGATGCGTCGCAGACACAGCCAGATCATTGTAGATACAAAATCCCGAGCCCCGTGCGTGATGCGCATGATGCGTACCGCCTGCCAGGTGTGAGGCCAGACCGTATTGGCAGGCCAACTCACAGGTTTGCACCGATCCACCCAGCGCTAAACGCGTCCGGGTGGCCAAGCCAGGACTCCAGGGTAAGCCGATTTCACGGATCGCTTTGGGGTCGAGCGTGCCGTTTTGAAATGCCTCCACATAGGCCGAATCATGCACTGATTGCAGGAGATCCATCGGACAGGGTGTCGGTTTAAATAGTTGGGTGTTTGCGACCTCGCGATCCACCCACTCTTTTAAGTATCGAAATTTGGCCATCGGAAACCGATGGGTGTTGGGGAAATCCGGGCTGTAGCCCGGATCCCAGACGATGGGTAATCGGTTCACCGACCGATACCGACATACTCCCAGCCCTGTTCCCTCAGGCGCTTCGGATCGTATTGGTTGCGACCGTCAAAGATCGCTTTGGCTTTCATGACACGCTCCATAGCCTGAAAGTCTGGCTGACGGAACAGATTCCATTCGGTGGCCAAAATCAATGCATCTGCGTCTGTCACAGCGTCGTACTGATGCGCACAAAGCATCACTTGATGACCGATCCAATCAGACTCGATTTCATGGGTAATGGTGTCCATGGCCACTGGATCGTAGGCCTTCACCGTGGCACCCCGCGCCACCAGCTCGCGGATCATCACAGCCGACGATGCCTCGCGCACATCATCGGTGCCAGGCTTAAATGCCAACCCCCACATGCCAAATGTCAGCCCAGTGAGATCCTCGCCGTAGGATTCCACAATACGCTCAACCAACCGGTGTTTTTGCAGTTGGTTTCGGTCTTCAACCGCCTGCATCAAAATCGGTGAAAAACCGACGTCCTTGGACATACCAAGAATGGCTTTGACGTCTTTGGGGAAACACGATCCGCCATAGCCACAGCCAGGAAAAATAAAACTGAAGCCAATGCGTGGGTCTGAACCAATCCCCTTTCGGACGTTTTCAACATCGGCACCCAAGCGCTCGCAGAGATTGGCCATTTCATTCATGAACGAGATTTTTGTCGCAAGCATTGCATTGGCTGCATATTTGGTCATCTCAGCATCTCGGATTCCCATGAACATGAGCTTATCCCGCGTGCGACTGAAGGGTTCATACAGCTCGCTCAACACCTCACGTGCGCGCTCCGAATCGGTTCCCACCACCACACGATCAGGCCGCATGAAATCTTCAACAGCCGCACCCTCTTTGAGGAACTCTGGATTACTGACCACATCAAAGGCAATGTCCACACCCCGGGCCTCCAATGCGCGAGCCACTTCCGCATTGACTTTTTCAGCCGTGCCGACGGGGACTGTCGACTTATCCGCAATGACCAGATACTCAGTCATATGGGTCCCTAGACCCTGAGCCACCTCGAGCACATACCGAAGATCCGCAGAGCCGTCTTCACCGGGTGGTGTACCGACTGCAATCATCGCCACCTGGGTGCCATCGAGCGCACGCGCTAAGTCGTCTGTGAATTCAAGTGAACCACGGGCAAAATTCCGCTCGACAATCTGCTCGAGTCCGGGTTCGTAAATCGGAATCTCACCACGATTCAGGCGTGCCAGCTTCTCTGTGTCCACATCGACACAGACCACGTGGTTTCCCATTTCAGCAAAACAGGCACCGGTCACGAGACCGACATACCCTGTTCCGACAACTGCTAACTTCATACTGGTTTAGAGTCCCTGCTTATAAAATTTGTCATAACAATAATTGGTCGCCTCGACGAATCCATCAATCGATCCGCAATCAAAGCGTCGACCGCTGAAGCGATAGGCGAGCACACATCCCTCCTCGGCCTGTGTTTTCAGAGCATCGGTAATTTGCAGTTCTCCATTCTTGCCAGGCGGGGTTGCGCGGAGGACATCAAAAATATCTGGAGTCAAAATGTAGCGCCCGATGATGCCCATGTTGGACGGTGCATCCTCTTTGGCGGGTTTTTCAACCATGTCGGTAATCCGGTAGACCCCATCTTTCAGGGGCTCACCGGCCACCACACCGTATTGATGGATGTTGTCTTCGGGCACTTCTTCAACGGCCACAATCGAGCACCGAAACTGCCGGAAGAGTTTCACCATCTGAGTTAACACCCCATCACCCTCGGCGATGCAGAGATCATCCGCAAGCACCACAGCAAAAGGCTCGTCACCAATCAAGGTCTCACCGGTCAAAATGGCGTGACCCAAGCCTTTCATTTCTTTTTGTCGGGTGTATGAGAATTCGCATTGATCAATCAGCGTCCGTGTTGGCTGAATCAGGTCCTCTTTGCCGGTGCCCCGAATCTGATCTTCCAGTTCATAGTTTTTATCAAAATGATCTTCAATCGCTCGCTTGCCACGGCCAGTGACAAACCCAACGCGCGTCAGACCGGCATCCAAGGCTTCTTGAACGCCGTATTCGATCAGTGGTTTATTCACGACCGGTAACATTTCTTTGGGAGAGGATTTGGTCGCAGGCAAAAAGCGTGTGCCGTACCCAGCGACGGGGAACAAACATTTATGAATCATCGAACGTCCTGTGTCATGAATCTGTCATTCAAACGTCACAAAGGGTAGCAGAGTTCATATGACGATTCTGTGTCTAACCCGATAAGACACGATCATGCATGGATGTAGGCCCTACGATCGGCCGTGAGAATTCAAAAATTCGCCCTCAAAACGGTCCACCGTTCCGCCCGGGCGTTGAGAGATCCAGTCCGCCCGCTGCAATTCCCAGCCAAAGGGTGTTTTCCAGTCCGTCCGACAGCCAAGCTTTAAAAAGCCCTCTTTATCTTTGAGGACCAAACAGCGGAGTTGTAATCGGCCACTGGCCAACTCATCAGCATGCCAAGACTGTGGGGCCGCCGGCAGCAACCAACGTGCACTGTGGATGAGCGCATCAGGCTCCACACCGTAGGTTGTGGCGTCAACCAATTGCCCCAGTGCAGGTGGGTCGATCACCAACTGCACCAGGCTCAATTGCTTCAGCACCAAACGTTGCATCTCAGTGTTGACCAAGGGTACGGCGATCGCCCACCATGCCAGTGCAATCAGAGTGGATAATCCAAACAGCATCGCACTCATGCTCGCAGCACTGATGACGGCCTCAATCAGACCTTGTCCAGACTCCCTAACGGGCGCGACAGAGCGCATCAGTTCCCTCACCCACATAGGTCTCTAAACACTGAAGCATGGGCGCAATGGGCGTCAGACTCTCCGACTCAGGGGCCAGGCCTGCATACAACAAGAACTCTTCGCGGGCTTGTTTTAACAGTGCAATCCCAAGGTTATAGCGCGCCTCATAGAGCGATGGATTGTCTTGGAGGGCCTGGCGATAGGCATTCACGGCAGTGTCCAGATCTCCGCGTCTGAGTGCGAGATTGCCCGTTGTGTAACTGCCTTGGGTCTTTGGAGTCACCGCTTCAATCACAGGAGTTTCCCGAATTAATGCACTCTGCGTACCCACCTGCGCGCATCCACCTAAGGCTGCGCTGACTAAGAGCGCGGTTGCCATTCGTTTCATCGTCTTCCCTCAAAATAATCCAACACCATCAATTGGCCCTTGACCCGAAGCCACAGAGGATCCGTTTCAACCAAGGCATCCAGTAAATGCTCAAGTAGTAATCGCTTGGCAATGGGATCTGTGGCTGCTTGAACAGCCTCAAATTGGAGCCTCACCCACTCGGGACTACTCGGCTCACTGGCCTGTGTAGCCTGGCTCACCAATGCCAACGCCACGATTAATGCACGGATCCACATACCGCCTCCTCGATACCATCCAAGGTCACTTCAACCGCATGCAAGGCGCCCTCGGGGCGCATTGTGAAACCACCGGGATGCAACCACTCGGTGGACACGACCTGATAATCTTTATCCAACCAAATCACCCACAGTGACTCGTTAATACCCAACCCGTGCAATCCACGCGTACCCGGAAATAAGAGCGCATCGCCCGCACCGGGTTTGCGGATGCCCCGTAGACGATCCCAAAAGCTGTGACAGACCTTGACAGACAGTGCGCGTAATACGGGGTCTGGATAGGGCTGCTCAAAGGTTAAATTGGGTAGCGGCATTTCAGTTAAGTGCTCCATGGCAACCTCCCTAGGCTATGCATGATGGTGAAAGCCAACACAATGAAAAACATCGGAAAAAAGCAAATCACCAATGGAATTAATAATTTCACAGACAGGCCGTTCGCCGCGCGTTCAAGCCGCCTTTGTGTCCGCTCCCTGAGTGCGCGTGCCTGTTCAATGAGTAAGGGCGAGAGATCAGAGCCCTGGCGCGAGGACTCGCGCATGGCAAACCCCAGATCCAAGGCCTCGCGCGAACCCATCTCTTTGGCAACCGACACAATGGCTGAGACTCGATCCTGGCCTTCCTCGCGGCGCGCAAACACCTCTGTGCCAAAAGGCTTTAACGGGCTTTCTTTCAGTGCGGTCATGGCATGATCGAAAGCCACACCGTGTGCTGCACCGCCTGAGATGGCGATTCGCATCAGATCAACGAGCCACGGCCAATAGGCCCGGAAAGCCTTTTGTTGGCGCATCACGCGACCTCGAGAGACCAGTCGCTCAACAGCCACATCCAGTGCCACCAGACCCAGAGCCAGTTGCCACAGCGTCGGTATGATCAAGAGACCGGTGACCAACGCCCAGCATCGGATGATCCAGCGCTTACCAGTGGGCAGGCTCATCAGGAGGCTGCCCACCGCGATACTGATGAGCAGATGACTAATCCACACGGCACAAACTCCGCACCCAAAAATGGCCGATCAGCATCAAGGTCCCGCAGAGCACTAACAGCATGTGCCCGGCGGTGGTGTAGACCACTGCATCCGTGGCCCCTGGCGACAGAGCGATGGCTCCAGCCGACAATAAAGGAATCAAGATCGACAGCATCGAGGCCTGCATCCGATGTGTCGCACTGGCGGCTTCAATTTTGAGCCTGAGACTCCGTGTTTCTCGAAGGCTCCGAGCCAGCTCCTCGAGGGTGGCCGCCAGGGGACCACCAAGCTTATCGCGCACGATCAGTGTGGCTCCGGCGATTTTCAATGGCTCCATATCAAGGCGTTCACCACGCTGCATCAGCACCTGACCAAGCGACAACGTCACTTGCCGCTCGGCTTTCCAGTGACTGAGTTCCTCCAACACGATGCCGTCATAACTGGCCTCGGCCTCATTGAGTGCCCGGCCCAAATCATGACCTGCCCGCAGTTGCCGCGCCAAAATCGAGAGCACCGAATCCAACTCGGCATCGAGTGCTTTTTTCAATCGACGCACCCGCGTGGCACGTGCGTAGAGGCGCATGCCACAGGGCGCAAACCAGACGAGGAGCACCAAGACAAATACGCTCAGGCCGACGCCCATGCCAACTCCACATCACTTGGCGCATGACTCCACAGGGATTCAAGCAATACTTGCTCGCCCTCAAGACCCACAACGCGCTCAATTGCAGTGACTCCACGATGACCGGCGTGATCACGCCCCACATGCACAATCACATCGATCGCACTGGCAATCTGCTCTCGGATGGCACGGACTGGGATATCCACACCGGCTAATAATGTCAGGACCTCAAGGCGTCGAATGGCGTCTCTCGGTGTATTGGCATGGACCGTGGTCATACACCCACGATGGCCTGTATTCATGGCTTGCAACATATCAAGTGCTTCAGGACCTCGACACTCTCCAACGACTAGCCGATCTGGACGCATCCGGAGTGCATTGATAAGAAGATCACGGAGAGTGATGGCACCCTCGCCTTCCATGTTCGGTGGACGCGTCTCTAGACGCACTGTGTGTGGTAATCCAAGCGATAATTCCGCCGCATCTTCGAGTGTGATCACCCGTTCTGTCGGATTGATCTCGCGAGCGAGCGCATTTAAAAGCGTCGTTTTACCGGCACCGGTGCCGCCACACACCAATAGATTCGAGGCACCTTTGACTGCATCGACGAGCACCTGCTGCGCCTGATCTGGAAACATGCCAGCGGCTGCTAATGCATCCAGTGATTTAAGCCCTGCCTTGAATTTTCGAATGGTGAGCATGGGTCCATCCGGTGAGATCGGTGGCAGCACCGCATTGATTCGGGAACCATCTTCGAGTCGTCCATCGGCGGTCGGCGACTGTTCATCCAATCGCCGACCGAGCGGCTCAAGCATTCGCAGGATGGCGCGCCGGCAAAAGTCCTCATTGACAAACCCGGCTTCAAGCGCAGTCACCGAATCGCCGCGCTCGATAAAGATCTGCGCGTGTCCGACCACCATAATTTCAGACACCTCGGTATCGGCGATGGCGGCCTCAATCGGTCCATAGCCCAATAAATCGGCGCGTACTGCGGTTTTCAGTCGAGCCTTCTCGTCCTCTGATAAGCTCGGCTCGCTTGCGAGCGCTTGATCCAAGAACTGCTCAACCAAGGTGCCCTGATCCGGTCGAAGATCTGGATCACCGAGACGTGCTTCGTCAGAGAGGAATCGGTCGAGTTGAAGCGCCAGTGTGTGTCTTAAGGATTCACTCATTCATAGACTCCCAACGCTCCTCGGCTACCGGCCATGGGTGTTTGCGCCACAGGTTTTGCGCTCACTTGGCTCTCGACGCGCGGGCGTAACAACACCCAAAGCTCACGCTCTTCCTCAGCGCGTTCATTTTGAGTCGGCACACCTGGAAGCCCTGAATCGGTTTGCCCACGCTCCCCGCGCTCAATGCGCGCCAACACCACCGCTTCACCGAGCCGAAACTGCCGGGTGGTTGTTAAATCACGACTGGTCATGCCCGGCACGCCATCAATGGCCACGCCATAATCCAGTGCGGTGAGAGACAGATCCAATGACAGGGCAACTGCATTTAAGTCCACAGTCTCTGCGCCGACGGTGAGATCGAGCCCGTAGGGCCGAAATTCCGTACTCTGCTCACCGCCTGGAATCGGAATCTCACCACCGGCCAAAAGCGCAGTCTCTCCACCGGATTCAACACGAATCTCACCGCGGGACCACAGCTCCGCTTCCCCCTGGCGTTCAAGGGCTGAGAGCTCAGAAAACAAGTCCAGAGATAAGAACCCGCCGGCATCATCGCCTGCCGGATTCAGTCCACGTGACACGCCTTCGGCTGAGAGTTGCAGTGAGCCATCAAGCGTGGTGTTGGCACCCAACGAACGGCTGGCTGAGCGCGTGACTTCAGCGATCAGCACATCCAAAAAATATTGGCTCGGCGCCTGGGTCTGGATGCCAGTGACGACAATGTCAAACACCGTTTCTTGTTGACCACTTAAACACCACAGCTTGGTGGCTCCGGGGCCCTTGGCAGACAGCAACAAACGACCCGGCAGCGTTTCTTGGACCGACACCACCTGTTCATTGCCGAGTGCGACATGCTCGACACGTGGACAGTTCACCAAAGTCGTCCCGCCGGGTGTCAGCGTCACAGGCGTCGCTGCAAGTGTGTGTGCTGCAAAGGCAACCAGTCCCATCAATAACCACTTCATGACAGACCCACCGTCACCGTGGCACGTGTCTTTTCAGGTGCCTTGGTTTGTTGCTGCTCGGGAATCCGAGTCAGCGTCACAGCCGGACAATGGGTGTCGCGACAGAGTGCCAGACGCAGCCGTCCCAAGCGCAGCGCTCGCTGTAAAATGGCGAGCTCATCTTCATCCATCACAAACCAAGTGACCTCTGTCACTGCGCCTTCGCCTGATCGGGTCACCGGGATGCGGGTCAGCACGACACCCCCATGGGTCCCAACCTTGCTCTCATACACAAGCGCCACACGCGCCTCGGGAGGTAGCTGTTTGGGCAGCATCCGAGACAGCTCAGGTGGAACCGGCATAAAGAGTTTCGAGTCATCCAGTGCAGCTTCGAGGCCTGCCATGGGGTTGGGCATCAACATATTCGCCGCCAAAGGCGTACCCACTGCTAAGGGTCGCACCACCAAGGGCGCATTGAGCAGTTCGGGGCTGTCTGCTCTGAGCGCATCCTGAGGCATCCAGGCCAGCGGATATTGCGTCTGGGTCAGCTGTGCTGGATCCAGAACATCACCGGCAGCCACGGGTGCGGTGACCACCACTGCATCGACCAAATCAGGGGTTGGTTCAGGAATCACTTGAGGCAGCGGCTCAGGCGAGTGACTGAGCGCCACAGCCACCCCTGCGATGAGCAATGCCGATGGCACTTGCCAGTATTTTTTCAGCAGTTCACGCGGAGACATCTGGGATCTCCAATGCGTCAAATAGTGGCTGTCCGAACGCACTGCCGACGAGCCAGGCCTGAGTTGAGGACTCCAACGGTGTAATCTGCGCCAAGCACTGACCACGGACCCAAAACCGATCCGGTTCAGGGCTTGTCACTTCAATCTCGATAAATGCGCGTTGATTGAGCCAGCGCTCAATCAAACGCGTCTCCACGAGCGGTGACCACACGATCTGCCCGAAGGGTTCGATCCATTCAGAGCGGATGTTCGGAAAATCATCAAAACAACTGGCCGAGGCCGATGTGGCGATCATCCAGACCGCCAGCGCGTTAAAAACTGGTTTAATCATGTCGAATAATCCTTGCTGGTAGAGACATATCCCGATGACCTGTGACGCCGACTGAGGTGATACCTGACGGACGCACTTCGCTGAATGGAACCGGTGAACCGAGACGACGGATGAGCTCGACCGAGGCTTGCGTCAGCTCCAAGCCAAGCTCGCCCATCACCAAGTTGTCCTCAAGCACCGCCGATTGAAACGCGTCGCCTGCGTGTAAAAACCCGTCATCACGACGCAGACTGCCCTCGCGTTGCAAGGTGACTGGAAACAAGCCATCGTCGATGCCGGTTGGCAACGCCTGAGATTCCGTCAGTCGCTCCAGCCGAGAGTCTGAAAACCACAACCGGTCTTTCAGCCCATCAGTGACTGCACGCGTGGTGTCCGTGACAGCTGCAAAGGCACCGATCGCCAGCGCCAACATCAAAAACACGGGCGCGATCAGTAATAACTCAAGTAAAGCCTGGCCACGTTGCACTAGAGACCTCCTGTTAATTCAGCGCGCCACACCGGGCGCCATAAATCAGCATCGCCATCGCCTGTAAACCGCAACCGACTCTCGGCTTTGATCACGCCGGCTGTTTCAGAGGCCAGTGTGATCGTGAGCGGAATCACTGAAGGGCCGCGCCACTCAAGAAGCCAAGGCAGGCCACGATAGGCAAAACCATCCCGAAGAGTATTGGCACTGCCATCAGCCAGTGTTCGCCAACCCAGACCGAAGAAAAATAATTTGACCTGTGCTTCAAGCTTTTCAGACGCAGTCCAGCCGCGACCGGTTGCGTCCGTCCCGGTGCCGCCAGAGCGACGTGCCTCCAAAAGGCCGAGCACGTTGTGCTGCCAACTGCGTGAGCGATGCCAGGCCGCTTGTGGAAGCCCGTTCATGGCCTGCATCGAAAGTCGAGCATAGTCGGCTGGGTGTTCTTCAATCACAGGGATGGCTGACAGCATGGCTGCATCCAATGCTGATCTTCCGCACACCGAGCCAATACAGACTGACTGCAATGTGAAAGGAGCTGCCTGACTGGCTGCCTCATCCATGGATCGCTGGCCCGCGTTTTGGAGTACTTCAACACCATCAATGGCCCATTTGTGTTGCCCACCGAGTGCCACCCCAATGCCCGACTGCAACTGAATCCGCGCAGACTGCACAAGCAGCGTCGTGCCACCTGAGATAAAACTCCGAGCGAAGGGCACCAAATAGCCGACCGAATCGATCGTATCTTTGAGATAGCGGGTGAATGACAAATAGGTGGTGAGATGGCCCACCATCAGATGGCTCGCCAAGATCTTCCGGTTCAACACAGCCAGTTCATTGACTTCGCTGGCCAGCACGCTGGCCGTTGAATAGGCCACTCGATCGGCATGCGGATGACCCTCAAACCGTGCCATCAGGCCTGCACCTGAAAACAGCCACGCAAGGCCTGCTGCCAGAAGTGGCAACAACACCAGTGACATCATCAGTGCAAAGCCCTGTTGGCGCATCGATCAATTACCGTCCAGAGTGGCGTTTTGACCGATATAGTTGCCTAGATGACGACCGGCGGCGGCCTGTGCTGAAGCCTGCAATGCATTACCCTCGGCAAAGATCATGGCAGTTGATCCGTCTTGGCCTGCGATTTCGTTGGCAACAGCTGCAACCTGAGAGCGCACTGTGCCGCCTAAAAATCCAACCGCAGCGATGGATGCCACCGCAATCAGTCCAACAATAACCAGGTACTCAGACAGCCCTTGACCGGCCTGTTTCATGTGTAATCGACGCATTGTGATCCTCCTCATTTGGATATCGGAGAACTTAGTGCG
>CAJXNQ010000036.1 GCA_913057215.1 uncultured Gammaproteobacteria bacterium
TGTACCGTCACGGTGTCGGCGTGGCTGGCGTTGACGCAAATGAGTCGCGCAATCCCGGAGTATGCCAAGGCGCTCGTGGAGTCACACGCGCAGTTGGCACAGGCGCAGGGCGACCTCGCTGAGCTGACCGCACGTGTCCAGGCGTTATCGGCTCAAACCGAGCGTGTCGACAGCCAGCGGGACGAGATGACAGCCCGTTGGGCATGGATCAATCCAGTTCTGCATGCACCCTACGTACGGGTATTGTCGCTAGAAATCACGTCTGAACGGTCGACAGTGCGTGTGCAAGTGGCAACCCCTGAAGTGTTATCGCAGGCACTGACTCATGAGCTCGAAATGACGGCTGTCCGGCCGCTTGGGTTTGGTTATGAAGTGACATTGGAGGCGCGACATGCCCGTTAATTCGGCGCAGCAAATCTGGGTGGTTCGCCATACCAAGCTGCTCCTTGTGAGTTGGTTCATGGGACTCGTGGGTGTGGCGGTATGCACCGTGCTATGGCCGGCCTTTGATCGATATGTCGAACGCTTAAAAAACGAGGCACGGTGGCATGCTGTTCAGGCTGAACAAGTCGCGCTCGATGCCCAATTGCAGGAGCAGAATGCTCGATTGGATGCGCTCGAGATGGATTGGCCGGTGATCGAATTTCAATCCTTGACTGCTGAGATTGGTGCAGTCGCTGAGCATATCGATGTGAAACGCACCGCACATGAATGGACCTTTATTCTGACTGGTGAATCTTCGACGCTGATGCGACTGGGTCACTCGTTTGCCGCGGGGTTCAGTGGAACTCGACTGACGCAGCTCAGTTTGAATGCCGAAGATCAGTTGCTTCGCATGACCGTCCGTTTGCAACTGACAGATCATCCGGTTCGCAAAAGAGCTCAGTCAGTCAATCTGGCATCGGACAGTCCGGATGTGATTCGGTTCGGTGAGATCGACGCCTGTCCCCCTCTGAAATTGGTCAGTCGATTCGGTGATTCCGTGCATATTGAGGAAGGCACCGGCCGGACGTGGATGCAGTTTGGCGACCGCATCGATGCTGCATGGCAGCTGATCGGTGTTCGCGAGGGCCAATTGATGTTGAAAAGTGACATTGGTGGTGTGTGTTTTTCAGAGGCTGCGTTTTGATGAAATATCTATGTTTGCTCTGGTGTTGCTTGATTTCGCAGGCTGAGGCTTTGGAGATTGCGGTCCGTGATATGCCCCTGACCGAAGTACTCAGTCGGTTTGCAGCAGAAACGGGGGTCACTCTGGCGGCTCCAGATGGGTTCAATCCATCGGTAAGGCTGACTTCGGATCAGGATGATCCGCATCGTACACTAGAGGACATCGCGGCCGCTGCAGGGCTTGAAGTGAGCGGACAGTTTCCGCAGGCAACGCTCGTGACACCCGCGCCGGTCGCTCCTGATTTGTTAGTGATTGATCTGAAATACCGTGAAGCATCTTATGTGTTGGATTTACTTGACCAAGCGGGCGTTCAAACCGATGACACCTTGTCGGTTTTGTCTGATCCAGAAACCAATCGACTCATCGTCAGCGGTCCTGCGAACGTATTGGCACAGGTCGAGACACTGGTCTCTGTTTTGGATATTGAGGTTGCGCAGATCTTAATTGAAGCGCGCTTGGTCTCGGCTGATACCGAGCGGCGCCATCAACTTGGAATCGAGTGGTCTTTTCGGACTGCGCTGGATGGTCGCTCTGGCGCCCAAGGACGCTCGCCTGGCGTGAGTGCCGACGCCTCTGCTGGTTCCCTTGCATTGGCGTTTATTTCGGATCCGCGGCTGTTGTCTCTTGAGTTATCAGCGCTTGAAGCCTCAGGGGCTGGTGAGGTGATCTCTGAGCCACGGATCGTCACCACCAATCGCCGTCCAGCGACTATTCGTCAGGGCTCGCAAATTCCATTTGTAACCCGTGATGAGAACGGGCAATCGCGAACTGAGTTCAAAGATGCGGTTTTAGAGTTGCGTGTCACTCCGGTGCTGCGTGACGATGGGCAGATTGAAATGACGCTTGAGATTCGCCAAGACCAAGTCAGCCAAATTACGACAGCTCAGGGTCCGGCTATTGATACGCGAGAATTGAATACTGAGGTGACGGTCGAGCCCGGTCAAACCTTGGTCCTTGGGGGGATTTATGAGTCTCGAGAAGAGACATTGAAGACCGGTGTACCGGGTTTGTCCTCACTGCCGCTGATTGGGCGTGCATTTCAAACTGATGAGCGTCGAGCCTTTAAGTCAGAGCTGTTAGTATTCATTACACCCCGAGTGTTGTGATTAAGAGGTTTCATGCAATTGTCGTCGGCTCCTTTATTTCTCATCGGGCCGACCGGTGCGGGCAAGACCACGGTTGGTCGACTGTTGGCCTCCCGCTTAAAGCGTCGCTTTATCGATCTAGATGAAGAGATCGAAAACCGGTGTGGCGCGGATATCCCATGGATTTTTGATGTCGAGGGTGAATCTGGATTTCGTGCGCGTGAGGCCAAAGCACTTGAGTTGTTGTGTGAGACCGAGCGTGCTGTGATTTCCACAGGTGCTGGCGTGGTGTTGGCGGCTGATAATCGGGCACGGTTGAGTGAGGCGCGGCCTCGTGTCATTTGGTTGCACGTGGATTTGGATACCCAATACGAGCGACTGAAACACGACAAACAACGGCCGCTTCTGCAGGTTGAGGATCCAAAAGCAAAGCTCCAAGGCATGGCAGCCGAGCGAGAGCCACTTTATGCTGAGTGCGCAGGCATTCGGGTGCAAACAGGGAAGAGCAGTCCGGCGTCTGTTGTTCGCCGTATTTTAGAGGCACTCAAGGAGGCCTGATATGCACACGCTAACTGTTGAATTGGGTGATCGTGCCTATCCGATTGTGATTGGGCCTGAGTTGATGACGGCTGAGCGAATCGCGCCGCATATCCACGGCCGCCAAGTCTTGGTGGTGACCAATGAGACGGTGGCACCTTTGTATTTGTCGCGTGTGCTCAAGGCCGTTTCTGCGTTTGAGGTCGCGACCGTTGTGTTGCCCGATGGTGAGGCACACAAGCATCTTGAAACGCTCGATTTGATTTTTTCTGAAGCGCTTGAGAATCGCTTCTCACGGAATGCGACCTTTATTGCACTCGGTGGCGGTGTGGTGGGCGATATGGCTGGTTTTGCGGCAGCAAGTTATCAGCGAGGGGTTCGCTTCCTACAGATCCCAACCACCTTGCTCGCGCAGGTGGATTCCTCGGTGGGTGGGAAGACTGGGGTCAATCATCGACTGGGGAAAAACATGATCGGCGCCTTTCATCAGCCAACCGCGGTGTTTGCGGACACCGACATGCTGAAGTCATTACCGCCACGCGAACTCTCAGCAGGGCTCGCCGAGGTCATCAAATATGGGTTGCTCGGAGATCATCAGTTTCTGCAGTGGATTGAATCCAAGATCGAAGCACTGCGTGCTCAAGATTCAGAGGCATTGACGGAGGCGATTCGACAGTCCTGTACGATGAAGGCAGAGATTGTCAGGCGTGATGAACGCGAGGGTGGAGTCAGAGCCTTGTTGAATCTGGGACACACCTTTGGCCATGCCATTGAAGCCCATTTGGGCTACGGTGACTGGCTTCACGGTGAGGCTGTCGGTGCGGGCATGGTGATGGCGGCCGAGGTCTCCCGACAGATCGGTGCCTTGGATGCGTCGGACGTGGCCCGGGTGGCATCTTTATGTGAGAGCGCTGGACTGCCCACCAAGCCGCCGGCTGGCATGACACCGAGCGACTTTATGACCCACATGGCAGTCGATAAAAAAAATGTGGACGGGCGGATGCGTTTCATTCTGTTGCGCGCGTTGGGCGATGCCTATGTCGATGATGCGGTCGATCCACAGAGCTTGTCGGCTGCATTAACAACGTGTTGCCACTAGTTCGTTCTCAACAAGCTTGTCTGGAGCGGGTGCGATCGGCCATCCGTTGGACGCGTGGATTGGTTGCGTTGATCGGTGAGCCAGGTCAAGGCAAGTCACAAGTGATTCAGAAGCTGACACTGGAAAGTGCAATCCTCCCACTCACCCTTGAAGGCCGAATCCTCACCGG
Organism: uncultured Gammaproteobacteria bacterium; assembly: GCA_913057215.1. Classification (GTDB taxonomy): domain Bacteria; phylum Pseudomonadota; class Gammaproteobacteria; order Pseudomonadales; family Litorivicinaceae; genus HIMB30. The sequence continues at coordinate 4,059 of CAJXNQ010000036.1, forward strand.
TCGTCATGACGCCATTTTACGTCTGATCGGCATGGTGGGTTTTCATCCAGAGGGCTCGGATACTGATATGTTGATTCAGTTGCAACACAAGCATCCAGCAGGCTTAGAGGCAGGTGTTCCGGAAATTATTGTCGAGGATGCAAGCCACTTACCCATTGAAGTATTGATGCTGTTTTACGAGCTGGCATCTGGGACCTATGGGCGGACTTGGACAGTATTGTTGGTTGGTGAGCCTGATCTAGTGCCCCGACTGTTGGCTGCCGAGCCCATGCCTGTGATGCCAAGTGTTGTGCGCTTGCCACACTGGGATGTGTATGACTTGGAAGATGCATTGGCCACTCAAACCGATGATTTACCGAGTCCTCAGGTGTTGGCGGCCTTGGTGTCTCAATCCGGTGATGCTCCGAAGCAGTTGGTGCAGCAGGCATTACATGGTCAAGTTCACCAGCACTCAAGTCCGAGTGTGGATGCTGAAGGCCAGCCTCAGGCGCCCTCTCGCCAGATGTTAAAATGGATTGTGATCGGGGCTACAGTCACTGCCATCTGTCTTGGTGCATTATTGATCTGGGAGTTACGCAGTGAGGTGCCGCCCGACGAGCCACCCCAAACGATCCCGCTTCCCGAGGCGTCCTCTCCAAAGCCCGCCAGCTGATTTGCCCAATAGTCTGCACAGACATATACTACGCGGCCTTTTCCTTTTTGGTTCGCACCCAATTGAAATGGAAACAGGGTCGTTGCCGGAGTTACGTTCAGATTCGCGGCACACACAGGTTTCTTGAACACCTCTCGGTGTCTAATTTATAGGTTGCAGTGCGTGCGCTGTGTAATGAGGAAGCATCAATATGACCCAAGGTCTCTACACTCCCGGTGAATTTCGCGACAATTGCGGGTTTGGCCTGATCGCGCACTGCGACGGCGAGCCCAGTCATCATTTATTGATGACCGCAATTGAAGCCCTCACGTGCATGACGCACCGAGGCGGGATTGCGGCCGACGGTAAAACCGGTGATGGGTGCGGTCTCTTACTGCAGATGCCGGACGCGTTTATGAGGCAAACCGCTGAGCGTGCCTTTGGCCGTCCATTGGCTGAGCTCTTTGCCGTGGGAATGGTGTTCCTGCCCAATGAGCCAGACGCCAACCGTCAATCGCGTGACGCGATCGATGCAGTCCTTTCAGCGCGTGGGCTTGAGATTGTGGGATGGCGGGATGTGCCGATTGATCCCGCTAATTTAGGTCCAATTGCCCACGGCAACATGCCCGCGTTCGCGCAGGTCTTTATTGAGCCCAAAGGGCAAGCGCTTGAGGCGTTTGACAATGAGCTTTTCATGGCATCACGCCTGGTTGAACGTGCGCTTGAATCACAGCCTGAGGCCTATTTGTGTTCCTTGTCTCGGCGGGTGATTTCCTACAAGGGCCTGATGATGCCAGTGGATCTGCCGCACTTTTATCCGGATTTAAATGATCCAGAGATGAAGACCGCGATTTGTGTATTCCATCAACGCTTCTCAACAAATACCTTGCCGCGTTGGCCACTGGCGCAGCCATTCCGGTTACTCGCGCACAATGGCGAGATCAATACCATCGCCGGAAATCGAAACTGGTCGCGTGCCCGCGGCCACCTCTTCCAATCAGAGCGTCTGCCTGAGATCGACAAAATCTTACCCTTGGTGAATACCTCAGGTTCAGATTCCTCAAGCCTGGATAACATGCTTGAGGTGCTCGTCGCCGGTGGGATGGATTTGTTCCGAGCGGTGCGGATGCTGGTGCCACCAGCCTGGCAGAACGTGGATGACATGGATGCCGACTTACGCGCATTCTATGAGTACAACTCCATGCACATGGAGCCTTGGGATGGGCCGGCTGGCATTGTGTTGACGGACGGTCGTTATGCGTGCTGCTTACTCGACCGCAATGGATTACGTCCGGCTCGGTGGGTGAAAACCAAGAATGGATATCTAACGCTGGCCTCAGAGATTGGCACCTGGAGTTACCAGCCAGAAGATGTGGTAGCCAAAGGCCGAGTTGGACCGGGTGAGATTTTGGCGGTTGATACCGAGACCGGTGAAATCTTGACGGCTGATCAGATTGATCAACAGCTGAAATCTCGTCAGCCCTATAAAAAGTGGTTGCGTGAGCAAACCATCCGGTTTGAGGCGGACATGAAGGATCCGTTTTCAGATCTCAGGGCACTGTCTGAACGCGGTTTAGATCCGCATTTGAAGCTGTTTAATTTGACACGCGAAGAGCGTGAACAAGTCATCAAGCCGCTTGCCGAAAGTGGCCAAGAGGCGGTCGGATCCATGGGGGACGATACCCCCATGGCCGTTCTGTCGACCGAACAGCGTCATACTGCGGATTATTTCAGGCAGCAATTTGCGCAAGTCACCAACCCGCCGATCGATCCTTTGCGCGAGTCGATCGTGATGAGTTTGGAAACCTGTCTGGGTGTTGAATTGAATCCCTTTGAGGAAACCGCTGACCATGCTGAGCGCATTATTTTGCATTCTCCGGTCCTCTCTGCACCGAAAATGGATCGACTCAAAGCGTTTGAGCATCCAGGGTATGGTCGCGCGCTGATCTCATTGGCGTTTGCGCCAGAGATTGGATTGAAGCGAGCGGTTGAGGCGGTCTGTGAGCAAGCGGTTGAGGCCGTGCGTGCTGGCAAAACGCTCTTGATTTTGAGTGATCGGGAAGTGGATCCGGATCAGTGGGTGGTCTCTGCGACCATGGCCACAGGCGCCGTTCACCATCGCTTGATTCGAGAAGGATTGCGGTGTGCGGCAAACCTTGTCATCGATACTGGAGAGGCACGCGACTCGCATCATTTTGCCGTACTGATTGGATTCGGTGCGACGGCGGTTTATCCCTATCTGTCGTATCGTGTCATCAATGATTTGGTTGACAGTGATGAATTGATTGGCGATCCGCTGGAGCTGCATCGCAACTACCGGAAAGGCATCAATAAAGGATTATTGAAAATCCTCTCGAAAATGGGCATCTCGACGGTGGCGAGCTATCGGGGTGCGCAACTCTTTGAGGCGATTGGATTGTCCACTGAGGTGGTTGATCTCTGCTTCACTGGAGTGCAAAGCCGAATTCAGGGTGCTGACTTCGCTGATTTTGAGAACGATCAAGCGATTCGCCAGCGTCTTGCCTGGTCAAAACGAAAGCCTGTGCCGCAGGGTGGCTTCCTGAAATATATGCACGGCGGCGAGTACCACGCGTACAACCCAGATGTTGTACAAACGCTGCAGCAGGCTGTTCAGACCGGTTCCTACTCGACCTATGGCAAGTACGCAAAACTCGTCAATGAACGCCCGGTGGCCACACTGCGTGATTTGCTGAAATTAAAAGCAGATCAAGGTGATGCGATCTCGGTCGACCAGGTTGAGCCAGTAGAGGCGATTCTGAAGCGTTTCGACTCGGCGGGTATGTCGCTTGGCGCACTGAGCCCTGAGGCACATGAAGCGCTTGCACAAGCGATGAACGAACTCGGTGCGCGTTCGAACTCAGGTGAGGGCGGTGAAGATCCCGCACGATTCGGCACCAACCGGACCTCACGGATCAAGCAAATCGCCTCGGGTCGCTTTGGTGTGACCCCCCATTATTTGGTCAATGCCGACGTCCTTCAGATCAAGGTCGCGCAGGGCGCCAAGCCCGGCGAAGGCGGCCAACTGCCGGGTGGTAAAGTCAATCAATTGATCGCACGGCTTCGCTATTCGGTGCCGGGCGTGACACTCATCTCGCCACCTCCGCATCACGATATTTACTCGATTGAGGATTTGGCACAGCTGATCTTCGATTTGAAGCAGGTCAATCCTCGGGCACTCGTATCTGTGAAGCTCGTCAGTGAGCCGGGTGTTGGCACCATTGCGGCCGGTGTTGCCAAGGCCTATGCCGATCTGATTACCATCTCAGGATACGATGGCGGCACCGCGGCCAGCCCACTGACATCGATTAAATATGCGGGCTCTCCGTGGGAGCTGGGTCTGTCTGAGGCGCATCAGGCGCTCCGTGCGAACGATCTACGAGATAAGGTGCGATTGCAGACCGATGGCGGGCTCAAAACCGGTCTTGATGTTGTCAAAGCGGCCATTCTCGGCGCTGAAAGCTTCGGTTTTGGGACCGCGCCGATGGTCGCGATGGGCTGTAAATACTTACGGATTTGTCACTTGAATAATTGCGCAACAGGCGTGGCGACACAGAATGAGTATTTGCGCGAACAGCACTTCCGCGGAACAGTCGAGATGATCAAGCATTTCTTCACCTTCGTGGCCGAAGAGACGCGGGAATGGATGGCATCGCTGGGTGTGCGGCGCATTGAGGAACTGGTCGGACGGACAGATTTGCTTGAGCAGATCGGTGGACGCTCACAGCGCCAGTCAAAGCTCGATTTTGCGCCCATGCTCTATCAAGGGCCTGAGCACGCCGGTAAGCCGCAGCTCTGTGCGGTTGAGAAAAATCCGCCCTACGACGAAGCGCCGTTGAACCAAGCGATTATTGAGGCAACCCGAGATGCGGTCGCCTCAGGATCGGGTGGCCACTATGCTTTTTCAATCACAAACTGTGATCGGTCTGTTGGGGCCACGTTGTCGGGCGAGATTTCACTGGCCTATGGGTTGAAGGGATTGCCGAAGCCCATTCGTCTGGATCTGACGGGAACTGCTGGACAGAGTTTTGGCGTATTCAATGCGCCAGGCCTTGAGATGGTGCTCTCTGGTGATGCCAATGACTACGTCGGTAAGGGAATGGCCGGCGGTCGACTGGTGATCTCGCCGCCTAAGGATTCTCAATTCGCGTCCGAAGAGACGGCAATCATCGGCAATACCTGCCTCTATGGAGCAACCGGTGGAACACTCTATGCGGCGGGCCAAGCGGGCGAACGCTTTGCAGTTCGAAATTCTGGTGCAACCGCGATCGTTGAAGGGGCCGGTGATCACTGCTGTGAGTACATGACCGGTGGGTTGGTCATCGTGTTGGGTGAGACAGGTCGAAACTTTGGCGCGGGCATGACAGGTGGTTTCGCCTACGTATTGGATCAGTCGCGCGCCTTTGTTGATCGATACAACCATGAACTGGTTGAGATCGCGCGGATTTCTACAGAACAGATGGAGCAGTATCGAGGTCATTTGCGTGGCCATCTGGAGGCCTACGTTGAGGCAACTCACAGTGCATGGGGTCAGAAGATACTGGATGATTTTGAGAGCTATGTTGGCCGTTTTTGGTTGGTCAAACCAAAGGCCGCGAGCTTGTCTGACTTGTTGACAAGCTCACGTGCTGACGCGCAATAAGGAGAGAGGCATGGCAGATAAATTAAGCAACACCTTCCAATTTGTGGATGTTGGCCGCGTCGATCCGAAGAAGAAATCGGTCGAGGCGCGGAAAGAAGCATTTGTCGAGATCTATGACGAATTCAAACCAGAGCAAGCTTCGAATCAGGCGCATCGGTGTTTGTCGTGTGGCAATCCATATTGTTCGTGGAAATGTCCTGTGCATAACCACATTCCAAATTGGCTCGAGCTGATCAGTCAGGGCAATATCATGGCGGCGGTTGAACTCTGTCATAAGACCAATTCACTGCCCGAAGTCTGTGGTCGCGTGTGTCCGCAAGATCGATTGTGTGAAGGTGCGTGCACTTTGAACGATGGGTTTGGCGCGGTGACCATCGGCTCGGTCGAGAAATACATCACCGATACCGCTTTTGCATTGGGTTGGCGCCCTGATATGTCCGACGTTGAGTGGACCGATCGTCGCGTTGCTGTGGTTGGAGCAGGCCCTGCGGGCTTGGCCTGTGCCGATATTTTAGCGCGTGGTGGCGTGAAGCCGGTGGTGTTCGATCGGCACCCTGAAATTGGTGGTCTGCTGACATTTGGAATTCCTGAGTTCAAGCTTGAAAAGTCGGTGATGACGCGACGCCGCGAAGTGTTCGAGAGCATGGGCGTTGAATTTCGATTGAACTCCGAGGTTGGCAAGGATGTCGCTGTCGGCGAGCTGATGGAAACCTTCGATGCGGTTTTCCTGGGCATGGGAACCTACACCAATATGGCAGGTGGTTTCCCCGGTGAGAGTTTGCCCGGAGTGTTCAAAGCGCTCCCGTTTTTGATTTCAAACGTCAATCGATGCCTCGGATTTGAGAAAGATCCAAGCGAATACATCAACATGCAAGGTAAGCGTGTGATCGTTCTCGGTGGAGGCGACACGGCCATGGATTGTAATCGCACATCGATTCGTCAGGGCGCTCAGTCCGTTACCTGTGTGTATCGACGTGACGAAGCCAATATGCCCGGATCGCGCCGTGAGGTGGCCAATGCGCGCGAAGAGGGAGTCACGTTTCTATTTAACCGCCAACCGGTTGAAGTGGTGGGTGATGCCACAGGCGTCACAGGCGTTAAATTCGTCAGCACTCAACTCGGTGAGCCCGATGCCAATGGGCGCAGACGTCCCGAGGTGATTCCAGGCTCTGAAGAGGTGATTCCGGCGGATTGTGTGTTGATCGCGTTTGGATTCCGTCCATCACCGCCTGAGTGGTTCACTGATTTGGATATTCAAACGGCAGACTCAGGTCTGGTGTATGCGCCGGAAGAGATTGACCTGCCATTCCAAACCACCAATCCGAAGGTGTTTGCAGGCGGCGATATGGTCCGAGGTTCCGATTTGGTGGTGACAGCCATCGCTGAGGGTCGTGAAGCTGCACAATCGATTTTGGATTATTTGGATATTCGTTAAGGGTATTGGACGCATCCAACGCTCTGTTTTATGAAAGCGATTGGTTTCGCAAATAAGAAAAGGTGATTCACATGCGTGATGAGACACTGGCAGTGCATGCCGGTTATGAAACAGATCCAACGACGAAGGCCGTGGTTCCCCCCATTTGTCAGAACGTCGCTTTTGAGTTCGATGATGCAGCACACGGTGCAGCGCTCTTCAATTTAGAGGTGCCTGGCAACATCTACACGCGGATCATGAATCCGACCTGTGACGTCCTTGAGCAACGTGTTGCCGCACTTGAGGGTGGCATTGCAGGTCTCGCGGTGTCATCGGGGATGGCAGCCATTACATACGCATTGCAGACACTGGCCAGCCAGGGACACAACATCGTGACAACTCCGCAGTTGTACGGAGGTACCTACACGTTGTTTGCGCACATGCTCCCAAGCCAAGGTGTTGAAGTTCGATTTGCTGAGACCGATCATCCAGACGATCTGGCCGCATTGATTGATTCCAATACGCGCGCTGTGTACTGCGAAACGATCGGCAACCCGGCGGGTAACGTCGTCGATATTCAAGCCATGGCGGCGATGGCCAATGCACATGGGTTGCCTCTGGTGGTCGATAACACAGTCGCCACTCCGGCCCTGTGTAAACCGATTACTCTCGGCGCTCATATCGTCGTGCATGCACTGACCAAGTTTATGGGTGGCCACGGGAACTCGCTGGGTGGCGTCATCATTGACGGCGGGAATTTTGATTGGACAGCGCATGCTGACAAATTTCCAGGCATGACTGCGCCTGAACCTGCCTATCACGATGTCGTTTACTCTGATGCCTTTGGGCCTGCAGCCTTTATTGCGCGCGCTCGAACTGTTCCATTGCGAAATACAGGCTCTGCTCTTGCTCCAATGAACGCGTTTTTATTGCTTCAGGGAATTGAGACTTTGAATCTCCGCATGGAGCGGCACTGCGAGAATGCACTGCGGGTCGCCGAGTATTTAAAAGCGCATCCAAAGGTTGAGTGGGTGAGTTATGCGGGTCTCCCCGAGCACCCGCATCATGCGTTGACGCAATCGCAACTGGGTGGACGTGCCTCGGCCTTATTGACCTTTGGAGTGAAAGGCGGATTTGACGCAGGTGTCACCTTCTATGACGCATTGAGTTTGTTTAAGCGCTTGGTGAATATCGGCGACGCGCGGTCTCTCGCCTGTCATCCGGCGTCCACCACACACCGTCAGTTGGGAGAGGCTGAGCAGCTGAAAGTCGGCGTGAAGCCCGAAATGATCCGGTTGTGTGTTGGTATTGAGCATATTGAGGACATTGTTGGGGATCTTGAGCAGGCGCTGTCAAAGGTATGAGTGCACCGCTGAAAAATGATCGCTTCCTGCGCGCACTGATGCGTGAGCCTGTGGATCAGACGCCCGTGTGGATGATGCGTCAAGCGGGTCGATATCTGCCTGAGTATCGCTCGACTCGCGCTCAAGCAGGTGACTTTATGAGCCTCTGTAAAAATGCAGAGCTCGCATGTGAAGTCACAATTCAGCCTTTGGAGCGATATCCGCTGGATGCTGCGATTTTGTTTTCAGATATTTTGACGATTCCCGATGCCATGGATTGTGGGCTGTATTTCGAGGCCGGTGAGGGGCCACGGTTTGAGCGCCCTGTTCGATCGGCAAAAGACATTGATGCCCTGCCATTGCCTGATATGGCCGACGCGCTGTCATACGTCATGGATGCGGTTAAAACGATCCGAGCGGAGCTCAATGGTCGTGTGCCTTTGATTGGTTTTTCAGGCAGTCCGTGGACGCTTGCCACCTATATGATCGAGGGCGGGGGCTCGAAAGAGTATCGGTATGCCAAAGGGCTGATGTATTCAGATCCCGGAGCGTTACATGCTCTACTTGAAAAGCTTGCCATCGCAGTGACCGATTACCTCAATGCGCAAATTGCGGCAGGCGCTCAAGCTGTGCAAATTTTTGATACCTGGGGCGGTGTACTGACAGAGCCCGCCTACCATGAGTTTTCGTTGCGTTACATGCAGCGTATTGTCGACGGTCTCACTCGAGAGTCCGACGGACGCAAAGTACCTGTGATCTTATTCACCAAAGGCGGTGGAGCTTGGCTTGAGCACATGGCGGAGACCGGTTGCGATGCCTTGGGTCTGGATTGGACAGTTGATCTGGGTCAATGTCGTGCACGCGTCGGTGATCGGGTGGCCCTGCAAGGAAATCTGGATCCCTCAGTCCTATTTGGCTCAGACGAGCGCATCACCGCTGAGGTGCGACGACTGCTCGAGTCCTTTGGCCCACACCCAGGGCACATCTTTAATTTAGGGCATGGCATCAATCAGCATGTTGATCCAGCGCGGCCTGCCACTATGATGAGTGCTGTGCAACAAATCAGCCGGGAATTGCACGCCGGTTCCAACTGAGGTCAACGACATGCGTCGAATCCTGTTTGCGTTTGGTTTTACCCTGGCGGGGTCTGTGATGGCCGATACGCCGGGCTTGTCTGATATCTAT
>CAJXNQ010000037.1 GCA_913057215.1 uncultured Gammaproteobacteria bacterium
CTTTGTGTGTTTGTTAATCGTGCGACCCGCCCATCAAGCCCATCAAACAATCCGGCAACTAAGATGGCGATCGCAGCCGTCTCAAACAGCTCAGTGCCTTGATAGACGGCCCGTGTTGCCGTAATGATCGAAAAAAAACCTGCCAGCAACGCCGCTGTGGTCATCAGGTTGGGGAGTAGGTAGATCCCTTTGGATTGGGTCATGATGAACGCGGGCCGTGACGGCCCGCACACCCTCAGTTCTTTGCTTTATCGACCAGCTTGTTTGCAGCGATCCAAGGCATCATGCCGCGGAGTTGCTCACCAACTTGCTCGATCTGATGGGCCGCATTATTACGACGGCGCGCCGTCATGGACGGATAGTTCGACTGCCCTTCGGCAATGAACATCTTGGCATAATCACCGTCTTGAATCCGACGCAGTGCTTCGCGCATCGCATACCGAGACTCCTCATTGATGACCTCAGGCCCTGTCACGTACTCACCGTATTCGGCATTGTTTGAAATCGAATAATTCATATTCGCGATTCCGCCCTCATACATGAGATCCACAATCAACTTGAGCTCATGTAAGCACTCAAAGTAGGCCATCTCAGGTGCGTATCCGGCGTCAACCAAGGTCTCAAAACCAGCTTTCACAAGCTCAACACAGCCACCACACAATACGGCCTGCTCACCAAACAAATCTGTTTCGGTCTCATCCTTGAAAGTGGTTTCGATGATGCCAGTACGGCCTCCGCCCACACCGGAGGCATAAGACATGGCAACCTGCTTGGCCTTGCCTGATGCATCTTGATGGATTGCAACCAAATCAGGAACGCCACCACCGCGCACGTACTCACTGCGGACCGTGTGCCCAGGCGCCTTCGGCGCGATCATGATCACATCCAAATCAGAACGCGGCTCAACTTGGTTGTAGTGGATCGAAAAACCGTGCGAAAACGCCAGTGTCGCACCTTGTTTGATATTCGGCTCAACCACACCGCGGTAGAGATCACCATGGAACTCATCGGGTGTCAAAATCATGACCAAATCCGCCTGAGCAACCGCCTCTTCAACCGGAAGCACTTTCAGACCGTGTGCTTCAGCCTTGGCCACTGAGCTTGAACCCGCACGTAAACCAACGGTCACGTCCACTCCTGAATCCTTCAGATTACACGCCTGAGCGTGGCCCTGTGATCCGTAACCAATCACCGAGACTTTCATCGATTGGATGATCGAGAGGTCGCAGTCTTTGTCGTAATAAATTTGCATGTTTGTTCCTTTGCTCAACTGGGTTTACACAGACAGCACACGTTCTCCGCGGGCAATGCCGCTGACGCCGCTGCGTACAACTTCTAAAATGGCGGACGAGCCGACCGCTTCAATGAACGCGTCAAGCTTATCGCTTGCTCCGGTCATCTGTACGGTGTACATCGATGGAGTGACATCCACAATTTGACCACGGAAGATGTCACTGGTTCGCTTGATTTCAGCGCGCTGTGCGCCGGTGGCCTTAATCTTGATGAGTAGAAGCTCACGCTCAATGTGCTCACCCTCAGTCAAATCGACGAGTTTCACCACATCAATGAGCTTATTCAGTTGCTTGGTAATTTGCTCGACAACCTCATCTTCACCAATCGTCGTCACAGTAAGACGTGATAAGGTCGCATCCTCAGTGGGTGCCACTGTCAATGACTCAATGTTATAACCACGCTGTGAAAACAAGCCCACAACACGAGACAGGGCGCCGGGTTCATTCTCCATGAGAACCGAGATGATATGTCGCACTTAGGTTCGCTCCGTCTTACTCAAAATCATATCTTTCATCGACCCTGTGGCAATATGCATGGGGTACACGTGCTCTTCTGGATCGACGTAGATATCCATAAACACCACGCGATCTTTCAGGGCAAAACACTCTTCCATCTTGCTCTTTAATTCAGATGGGTCGGTCACTTTCATACCGACATGTCCGTAGGCCTCGGCCAATTTGACAAAATCGGGCAGGGAGTCCTGATAGGTCGATGCAGCGTACCGACCGCCATACTGCATATCCTGCCACTGCTTCACCATTCCAAGAGCTGCGTTATTCAAATTAATGATTTTCACAGGCATGTTGTACTGCGTGCAGGTTGAAAGCTCCTCAATACACATTTGAATCGAGCCCTCGCCTGTCACAACGGCGACCGGGTGATCTGGATACGCCAACTGAACCCCCATGGCAGCCGGCAGACCAAATCCCATGGTGCCAAGTCCTCCGGAATTGATCCAACGCCTTGGCTGGTCGTACTTGTAGTACTGGGCAGCAAACATCTGATGCTGTCCGACATCCGAGCACACAAAGGCTTCGCCCTTGGTCACCTCATACAAGGTCTTGATCACATCTTGCGGCATGATCTTGTCACCGCGGGTGAATCGATCCCCAGTCCACAGACCATGCTTCTCACGCCAGCCATTGATGGTCTCCCACCACGCTGTCAAGGCATCTTGGTCTGGCGTCTCTTCAATTTGCGCAAGCATCGCAGCCATGTCGGTCAGGACAGACTTTACAGGCCCCACCAATGGAACCTCGATGTGGCGAACTGTTTTCTGAATCGAGGCTGGATCAATATCAATATGGATGATCCGCGCATTGGGGCAGAATTTTTTCGGATTATTGGTAACCCGATCATCAAAGCGCGCACCCACTGCAAAAATCACATCGGCTTGATGCATGGCTTGGTTCGCCTCATAAAAGCCATGCATCCCCAGCATGCCAATAAACTGATCATCAGACCCCGGAAAGGCACCGAGTCCCATCAGCGTATTGGTGACTGGATAATTCAAACGCTTGGCGATTTGACGCAATTCATCGGATGCGTCGCCCAGCACCACGCCACCGCCGGCGTAAATCACCGGCCGCTTGGCTTCAAGCAGTAAATCCAACGCTTTTCGAATCTGCCCTGCGTGGCCTTTTTGAGCCGGCGTATACGATCTGAGCTTCACTGTCTCTGGATATTCAAAGGGGCGCTTTTCAGCCGGTGCGGTCATGTCTTTCGGCACATCAATGACCACAGGGCCTGGACGGCCAGTCTTTGCGATGTGGAAGGCTTTCTTCATCACCCCGGGTATTTCTTCAATCGAACGTACCAGGAAGGAGTGCTTCACGATCGGACGACAGCACCCGATCATATCTGTTTCTTGGAACGCATCAGTGCCAATGAGATGACTTGGCACATTGCCAGAAATCACCACCAACGGAATGGAATCCATATAGGCAGTCGCAATTCCGGTAATGGCATTGGTTGCCCCCGGACCCGAGGTCACAAGCGCGACACCCACATCACCTGTCGAGCGCGCATAACCATCTGCCGCGTGCACAGCTGCTTGTTCATGCCGCACCAGGATATGTTCGACAGCATCTTGCTGATAGAGCGCGTCATAAATGTGCAACACCGCGCCGCCGGGATAACCAAACATCAGTTTGACACCCTCTTCCTTTAGGGCGCGCATGATCATTTCGCCGCCAGAAAGCAATTCCACTTCCGACCCTCTCTTCATGGTTAGGTAAACGCGGAATTGTGACAGCCCTAGCCTGCAAGTCAACTGAGGCGGCAATCCGCTCAACTGCTAAAGCGGATCTCTCCAGATGCGTCGAGGCTGACTTGGATCGTGTCACCGGCCATAAATTGCCCATTTAGTAGCAATTCAGCCAAGGGGTTTTCGATCAAGTTCTGAATGGCTCGCTTCAGTGGACGCGCACCGTATACTGGGTCAAAGCCTGCGTCACACAATTTATTCGCAGCGTCTTCAGAGAGCGAAAACCCATAATCCATGGACTCCAAACGCTGACTGAGATGTCCGATCTGCACATCCAAAATACCCCGAATGTGCTCGCGACCGAGTGCGTGGAACACCACGCTTTCATCCACACGATTGATGAACTCCGGCCGGAAGTGCTGGGCGACGACGCCCATCACTGCATCCCGAACCAAATCATGCGGCTCATCCACCATACTTTGGATCAAATCCGAACCAAGATTCGAGGTCATCACAATCACTGTGTTCGAAAAATCAACAGTTCGACCCTGGCCATCTGTCAATCGACCATCATCAAGCACCTGCAGTAATAGGTTGAACACATCCGAATGTGCCTTCTCAACCTCATCCAATAGAATCACCGCATAAGGCCTGCGCCGGACTGCTTCAGTGAGATAGCCACCTTGCTCATACCCAACATATCCTGGAGGGGCGCCCACAAGGCGTGCAACCGAGTGCTTTTCCATAAATTCAGACATATCAATCCGCACCATGGCGTCTTCTGAATCGAACAAAAATGCAGCAAGCGCTTTGCACAGCTCGGTTTTACCCACCCCTGTGGGGCCTAAAAACAAAAAGGATCCATTCGGACGATGTGGCTCAGACAAGCCCGATCGAGATCGACGCACTGCATTGGACACAGCCTGAACGGCTGCATCCTGTCCAACCACGCGCGCGTGCAGTGCCTCTTCCATCTTGAGCAGCTTATCTTTTTCACCCTCAAGCATTTTGGCCACCGGAATGCCCGTCCAACGACTGACGACCTCGGCAATTTCTTCTTCAGTGACTCGAGAGCGCACCAGCTTATTGTCATCTGACGTGCTTGCGTCGGCCGCTTGTTGCATCCGTTTCTCAAGCGCTGGAATGACTCCATATTGGATTTCGCTCATCCGTGCGAGATCCCCGGCACGACGCGCTTGTTCAAGATCGATTTCTGCGCGATCGAGCTCTTCTTTAATCGATTGCACACCTTGATTCTGAGCCTTCTCAGCCGCCCAGATCGCCTCAAGATCACCGGCGTCCGCTTCGACTTCGTCGATCGTTGACTCAAGCTCGGTCAGTCTGGCTTTACTGGCCTCATCTTTCTCTTTTTTCAGTGCCTCACGCTCAATCTTCAGTTGGATGAGGCGTCGATCCAGTCTGTCGAGCTCCTCAGGCTTTGAGTCCATCTCCAAACGAATCCGGCTCGCCGATTCATCCATGAGGTCAATGGCCTTATCCGGCAGTTGGCGATCTGTGATGTACCGAGATGACAGTCGAGCGGCTGCGATGATGGCCGAATCAGAGATTTCCACACCATGGTGGACCTCATACTTCGGCTTCAGGCCTCGGAGTATGGCGATGGTGTCGGTCTCACTGGGTTCACCCACAAAGACCTTCTGAAAACGTCGCTCAAGTGCGGCATCCTTTTCCAAATACTGACGATACTCATCAAGGGTCGTTGCACCCACACAATGCAATTCACCGCGCGCGAGCGCAGGCTTCAACATATTGCCCGCATCCATCGCACCTTCTGACTTTCCGGCACCAACCATGGTGTGGATTTCATCAATGAACAAAATAATCTGGCCTTCCTGTTGCGCAAGCTCCTTAAGCACTGCTTTAAGTCGCTCCTCAAACTCGCCACGGAACTTTGCACCGGCAATCAGAGCACCCATGTCCAACGAGAGGACACGCTTGCCCTTCAATCCTTCCGGCACCTCACCATTGACAATCCGGTTGGCCAATCCTTCGACAATTGCGGTCTTCCCAACACCAGGCTCCCCGATCAGTACCGGGTTGTTTTTTGTGCGACGCTGCAACACTTGAACTGCCCGACGGATCTCTTCATCACGACCAATAACGGGGTCCAGTTTGCCCTCAGCTGCGCGCGCCGTCAGATCCAAACAATACTTTTCAAGCGCGCCACGATGTTCTTCATCATTTTCGCTTTGCACAGATTCTCCACCTCTCAACGCATTGATCGCATCAGATAAGCGATCTTCAGACACGCCGGCAGCTTGAAATGCTTTAGCCGTCACCTTGTCCTTGGACATCACAGCCAGCACCGTCTCACTTGCCAGGTGCGAGTCCTTCTGTGCCATCGACTGCTTCTCAGCCAAATTGATCTGACGGCCAAGATCCTGACTGATCCGGATCTCACCATCATGCGCTGCAATCTTTGGCAGTTGATCAAGCGCCTGATCGACCGCCTGCAGGAGTGCATCGACTCGACCACCTGCTGAAATGACCAAGGACTGCGCCGAGCTGTTTGATTGCGACAACAATGCTTTTAAAAGATGCCACGGGGCCATCTCAGTGTGATCAAGTGCTAAAGCGATCGATTGCGCATCCTGGAATGCCTCGAGTAAACGCGTGGTCATGCGGTCCATTTTCATCGGTTGAATCCTTCCTCTTGAATGACTCCCATCAATGTATGGGCAACTCAATCAAATACAACTTATCCACAGGTTATTCAGTGCGCATGATGCACGTTGCCATCCGACCCGTCACTCCATCACGCCGATAGGAGTACCACAATGACGGATCGCTCACCGTGCACGCGTCCATGCGATGAATGTCGAGAACTCCAGCCTGGTTAAGTATATCAGCGGCCAAACCAGGCAGATCAGCATACGCATGACCGGCTCGCTCTGAGGACCTGAAGAAACGCCGCCATTGATGTTGCTTGGTCAAAAATGCATCAATCACTTCTGGACCGACCTCAAACTGACTTGGACCGATCGAGGGTCCAAGCCAACAACTGACGTGTGAGGGAGTATCAAAGGTTGCAAGCGTCGCCTCAATCACCCCGCCAACGAGGCCTCTCCAACCGGCATGAGCACAGGCCACTTGGTCAGAGGACGCAAACAGGACCGGCAAACAATCCGCTGTCAAAATCCCAATGGGCTGATACACAAGCCCTGTAAAACAGGCATCCGCCTCCACGGCATCCGATTGAGTCTCTGAGGTCACCTCAATACAGCGCACACCATGAACTTGGGTAGGAAATACCACAGGCGCACCGAATCGATCTGCCAATCGGTTGCGGTTGGCCTCGACATGCGTCCATGCATCGCCCACGTGGCCGCCGACATTGAATCCACCATAGGGTGCGGCACCCTCGCCCCGCAGTGTTTGCAGCGCCACACTGCCGCGACGGAATGAGACATCTCGCCAAGGCTCAGCAGTCGACATTGGCCAAGGCCTCAAACAGTGACTGCAAATCATCCGGCATCGGCGCATCGAATTCGCACAACGCACCTGTGGTTGGATGAATCAACCCCAGGCTTCGAGCATGTAAAGCCTGTCTCGGAAAGCTTTCGATCAGAACGCGCGTCTCTTCATTGGCAGATCCCAATCCGGGGCGACCGGTTCGATACACGGGATCACCGACTAATGGGTGGCCGATATGCATCATGTGCACGCGAATCTGATGCGTCCGACCTGACTCAAGCTTCAGTGCCACCCACGCACAATGCGCTGTGGTGTGCGTCACATGATAGTGGGTGATCGCCGGCTTTCCGTGCGTCACAACAGCCATCTTCGTCCGTTGCAATCGATGCCGATCCATGGGTGCATCGATCGTACCTTCCTTACGAGGATGGCCATACACCAAGGCGACATAGTGTCGGCTCATGCTCCGATCTTTCAGTTGTTTCACCAAATGCGCCTGTGCTTTGAGCGATCGCGCCACGGCGAGCAATCCACTGGTGTCTTTGTCGAGGCGATGGACAATGCCTGCGCGTGGAATTTGCTCAAGCTCTGGATATTCGGCTAAGAGCGCATTCACAAGGGTTCCAGATGGATTGCCATGACCTGGATGCACCACGAGGCCTGCGGGCTTATTGACGACAATGAGATCGGCATCGGCATGCACGACATCGAGCGGCATTGCCTGGCCTGACCAGTCGACCTCCGGTTCAAGTGTGGCATCAACAACCACAGACTCACCCCCAAGAATACGCTGCTTGGGCTTCAGGATTTGCGCATTCACAGTGATCGAACCCTCAGTCAACCACTGAGTCAGGCGCGCACGTGAATAGTCTGGCATCAACCGAGCGAGCACCTGATCAATCCGTGCACCAGATTCCTCCACTGGAATCGTAAACTGTGCTTGAATATGAGTTCTTGTGTATTGCCGATCGTGCATGCGACGGTCCATCGTAAAAAGGAGTTCCATGATAACCCGTAGCTTGAGCATTCTGCTCGCGATGATGTTTCTCACCGCCTGTTCGCTGTTTGACCCAGACGCCAACTTAAAAAGCGAACGTCAGCTTTGGGAGGAAGCTCAAGGACATATTGATGGAGGACGGAATCTCGAAGCCATCACAGCGCTTGAGGAACTCGATCGTCGCTTTCCTTTTGGCCAATATGCCGATGGCACACAACTGGATCTCGTCTACGCTTACTTCAAAAGCTCCAAGTATGAGATGGCACGATTGACCGCAGACCGATTTATCCGACTCAATCCAGAGCATCCGGAGGCGGACTACGCGCAATACATGAAGGGACTGGCCAGCTACGCATCCAACGACTCCATGGTGTCACGCTACTTACCAGGCGATGAAACCGGTCGGGATATTGGCGGTGCACGTGAGGCCATTGACGATTTCAAAACGTTGCTCGAGCGCTATCCAGATAGCGAGTTTGCCGAAGATGCGACACTCAGGCTTATCTATGTCCGAAATCAGTTGGCTGAATATGAAGTCAACGTGTCTCGGTATTACATCCGACGCGGTGCCTATCTGGCAGCTGCCAACCGAGCACGGCAGGTCATCGAAGGGTACCCCTCGACACCTGCAGTGATTGACGCATTAATCGTCAAACACCTGGCCTACGAGGCGCTTGGATTGCCGACTGAATCCCAAGACGCACTCTATGTCTTATCCGAAAACTATCCAGAATATGTGGTTGGTGAGCGTGGCTCGCAGCGACTCGCACCGGGTGTGTTGTACGATGAGGGCGAGACTCTGACGTCTATTTTGACGCTCGGATTCATGGGCAGCGCCGGTGATTTAGCCGATCGGCTGGCTGCGTTTAGCGAGAATAGACGCCTCGACACCAGTCGCCGGCCGCAGGCAACGCTTCGCCCAGCCGAAGATGCGCCATCAATAGACGCGCCGCGCGTGGTCGATGAGGTCTTTTTCTAAAACGACCACTGATTTGCGATCGGATAGCGGCGATCACGACCGAAGCCGCGTGATGTCACGCGCGGCCCTATAGCTGCCTGGCGTCGCTTGTATTCACTGATGTCGACCAATCGGCACATACGCCGGACGTCAGACGCCTCGAATCCCTCTGCAATGATGTCATCGGGCGTCCAATCGGACTCGATATATAACGCGAGCATCGCATCCAACACATCATACGGTGGCAAGCTGTCCGAATCGGCCTGATCTGGTGCGAGCTCTGCAGAAGGTGGACGCGTGATGACACGCTCGGGGATGATCTCGGAATCACGGTTTACATAGCGCGCGAGTGCGTACACGCGCGTTTTCCAAACATCCTTTAAGACGGCAAACCCGCCAGCCATATCGCCATACAAGGTTGCATAACCCACCGCCATCTCACTTTTATTGCCTGTCGCCAGCACCAAGGCACCGGTTTTATTCGACAGCGCCATCAGGAGCACGCCGCGACAGCGACTTTGTAAGTTCTCTTCAGTGGTATCGACAGGCAGTCCGTCAAAAAACGGTGCCAAACCAGCTAAAAACGAAGACACCATCGGCTCAATCGGCACGATTGAGAAATCACAGCCCAAGCGCTCAGCCTGCGCTTTTGCGTCGCTGACACTCATTTCTGCGGTGTAGGTGTATGGCATCATCACAGCATGCACATGTTCAGCACCGAGAGCATCGCAGGCAATCGCGAGCGTTAACGCGGAATCAATCCCGCCGGACAAGCCAAGTACCGCCTTGGTGAATCCAGTCTTCCGAAAGTAATCGCGAACACCGCAAACCAGAGCGTCGTACAGTAAGCAATCCTTGGATGGCACGGTGGCCTGCTCTACCCCCTGAAGGCGCCCATCCGACCACAGAAGATCTAACACCGACTCCACAAAAAATGGTGCCTGTGCAATCACATCACCCGCAGCGTCAACTGCAAACGAGCCACCATCAAACACCAACTCATCCTGGCCTCCAACCAAATTCACATACGCGATGGCAACTTGATTGGTTGCAGCACGATCTTTGAGATGCGCCAATCGCTCCTGGTGTTTTGCTTCGGCAAAGGGTGAGGCATTGATCACCAACAGGACATC
>CAJXNQ010000038.1 GCA_913057215.1 uncultured Gammaproteobacteria bacterium
TCATGTTGTGCGTCATGTTATTGCGGTGCTTTGATGGCGCGTTCTCTCCAGACAAACACTTCGCATTCGAGGCAACCTGCTGGTATTGGCACTTTGTCGATGTAGTGTGGGTGGGTCTCTTTATTTTCGTTTACATTCTTTAACTCAGCCGCCGACCCCGTGCGGCTCGAGTTGCCCTGTCGCAATGCCGATCATGATCAGCGCGATCAGGGCGGCGGCGAGGCCCACTCGCCAGGCCAGCGCGTTGACCACGCGCTTTGAGCCAGACCGGTCTTTCATCAGGAAGAAAAGTCCGGAAAACAAAACGCCAACGACGGCAAGAAACAAAACGATGATGAGCAATTTAAACATGTCGATGTCTTTTGTTGAGTTTGGAGCATGCAGGAAACCACAATGCGCGTCACAAGGAAATGGTGGTTTTTGATGGTGGCGCTTCCAATCGTTGGGTTGTGTGCGAAAGCTGGGTTTTGGCAACTCGATCGCGCGGCCGAGAAACAGGCGCTGATCGAGCGTTTGACTGTGGGTGAGGCAGTCTTGCGTTCAGGCAGTGCATTGGCGACTGCAGATCTGTCAAACCGTTCGTATCGCATTGAAATCGAGGTGGTTCGCGAGGACGGTCCGCTCTTATTTTTAGACAATCGCATTCAAGACGGTCGGGCCGGCTATGAGGTGTTCAGCGTGGTGCGTCCTCTCAATGGCGGCCAGCAATTGTTGGTCAATCTCGGGTGGGTGGAAGCCTCTCCACTCCGATCTGACTTGCCGAACGTTGAGGTTCCAGACACTTGGATGCTCCGTGGTCGGTGGGTACCGCTCACTGAGAGTTACACCATGAGCGCGTCTGCAACAGAGCGGGTGGATGATCAGATCCGCGTGCAGTCGTTGCTGGACCATCAGCCTGCAGATGCATTGCCTGGACTCTTTCTTGCCGAGGGAGTGTTGCCTCGTGATGCGATTGGCCCGATGCCTCGGCTTGGCCCAGAAACCCACTACGGCTATGCGGTGCAGTGGTTTTTGATGGCATCGGTTTTATTGGGTTTGACTGGCTGGGTCGCAGTGAAGGAGTTTCGGGCGTGACTGCGAGACAGACGTTTTGGCTGATTTGGGGGATCGCTCTGTTGCCAGTGGTGATCGCCATGGTGATGTATTTTGGCAAGATTGGTATTCCAGAGGGACGTACTCACCACGGTGAGTTGCTCGGCGGTGGAGTCCAGGCGGCAAACATGGGATTGCCGAGTCCGGATACCGAGGATCCGAAATGGCAAATCGTACTGACCAGTCGGCCGGACTGCGCGCCGTGCCAAGAGTTTTCTCAGAATTTTGAAAACTTCCACACAGCCATTGGACGTGAGCGGAACCGGGTCAGCACAGCGCGCCTTGATGTGACAGAAGCGGACGCGCTCGAGTCTGGGATCTGGATTATTGATCCGCTCGGTAATGTGGTGTTGAAGTTCGATCCGGCGATTAATCCAACGCTGATTTTGGATGATCTGAAAAAGCTTTTAAAACTCTCAAAGGTAGGATAATGACCGATCGTTTCCCGCTTAAACTCATTACTGCATCGTGCATTTTGGCTGTGGCCGTCATCTGGATGGGTGGATTCACTCGGATTACCGATTCAGGTCTCGGCTGCCCTGATTGGCCCGGTTGTTTCGGCGAAATGGTGATGACCACGGATGCTGAGCGTTTGGCGTATCTGCAAGAGCGCTATCCAGAGATCCACGTTGCGGCACATAAAGGCTGGATCGAAATGATTCACCGCTACATTGCGACCATCCTCGGCTTTGTGATCTTGGTTGCTGCGGTGATCGGTATCCGAAAGCGTCACGAACCGAACTATCCGGCCATGTTGTCGGTTGCGCTTTTGGGTTTGGTGATTCTCCAAGGCGCATTTGGTGCCTGGACGGTGACCATGAAACTGCTGCCCAAAATTGTCACTGTCCATTTGTTCGGCGGGCTTTTGATTTTGTCGGTCCTGCTGATTCTCCGTGAGCGGCTGCGACGGCTCAGCGTGGGCGATACCCAGGCGTATCGAACACGACCATTGGTGATGGGCGGTATTGTCGTGCTCTTTATTCAGATCATCTTGGGTGGATGGGTGAGTACCAACTACGCAGGCTGGGCCTGTCCGGGGCTCATCAGTTGTGCGCCCGGCGGCGCCAGTGTGGCCTATGATTTCAAGGAAGGCTTTGACATCTTCATGGAGATCGGGCCGAACTACGAAGGTGGACAATTGCATTTAGAGGCACGTGCAGCCATCCAGATGGTGCACAGAGCGGGCGCGCTGGCCGTCGTCTTGTATTGGGGTTGGCTCCTTTGGACCCTGATGCGCCAGGGGGCACTGGCTCGCGGTCCGGCCATGCATTTTGCAGGATTGACGGTCGTCCAAATCGTGTTCGGCTACGCCAACGTGATCTATGCTGTCCCTGACAGCCTGGCGTTCATTCACCATGTATTGGCGGTGCTGTTATTGTGGTCTGCATGGAAGATTGCATTCCAGACCTCCATCCCGATCGAAGAGGGCTCTTATGGCCGTATCGAACACGCTTAATTCAGGGAGTCTGTCGCCGTCATGGCGTGATTACCTGACGCTGACCAAGCCTCGGGTCGTGGCTGTGATGGTGCTGACCTCGGTTGTTGGGATGTTGCTCGCGCGGCCTGTACTGCCAAGTCTTGAGCTCTTTGTCATGGCCAATCTTGGGATTGCATTGGCGGCGTCCGCGGCTGCTGCCGTCAACCATGTGGTGGATCGCCGGATTGATGCGATCATGAATCGGACCCGGCATCGACCTGTGTCTGATGGCAAGGTACCACCTGTCTACGCACTGGGGTTTGCGGCATTATTGGGTGCGAGTGGTCTGTCGATTCTGGCCATTTTTGCCAACCCTTTAACCGCCTGGTTAACGTTCGCCTCCATCATTGGCTACGCCGTGATTTACACCTTGTATCTCAAACGGGCCACTCCGCAGAACATCGTCATCGGTGGTGTGGCAGGTGCAGCACCGCCGTTATTGGGTTGGGTGGCAGTCACTGGGCATGTGGACGCCAATGCACTGCTTCTGGTGGCCATCATCTTCGCGTGGACACCGCCGCACTTTTGGGCGTTGTGTATTGCCAAGAAAGAAGAGTACGCCGAAGCCGGTGTACCGATGTTGCCCGTGACGCATGGCGAAGAGTACACACGGCTACAGATGTTGCTCTACACCATTTTGATGGTCTTGGTGACAGTTCTTCCGTATTTGAGTGGCATGAGTGGCGTGATTTATTTGATGGGTGTGACGCTCATTAACGTCCGGTTCTTGATGATGCTCAAACGCCATGCCGATACGCACGACAATCAAGACGCCATGGCGCTGTTTTGGTATTCGATCCGATACATCATGTGGCTGTTTCTCTTTTTGCTAGTGGATCACTTTGTCCTGTTGTGATACACAATCAGTGAAGTCGGGACGGGTGCGCCATGGAGGCTCACTCCACCCCAATCCCAACAACTGATAACAACAATAAATCAAGATGCGAATCCGTGATCGGTTCGCACGAGGACACACACCATGATGTATTTCGGGCACATTGCCGGTATTTTGCGCGATCCCAAAAATGAATGGGATTTAATCCGTGATGAACACTACTCTGCGACCACTGTCTTTTTTGGCCAACTGTCTATATTGGCTGCGATTCCTGCGCTCGCTCTTTTCATTGGCGTGACCCAGGTGGGTTGGTCAGTGGCCGGCGAGGATCCGGTGCGATTGGCCTTCTCAAGTGCGGCTGGCTCGGCACTGTTATTTTATGTGGCCATCTGGTTGGCCGTGGCCTTTATCGGCGGGTGTATCTACTGGATGGAGAAAACCTATGGCGGCGAGGCAAGCCTTGACTCCTGTTTGGTGCTCACAACCGTGACTGCGACACCGCTTCTATTGTCAGGCATCTCAATGGTGATTCCGATGCTGTGGCTCAATGTGTTGGTCGGCATGGCGGCAATGGCCTATTCGGTCTATCTCTTATACAGCGGCACACCGCGGATCATGCAGATCCCTGAAGACCGTGCCTTCATGTTCTCATCCTCGATTCTCACGGTCGCGCTCTGCACCTTGGTTGGCATGCTCGCCGGATCCGTGATCGCATGGACCCACATCGTGCCCTTGGTGTATCTGCCTTAAAGTTGCAGCCAATACGCACCGTATAGACACGCCATGCCGGCTCCCAACGTTGGCATGGTGCGTTGGGTCACCCAATAGACAGCGCTTGCTGCGGCTGCCGCCACAATCCGCGGATCAATCGCCACTGCACCGAGTGCAGCCTCTAAACTGGATTGACCCTTAAAGACTCCAGGGACCACCAAGGCAATCAAGACCGCGGGTGGGACAAATTCGAGTGCCTCGCGAAACCAGCGTGGCAAATGAATATGCCGTGACCCCTCAATGAAGCTGCTTTTCAAGGCAATCGTCACCAACGCGCACGCCGCTGTTGTCCATAAAAATTCAGGATGCATGCAGGACCCGTTTACTCAGTACACCCACTGTGATTCCAACGAGCGCGCCCGCGATCAGACCTAAATTGAGCGGTGCATCCAAGCCCAGATAGGTGACCAGGGCACCACTGACAGCAGCCATCCGATGTGCGGTGGTTTTGAGCGTACTGAGACCGAGGGCCAGAAAGGTCAACGGAATCATAAATTCCAAGGACCACATTGCCGGGACAACCTGCCCAAGAAGCGCACCGGCCAACACACAG
Source organism: uncultured Gammaproteobacteria bacterium (assembly GCA_913057215.1). GTDB lineage: Bacteria > Pseudomonadota > Gammaproteobacteria > Pseudomonadales > Litorivicinaceae > HIMB30. The sequence goes on from CAJXNQ010000038.1 coordinate 4,729, forward strand.
CTTTGCCATAAGAGCCAAATGACCAGCGTGCCGCCGAAGTAATACGCCAGTCGTTCGCTCAAATCCCAGGTGTTCACCGGAAAGTCACGGTGGGCAATGGCATAGATTTGGTCGGTCAGTCCATAACCTGCCAGGAGGCGCACTGGTCGCGATGCATCCGTTAAAAAGGGCGCCATGGAGGCACTGTACAGCACGTATCGTAGGTTAATGGCGGCAACCGTCATCAAGATCACCCAGATCGACGCACCTTCTCCAATCAGCTGATAGGCCGCCAGTTGGGAGGCGCCTGCAAACATCCAGATGGAGGCCAGGATCGAATCACTCCAGTGATATCCCAAGGTAATCGGAGTCAGCCCCGCGATCAGTCCAAAGGGGATGATTCCGGGCAACAATGGGAGCATTGAGCGCATGCCTTGGAGTGCACGTGCGGTCTGTGCGTTTGACTCTAAAAATGCCATGGCGCCATGCTAGCGGGTTTCGGGGTTTTTGCATGATTTTTTCATGTTTTATTGGTTTGGCAGTTGACAGATTGGATACCCACAGAGCCTGTGGATAACTGTGTGTAAATTTTTCAGTGAGTCGGGCTAAGTGTTTGATTTACTCTGCAAGTTTTGCGACTGATCAAATTTTAATCAGTCAAAAAATACGTTTTAAAACAGGGGTTTAAAAATTAAAACGCACGAATTGCATGTTTTGAGGTCCTGTTATTTTGCAACAAAAATCCTGACTTGAGGTCCGAATTTTGTGTGGATTTCTTTTTTGCAAAGGGCCTTAAGAGCCCTGATTTGGGGCGTCTGCGGGTGATGGCTGACAGGCATAGGTCAGCGTGGTTTGAGTCGCTTGTAACGACTCGAGCGCGACCTCGCAGGCTGCCTTGGATTCGAACACCTGTCCGGTTGAAATTGGACTGGCAATGCCGGGTAAAAACATCACCAAGACATGCACGATCAGCATGTGACTCTCCTTACGCTCAGCGATTTGAGATGAGATGCGCGGTGTCCACCGTGATCTCAAAAAGGTCGGCATTCAGCCAGAGATGTACCAGAATACTGGCCGCATAGCCCAGTGCAATCGCCCAGGTCCATTTCAAATGCACAAAAAAGGTGTACTTGCCACGCGCTTGACCCATGAGTGCAACACCGGCAGCCGAGCCGACGGAGAGCAGTGAGCCTCCCACACCGGCTGTCAGTGTGACCAAGAGCCACTGACCATGTGACATCTCAGGCATCATGGCGAGCACTGCAAACATCACCGGGATATTGTCGACAATGGCTGAGAGGAGTCCGACAGCGATATTGGCGAATGTCGGGCCAAAATCAATGTAGAGCAGTTCAGAGACATGGCTTAAATACCCCATAAAGCCAAGCCCGCCGACACAGAGCACAACGCCGTAAAAAAACAGCAAGGTGTCCCATTCTGCGCGTGCGACCCGCGAGAACACATTAAAGGGCACGACCGACCCCAGTCGTTGGATGGCTTCGATGTCACCGCGCTGTTCGTAGATGCGTCGTTTTTTATCCAGTGATTGCGGCAGGGTTTGCACCAGGTAGTAGCCAAACATGTTGAGGTATCCAAGACCCAGCATCATGCCAATGACCGGTGGTAGGTGAAGCACACTGTGGAAACAGACCGCGGTGGCGATGGTTGCCAAGAAGAGCCAGACAATCCGCCACGCGCCGCGTTTGAGTTCAACAGACTGACCGCCGGTTTGTGGCTGAGCATCTGGGAGCGCAAACGACATCAATAATGCCGGGACAAGAAAGTTCACCGCCGATGGAATGAAGAGTGTGAAGAATTCATGAAACTCAACGACGCCTTTTTGCCAGACCATCAAGGTGGTGATGTCACCAAAGGGACTGAAGGCTCCGCCTGCATTGGCGGCGACGACGATATTGACGCACGCAGGCCCAATGAAGCGCGGCTCATTGCCCCCGACAGCCATGACCACCGCGCACATCAATAAGGCGGTGGTGAGATTGTCGGCAATGGGTGAGATGAAAAACGACAACAAACCTGTGAGCCAAAACAAGGCTTTGAGGCTCAGGCCTGAGGCAATGAGTTTTTCGCGCAGCCATTCGAATAGGCGGCGCTCCTCCATGGCGTTGATGTAGGTCATCGCCACCAACAGAAAGAGCATCAGTTCTGAGAATTCGAGGAAGTTGTGGCGAACCGCCTCTTCGACCAAGTGCTCTTGACCGCTGCCCTGGTAGGTCCAGGCGATAATGAGCCAAATTAGGCCTGCTGCGATCAGGACTGGTTTTGATTTCGGTAAGTGGATCGCTTCTTCGCCGATGACACAGCTGTAGGCGATGACAAAGACAATGATCGCCAAGATCCCCGCGGGTGCAGCTGTCAGATCAATGGGGGTGGTCGATCCAGTGGCCGCAATTGCGACACCGGGCATCAGCGCGATCAATCCGAGAAAAGCGCGAGCATCCATACGTCGGTTCCATCCTCTGCGTTAGAGATCGATGAAGAGCACCGCCAGTTCTTTTAAAATAAACACAGCAGGCGCCAGCATCAGTACGCCCAAGAGGATAAATAAGCCAAGCTTGCCGGCTCCAGATCGTTTCGCCAGATCCCAGACAATAAAGCCCATGTATCCGACGAGGCCAGTGACACACACCAGCATGATGATCTCTTCGATTTCGGCAGTGGTCACTCTGAAACGCCTCCTAGACCGAGCGTTGATGTTAGCGGGTGCAACATGAATTTCTACTGAGAATTAGTCTCATGCGTGACGTGCTCGCGCGCTGGGCGCTCTGGGCCCAGTAAGATCGCCAACCACTGGTACCGTGGCGACTCTTCAAAGGCGAGCTTGGCCGTCATAGTCAGCGGAACGGCCAGTAAGATACCGACCAATCCCAGTAACCACCCCCAGAAAATAATCGAGAGAAAGACCACCATGGGGGATAAGCCAAGCCCACGGCCCTGCAGTCTCGGCTCTAAGATACTGCCTAAGATGACATTGATTGCCAGATAGACCAGTGTGGTGATGCCGGCCATGCCGAGGCCGAATTCAAGAAACGCTAAAATAACAGCGGGGATCGCCGCGAGAATGGAGCCGAATGTGGGAATGTAATTCAGTAAAAAGGCAATCAGTCCCAAGACCAGCGGGAAATCCACGCCGAGATAGAGCATTGCAGCGGCAGCGACAATGCCCGTCGCCAGGCTGACCAGGGTTTTGATCGCGAGGTACTTATTTAAGTGCGCCATGAATTGTGCAAAGGCTTTAAACGGCTCTTGCTGATCACGTTGCAACGCCACACTGACTTTTTCCGGCATCGAGGCGGCTTCCATGAGGATAAAGACCACAATGAGGATGATCAGTAAGCCATTGGTCAGTAAGCTACCAAGCGCAGCCAGTAAATTTGAGAGTAGCGAGAACACCCCGGATGTATTGACCGAGTCCCTTAATTGATTTGCGTCAATGGGAATGTCATAACTGGACGCTAGAATCCAAATCGACTCAAGTTGTTCGGCCATGCGGGCCTCATAGGTTGGGATCGCAGCTCTAAAGGCGTTGACCGATCCACCAATGACCGCGCTTAAACCGGCAATGAGGGCCAGTAGCAGCACCAGCACAATGAGTACAGCAACGACCGTGGGGACGCCGCGGCGTTGTAAGCCAATGGAGAGCGGTGCCGAGACCAGGGCCACAAAGAGTGCGACCAAGAGGGTCACGATGATCGGACTGGCGGATTTAATGCCAGCAATCACCACCACAAAGGCGGCCAGGTTGAAAAGCCAACGTTCGCCTGTATTCAAAGCCTCAGTCCTCACTCGATGTTCGCGTGATGAGACTTTAACAAAGAAGGACACATTTTGATGCGTGTAATTACAACTGGGTTGATCGTGAGTCTATTGAGTGCACCTGTTTTTGCAGGTGACCTTGAAGATCAAATTGCATTTCGTAAAGGCTACTGGCAGGTCGTGAAGCACGAATTCGGCGACGTCATGGCCGCCATGGTGCGCGAGAAGCGGCCAATGGATGCCGAGCGTTTTGCAGAGGCAGCCGCGCGGTTGAGCGCGCTTGCGCCGCTTGCAGCCGAGACATTCCCGGAGGGATCCGTCTCAGATGACTCGCGTGCATTGCCAAAGATCTGGGAAGACCAAGCGGGATTTGCGGATGCGCTTTCGACCTATGAGACTCGGATTGGTGATTTAAAGGCAGCGGTGGATTCTGGTGATCAGTCACGCATTGGTCCGGCCTTCAAGGCCGTTGGTGGCAGCTGTAAAAACTGCCATGACAACTATCGCGCCGACTGACGTAGTGGGTTAACTCAAGTACAGACCGAACAGGCTGTAGCTCCCGCCAAGACAGGCCGCCATCAAGAGCGCACCTCGTACGCGCATGGCGGTCGTGTCGGCCCGAGGTCGGCTCAATTGAACACCGTGGCTTGGTTTCTGGCCGTGGATCATGCCGCTGACCAGTGGCTCTTTCATGGCGAGGCTGTGATAGGCGATGGCGAGCAGATGCAGTCCCGCAGTAATGAAGACCAGTTTGGTGATCAGGTGATGACTGGAGGACGCCCAGTCCACCCAGACACGCGGTAAGACCGAAACTAAGGGTCCGTCGAAGAAAATGTCGTCGGTGGAGGCCATGCCAGTCAGGGCCGCCATGCCAATGAGTGTGAGGAGCAGATAGACGCCGAGTCCACCGATTAAGCTGTGGCCAGGCGTTGGTTCGGATTCGCGTCGAATCAGTCGTACGATACTTTGATAGAGCATCTGTGGGCTCTTTGGCGTGAAGGTCTGAAAACGTGCATATTCAGGGCCAACAAAGCCCCACAGAATGCGAAAGACCACCCAGCCGGCGAGTAAGATGCCGACGGTTGCATGTGCGTCAATGAGGCCAATGTCCTCGCCTGAGTACCATTGGAATGCAATCGCCACTACAATCGCCCAGTGGCCAAGCCGCACCCACACATCCCAGACTGGTACGCGCACGTTCATGAAAACCCCCAATGTGTCTCAGATTTCAATGCTCAGCATCCTATCGCTGAACGTGGCTGTCGTGGCATTGTATTTGGCGGCCTTTGTGATTCAAGTCAACGTA
>CAJXNQ010000039.1 GCA_913057215.1 uncultured Gammaproteobacteria bacterium
TGGAGCGGGTAGAGGGAATCGAACCCTCATCACCAGCTTGGAAGGCTGGGGTAATAGCCTTTATACGATACCCGCAAATCGAGGACGCGTAGGTTAGGCATTTCAGCCGCATTCGTCAATTTCTCTGTGCATTTCTTTTTCGCATTACACGTGGCACAGTGCGATGCTTTGAAAGGGAGTACCGAATGCGTGATTTAGCAACAACCCCACGAGTACTCCTCGACGGCGGACTGGGACAAGAAATCAGCTTGAGAGCCAGTCGGTCAGAACCACATCCGCTGTGGTCGATCATGGTCATGCGGGAAGAGCCGCACCTGGTGGTTGATGTGCATCGGGAATTTTTAGAGGCCGGCGCACGAGTCTTAACCCTGAATAACTACACGGCGACCCCCACGCGGATGGGGAATCATGGGATGGCCGAGGACGTGATTTCGACACATCGCCAAGCCAGTGAACTATTGGATCAGGCCATTGAACAATCCGGAATCTCACGTCATACCCTCTCAAAAATGGGCTGTTTACCACCGTTGGCGGCCAGTTACGTGGCTGAGGTGGCCCCAACCTACGAATCTGCGCGCATTGAGTATGCGGAATTAATCGCTGTTCAGCAGGACCATGTCGATGGGTTTTTGGTTGAAACCATGTCGAATATTGCCGAGATGCGGGCTGCACGAGACGCCTTGGTTGAGGCCGGACACACCGTACGGATGGGCATCACTTTAGCGGATGATCGGTCCAACCGATTGCGCTCCGGTGAGTCACTGGAATCAGCGCTTGAGGCGCTGTCCGCGGGTCCGCTTGAAGCTGTCATGATCAATTGCAGCCAACCCGAATCCATCCTGCCGGCACTGGATCTTCTGAAAACCATGGGCTGCGCGTATGGCGCCTACGCCAACGGGTTCACGACTGTGGCGCCATTGCAGCCCGGGGGCACGGTGAAGGATCTCACACAGCGCATCGATCTGGATCCAGAGACCTACGCAGACCATGTTTTGACCTGGATTGATCATGGGGCCACCGTCATCGGCGGTTGTTGCGAGATCTCGCCTCAACACATTGCGCATTTGCATCAGTGCTTGAATGATCGGAATATTCCAGTGACGTCGTTCAACCAGTGATCACAATAAGGAGTCAAGATGCGTGCGTTGAAATCATGTGTGGTGGGATTGTTGTTGATGCCTGTGGCTCAGTTCAGCCAGGCAGAAGCGACCTTTTCTCTGAATTCGCTGACGCCAGAAATGGCCCAAACGTTGGCCAATGCCGCGCGCGAGTCCTGTAATGAAGCCGGTTATCAGGTGGCGGTTGCCGTGGTCGATCGCTCGGGACTGCTGCAGGCTTTTATTCGCGATCGTTTTGCCACTCCGCATACGGTCGAGGTCGCCACACGTAAAGCCTGGACCGCATTGTCATTTCGGATTCCGACGTCAGAGCTTGAGCGGGCGACGGCCCCTGAGACTGTGATGATGGGGATTCGGGAAGCAAGCAATGCATTGGTGGTCGGTGGTGGCTTACCCATCGAAGCAGCCGGATCCTTGGTTGGCGGTATTGGGATTTCTGGGGCGCCAGGTGGTGACTTGGATGAGGACTGCGCACGCGATGGGTTGGCGGCGATTGAAGACGAGTTACTGTTCTAAATGCGCATAAAAAAGGGGCTTGCGCCCCTTGTTTATGGCTTGACCGTATTGAAGCCGAGGCCTTCCCAAGCCTGCATACCACCGCGATACCATTTGATCTTGTGCGCCGGATAACCAAGCGTCAGTAACGTCCGGATGTTGGTTGGAGACTGTCCACACCACGGACCGTTACAGTAGAGAATCAGCGTTTTGGCGTTTGAAAAGTCCCACAAACCGTCCAGTGCGATGGCGCCAAATTGCGTTTCCAGGACATCGGCAATGGTGAATTCATCAGACTTACTCAACGACAGGGTCGTCCAGGGTACATTGATCGCGCCTGGGATCATGCCCTTGGCGGCCCAATCTGGCGTGCGAGAGTCAATTAAAAGTGCATCAAGCTCGCCAAAGTTGCGCTGCTCTAACATCTGAATCATCTCAAGCTCACCGATGGTTTCAACGCCCGGGGCAATGGTCATGGGTTGGACGCAAAAGGGTGGGCAGGGGCGCGAGGTTTTCGCGTAGTCATCCACGATGACGGCGTCATTGTCCTGATTGCGCTCAATCGTGAAAACACGACCGTCTTGAGTGATTTCAACCGAGGACAGGGTGCTTGTAATCCCGACCGGTTGACCGTGACCGGCTGCCCAAGCGGGTGTGGTGATCGAGAGCGCCGTGATGAGAGTTGCTATTATTCGCATATGAACCTCCATGTGATCTGTGATTAGGCTAGAACCTGCGTGGTGTTCTGTCTATGGCGATGTTCATCATTTCTCCATCAGTTACTCGACATTACTCCCATGTCTTGAACTGAACCCGCGCTCTAATGGCTCCCACACACACTGAAGGAGCTTAAAATGAAATTCTCTACACTCACATTGATCACTGCGTTACTGGCCACACCCGTGGTCGCTGAAACGTCTTCGCGCATGCCCGAGCATATCGGATTTGGTTCAGGTGCAGCCCTTGGCGGAATCGTCGCCGGTCCCGTCGGAGTTGTGGTCGGCGGCACCCTGGGTACATTGATGGGCCATGATGTCGTGACTGATCGCCAACTGAAGGCCAAAACTGCAGAACTCACGGCCTTACATTCTGAAATCAGTCAAGCGCGCTCTGAATTGGCTCGACTGAATGCCATTCAGGCCAAACAACACGCCGAGATCACCGCCTTTCAGCGCCTCCTCAGTGATCTGTCAGTGGCGGTGCATTTTGACGTGGATTCGGCCATGACTGCAGCCGAATATCGACGCGCATTACAGACCGTTGCAGCAGCCTCAACCGACATTGACGGTCTCACCGTGCGTTTGGTGGGGCACGCCGATGCCACCGGCAGCAAGCGCTACAACGAGACACTCAGTGATGCGCGGGTGCGTTCGGTTGGGCATGTGCTGACTGAGGCAGGCATGGCATCTGAGCGTCTGAGTACGGAGGCCCGCGGTGAACGGGAGGCCTCAGCGATCACGCAGTGTGGCCCCAATGCACTGGACCGCCGGGTGGACATTCAATTGAGCTTTGAGCGAGGCCACGATGATGAAGGTCTTTATTCCATTCGATGAGGCACCGGTTGCCTCAAGGGCACCCCTGGTGCCCTTTGATCGGCAACGGATGCAGGTCGTTTCAATTACGCACATTGGAGCCTGTGATGACAGAGTCTGTGAGATCATACTCGAGTTGGGTCAATCGGACCCGATATCGAATGCCAAATCCGAAACGGGGTATGGTAGCGGTCAGGGCGCGAGAGCAACTGAGCTTTGAGTGGACTGGAGGTGCTGTGAACGCACAGATTGTAGTCATTGAGGATGATGTCGATCAGTTGGCAAACTATACCTATGCGCTCAGTAAAAAGGGCTTTGGCGTATCGGGCTATGAGCGCGTCGATGAGGTGCATCATGCGCTCGCATCACAACCAAGCCTCGTGTTACTGGATATCCACCTTGGACAGGATCCGGATGCTGGATTCACCCTCTGTCGATGGTTGCTGGATCGCTTTCCGGGATTGCCAGTGATTTTTTTAACCTCGCGTACGGATGAAATCGATCAGATCTTTGGGCTCCGACTCGGCGCCTGGGATTATCTGACCAAGCCGATTTCGACTGCGTTGTTGGTTGAAAAGGTGGCGGCTGTATTGAAGCGTGCCAATCAACGGCGCATCGGTCAGGGGGCACTGCTTCAAGATGGGCCCTTGGTTGTGGACCCAGATCGGGCCTTGGTCTCCTATGCAGGACAGCCCGTGAATCTGACCGTGACGGAGTTGTCGATTTTGGAGGCCTTTCTCAGAGCAGAGGGAGCCGTTTTGAGCTTTGATCAGTTGGCCGAACGAACGCGTCAAACCGTGGTGACGAATAATACGCTGAGCACACACATCAAACACATCCGACGGAAACTCAAAGCCATTGATCCTGCATTTGATGCCTTGGTCAACGTCTATGGGACCGGCTATCGCTGGGAGTCACCGCCTGGATGAGGTTGAGCTTACGGACCAAACTGTTTTTGTTTGTGCCCGTGGTGGCGCTGGTGCCTTGGCTTGGCTACCAGACCTATGATCGACTGACGCGGTTCGCAGTCGAAGCACAAACCGAGTCCTTGCGCACACTTGCTGAGATCCTACAGGCAGAGCTTCAAACAGTGCGGATCCAAACGCCGCCTGCTGGCACTGTACTTGCCGCCAGTCCATTGCTGCGTGCGCCCACCTTGGATGGCTTTTTTGATGAATGGCCTGAGCCGACACCACAACTTCGCGATGACCAGATTGCGCTGACAATTGGTCAGTTTGATGGCGTACTGCTCTTTGGGCTTGAAGTCACAGATCGCACTCGGTTGTATCGCGAGCCCCAGTTTGGCCGCGCAGCCCCCATCCCGCATGATGCAGTCTCAGTGCGTCAATCAGAGGGCTCTGAGGTGCTTGCATTTGAGTTGGCCACTGAAGCATCGGGTCGATTTCAGGTGCAAACCATCGAGCCATCGCTGTTAATCAGCCCACAGCCGATTGATGCCTTTTGGTGGGAGGTGGCCGGTGGTTACCGCATCGAGTGGACGCTTCCGGTGACACAGTTGTTGGATGCGCCCATTCAGTTGAGTGTGCGGGATTACACCGGGTTCACCGAAAACACTACTCAGTATCAATTTCAGATCCAATCGTTGCTGCCACGGATTCAGACCCTTGCACGGCGGCTGGCATCCGATTCAAAACATATTATGGTCGTCACGGATGCAGGCCAAATATTGGCAAATACCTTGCCTGGAGACGGGCAGGTGCCTTTGACGGCCGCCGATCGGGATCAGACGGATATACAAATTCTTGAGGATGCGATCATGTTGAACATGCCCGTGGTCACAGATCAAGGCGACACCGTGCATGTGATGTTGAGTGCAACCAGAAGCGCACTTGTCGGCCGAGCCCAGGAGGCACTGTTTAATCTGGCTTGGCAAACACTGGGTGTATTGGTTGTTTTAATCGGTGGGCTGTCAATTTATTCCAGTCGTCTGACCGAGCGTATTACCCGGCTTCGCAATGAGTTAAAACGCTATCTGGATGGGCGCGGCCATGCCCGTCAAAGCCCGGCGCTCACTGAATCGGACAGCGGTGACGAGGTTGGCGTCCTCAGCCGGGATATTCAGCAGGTGCTCGACGATTTGGCGCGCTATACCGCGTTTCTTGAGCGGATCCCAAGAACGCTTCGCCACGAACTGAGTAACCCCATGAGTGCGATCCAAACCAGCCTCGAGCTATTGTCGGACGAGACAGATCCGGTGCAGCAAGCCCGGCTTCGCGCGACTGCAGAGCGCGGCATCCAGAAACTCGAATCGACATTGTCACAAGTGACCGAGGCCGCCAGTCTGGAGGAGGCGCTGCGCGCCGATACACCACGGATGTTCGATGTGAGTGCGCTTTCACAAACGGCAATCGACACCATGCAAATCAGCCACCCCGATTTGATCTGGCAGATTGACAAGCCCGAAGGCGTTCTTTTGATCGCAGGCAGTGATCTGAGATTTGAGCAAATGCTTGATAAATTATTGGACAACGCCGTTGATTTTACGCCAACCGGTGGGCGGATCCGGGTGATCCTTCGTGATCAGATCACCTCGGTCGATGTAGTGGTTGAAAACCAGGGGCCGCCATTTCAGCGGTCTCAAGATATCGATCCTTTTCAGATGTTTTCCGGCTCTCGCAATGATGCCAGTGGCAGTCACTTGGGTTTGGGTCTCTATGTGGTCCGCTTGATCGCAGAATCCATGGGCGCTGAGCCCTCCATCGAGAACACAGACACCGGCGTGCGTGTCCTGTTGACGGGGTTTCGGACTGAGCTTGTCACACAATAGTCATTGATCTGTGGTTTCTTAATCCAAAACAAGGAGTGTGCTGTGACTGAAGCGAATGAACCGACCCGCTGGGACGATGCGGTTGAACTGGAAGACGTGTTTGATGAGCTGTACGAGCTCGAGCTTGAAGACGACGTTCTGATTTCCAAAAAGGTTCGGGAGGCTTATAAGGCTGCGCATCCGCCTGAGATGGACCGCCGGGCATACTTAAAAGAGTTACTTCGACTGCAGCTTGAACTGATCAAACTCCAAGATTGGGTCGAGGCCACGGGCGAGCGGGTGTGTGTCTTGTTTGAAGGGCGAGACTCGGCCGGTAAGGGCGGGGTCATCAAGCGCATCACACAACGGCTGAATCCGCGGATTTGTCGCGTCGTCGCCTTGGCCAAGCCAACTGAACGTGAGCGCACCCAATGGTACTTCCAGCGATACATCGATCACCTGCCTTCTGGCGGTGAAATCGTGCTGTTTGACCGGTCTTGGTACAACCGCGCCGGTGTTGAGCGTGTGATGGGGTTTGCTACCGATGATCAGGTCGAGCAGTTCATGCATGATGCGCCTGAGTTTGAGCGGATGTTGGTCCGTTCGGGCATCCGCCTCGTCAAATACTGGTTTTCAATCACCGATGAAGAACAGCAATTGCGCTTTATGATGCGCATTCATGATCCACTGAAACAGTGGAAGCTGTCTCCCATGGATCTTCAGTCGCGTGTGCGTTGGGAAGATTACACCAAGGCCAAGGAAGACATGTTCATGCGCACCAACATTGCCGAGGCACCTTGGTATGTGGTGGAAGCCAACGACAAACGCCGCGCGCGTTTGAATTGCATTGCGCACTTTTTGGATTTGATGCCCTATACGGACATTCCGCGGGAGACCGTTGAATTGCCAGATCGTGTATTTAACTCAGATTATGAGCGCAGCGATCTACCGCGTGAGCTCTACGTGCCTGCACGGTACTAGAGCCGTGTTAGCATGCGTCCATCGGAGGACGTATGCGGATCAGTTGTCTTCAATACACCGCTGAGGCGGATCTCGAGGTCTCACAATCTCGACTTGAGCCTTTGCTTTTCGAAGCGCTTGAGGCGTCCCCAGACTGCATCCTATTGCCTGAATGCGCACTGTTTTTATCAAACAGCCAAGCCCGCTCGCGCGCGGCCGCGCTGACCATGACATCTGAGCCCGTACACTGGTTGATGAACTTCGCACGCAGCCAGGGTGTGGTGCTGGTGGTGGGTTCACTGATCATGCACATTGATGGGCAGATTAAAAACCGGCAACTGGTGATTGATGCAACCGGTCAAATTGTCGGTGTTTACGACAAGATGCACTTGTTTGATGTCACCCTCGAGACCGGTGAGCGGTATCAGGAAAGTGCGTTATTTACGCCCGGCAGTCGACCGCTTTTAAGCACGGTCGGTGATCTGTCTGTCGGGCATTCCATCTGTTTTGATCTGAGATTTCCTGCGCTCTATCGTGCCTATGCCGAGGCAGGCGCGGACTGTCTGTTGGTGCCCGCGGCCTTTACTCGCACCACAGGAGAGGCGCATTGGCTGACACTGCTTCGTGCCCGGGCCATTGAAAACGGCGCCTTTGTCGTCGCGGCCGCCCAATGCGGTGAAACCCAAGAGGGCCGTCAAACCTTTGGCCACTCTGTGGTCTTCGGTCCGTGGGGGGAGTGTCTCGGCCAGCTTCAAGACGAGCCGGGTGTCTTGACCGTCGATCTCGATCGAGCGGCCGTGCGCCGTGCGCGACGCCAGATTCCAGTCCTCGAGGTGAGTCAGTCAATCACCATCGATCCGGACCAGCAGTCCACGGCCTGAGTCGGTCAGCAAATACAAGGCGCCGTCGGGTCCTTGGCGGATGTCACGGATGCGCCCGAATTCTCCCTGATACAATCGATCGCGTTGTTTCGGGATGCCCTGATCCATTTCAAGGCGTACTAGCATTTGTGCCTTGAGCGCGCCGACAAACAGGCTGTTGGTCCACTCAGGAATCCGATCTCCGGTGTAAAAAGCCATCCCAGAGGGCGCAATGGACGGATCCCAATACAGAAGCGGTTGCTGCATGCCTGCTTTTTCAGTGCCTTCGCCGATCGGTGTTCCAAGCCCATAGTTTCGCCCGTAGGTAATGACCGGCCAGCCGTAGTTTTGGCCGGCTTCAACACGATTGATTTCATCGCCGCCCTGAGGTCCATGTTCATGGATATACAGGGCACCGCTGACGGGGTGAAGGGCTGCGCCTTGGGGATTCCTGTGGCCGATACTGAAGATCTCAGGTTTCGCACCTTGAGTCCGTACATACGGATTGTCCTCGGGAATCGAGCCATCGAGGTTCAGACGGATGACTGAGCCTGCATGATCATCGAGTGCCTGTGAGCGCGGCCGATCACCTCGGTCACCCAAGGTGAGAAACAGATGCTGATCCGTCAGTACCAGCCGCCCCCCAAAATGGCGCCCGGAGGACGTTTTGTTCGACATCACAAACAATCGCTCGAGTTCTGTCAGGGTCGAATCCGTCAATTGACCGCGCCACACTTCAGTGCCAAGTCCTCCATTGGGCCCAGGCCCCGCGAGGGAGAGGTACACCCATTGGGTGCCTTGAACGCTTTGCAGGCGGACATCAAAGAGTCCGCCTTGACCTTTAGCGGCAACCGGCGGAAGACCTTGGATCTCAATGCGTTGACCGGTATCCAGGTTGACGCGAAGGAGGCGCCCAGGTCGCTCAGTGATCAACACCTCAGTCGGTGACAGCCAATCCAGAGACCAGGGATTTTGAAGATCATTGAGGATGACCTGTGGTGTGGGTGCCGCCGATGCCCCTAGACTCAGGGCGCCAAGAAGGCTGATCGCAATTGCAAAACACTGGCGTCTAAATGCTTTCATTTTAGAGTCCTCTCCAGTCATATAATCTTCATCGGTCTGGTCTTTTTAATTTCAATAGAAGGCGTAGTCTTAACGCATAACTTGAAAGAGGAGTGGTGTCATGCGTTTTGTAAATGGTGTGTTTCTTGTCGGTGCGCTCAGCTTGGCAGGTTGTGCAACCACTGCGATTGATTCGATGAATCAGGGGTTATCACAGGCGATGGGTGAGCCTGTCAG
>CAJXNQ010000040.1 GCA_913057215.1 uncultured Gammaproteobacteria bacterium
TTCTCACCTGCATTAGGAGCCAAACCGCCGTGCAGACAATGTGAACCATGGCATGATGAAAAACCCAGCCAAAAACCCACCGAGATGGGCTTGCCACGCGATCAGACCGCCTGTAAAGACATGCAGCAAAATATGCACAATCACTAAGCCGACGACGATTGAAGTGATCGATCGGGCTTGTTGACCAAGTCGTCGCTGATCTTCTCGCGCGCAGTAGAGCCACAATCCCAAAAACGCGAAGACGACTCCCGATGCGCCCACCATTGGGGCGGCCGTGTCCTCAAGGAGTCCAAACATGACACCACTTGAAACGGCCCCGAGGACCGCGGTGATCAGGACCCATTGGACGCCAAAACGAAGGGCCAGCGTTTTACCCAAGGCTAAGAAAATGACTGCGTTCATGACCACGTGCAGGGTCCCGGCATGTAAGAGCGCATGGGTCACCAGCATCAGATAGGCCTGCCCCGGATACAGCGCTTGATGCACGCTCCCTGGCGGGAACAAAAAATCCCAAAAGGCGCCATAGGAAATCGCCAGACTTCTCAGATCGAGACCCAGCCATCCGTGATCCGACAACTGAAAGAGACCCTCGAGGGCCAACAAAAGACCGGTGATCCACCAAAGCGCTGGCGGTGTTTTCGGCCCGCCAAAAACCGGAACAATTTGCATGCCTCTCCCATTGTCTCCGTGGCCCGAAAGCCATCCGCACGATGTTCTCATGATGACACAACTCAGCGCTCCAATCCGATTGATCGGTGATTGAGTTATGCAGCAGAAGCACGCACACTTATGAGCTTCTGATTTCAACACAAGGCACTTCGATTCGTGGCACAGTTTGTTTACACCATGAACCGCGTTGGCAAAATTGTCCCACCCAAACGCGAAATTTTAAAAGACATCTCACTGTCCTTTTTCCCGGGCGCCAAAATTGGTGTTCTCGGGCTCAACGGCTCCGGTAAATCAACGCTTTTGAAAATCATGGCGGGACTTGATACCGAGATTGAGGGTGAAGCCCGTCCGCAGCCGGGAATCAATGTTGGCTATCTGCCGCAGGAACCTCAACTCGACCCGACACAGACGGTGCGCGATGCCGTCGAGGAAGGCGTGGGTGAAATCAAACAACTCCTCACTCGGTTTGACGAAATCTCAGCCGCCTTTGCCGAGCCCATGGACGATGACGCCATGAACGACCTGTTGATGGAGCAAGGCGAACTGCAAAATCAAATTGACGCGGTCGGCGGTTGGGAGCTCGATCGGATGCTAGAACAAGCCGCCGATGCGCTCCGACTGCCTCCTTGGGATGCCACCATTGAGCATCTGTCAGGCGGTGAGAAACGCCGTGTCGCACTGTGTCGTTTATTGCTGCAAAAACCAGACATGTTGTTACTCGATGAGCCTACCAACCATTTGGATGCCGAATCGGTCGCTTGGCTTGAGCACTTCTTAGTGGATTTTGATGGCACCGTGGTGGCCGTCACGCACGATCGCTATTTCCTCGACAATGCAGCCGGTTGGATTCTTGAGCTCGACCGCGGTCGTGGTATTCCGTTTGAGGGCAATTATTCGACCTGGCTTGAGGCCAAAGAAAGTCGCCTCGAGCAGGAACAAAAAGCAGAGGATGCACGGCAGAAAACCATCAAATCCGAACTTGAATGGGTGCGGCAAAATGCCAAAGGCCGGCAAACCAAATCCAAGGCACGCTTGAAGGCCTTTGAAGAACTGCAAAGCCAAGACACCCAAAAACGCAACGAAACCCAAGAGATCTATATCCCACCAGGACCCCGCTTGGGCGATCAAGTCATCGAGTTTGATCAGGTGAGTAAAGCCTTTGAGGACAAGATGCTGATTGAGAATCTGAGCTTTGCCATTCCAGCCGGTGCCATTGTTGGCATCATCGGTGGCAACGGCGCTGGTAAATCCACACTCTTTAAAATGATCACTGGAGAAGAGACGCCTGATTCTGGGACGGTCACCTTGGGCGACACCGTCGAGTTGGCCTATGTGGATCAATCCCGCGATGCATTGGATGGCTCCCATACAGTGTGGCAAGAAGTCTCAGACGAACAAGACATCATCACCGTTGGCAACTACTCAATCCCAAGTCGGGCCTACCTCGGCCGCTTCAATTTCAAAGGCGGTGACCAGCAAAAATTCGTCAAAGACTTATCAGGCGGTGAACGCAATCGACTGCATCTGGCAAAAACATTGAAACAAGGCGGGAACGTCTTACTCCTCGATGAGCCGACCAACGATCTCGACGTGGAAACACTTCGGGCACTCGAAGAAGCGCTGTTGGCGTTCCCGGGAACTGTCCTTGTCATTTCGCACGACCGTTGGTTCCTAGACCGCATCGCGACACATATTTTGGCGTATGAGGGTGACTCACAGGTGACCTTCTTCGATGGCAACTACACCGAGTATGAAGACGACCGAAAGAAACGCTTGGGTGGTGAGATCATCCCCACACGGGTCAAGTACCGGCGGCTCGCCGGCTGATGCACTGGCACCCCGATCCCACCTCGAGGCGTTTGCATGCAAGCCTCAAGTGGGACACCTACCCGGAGACCGAATTGCCTCTCTGGGTCGCAGATCTAGACTGCGCGCCACCGCCGTGTGTTGCCTCAGTGATCCAAAGAAGCCTCGACCACGGGGTCTTTGGGTACGGGCACGAGCCTCGAAGTTTTCGCGATGCCTGGGTCGCGCATTTGGCAACTCGACACGACTGGGAGATTGATCCAGATTGGATTGTTCCGGTTGCAGGTGTCGTACCCGCAATGCGCCTGGCGCTCTTGGCACACCCCGACATCCGGGAGGTGGTTGTACCCAATCTGGCCTATCCGTATTTCCATGCCATTCCAGAACAGGCCGGATTGATCACGCACCGCGTCGAACTCACTCAGACGCCTGATGGTCTATTGCCAGTGACCGGCGCGCTCGAATCTGCTTTGAATCAACCACGCGGGCCGTCCGCCCTACTGTGGTGTAATCCACACAATCCGGGTGGCGCCATGTACAGTCATACCTGGCTCACACGCGCACTGGAACGTGCGCGTGACACTCAAACACTGGTGATTTCAGATGAGATTTGGGCAGATCTCGGTTTAAACGGCAAACCACATGTCCCAATCGGTCAACTCGCAGAGCCAGATCAACCGACGATCACGCTGATGGCAGCAACCAAAACATTCAATGTGGCGGGCTTTCCGTGCGCTGTTGCCATCATTCCAGAGTCCGACACACGGCATCGATTTGAACGCATCTTGCACGCGATGCCACATGTCACGCCACTGGCCTATCAAATCACTGAGGCTGTATTGCGTGAGGGGTGGTCATGGCATGCCGCGCTGATTGAGGCGCTCATAGCCAATCGCGACAGAGTCCACAGTTGGGCATCTGAGCATCCCGAACTTACAGTCTCCACGGGCGATGCGTCCTTTTTGGCCTGGATTGAGCGCTCAGATTCGAGTCAGACCTTACCCACAGGCCAAAATCGATTGGCCGATGTTTTTGTACGCGGTGGGGTCCGGCTGTCGGATGGCCGACCCTTTGGTGATCCCGAGGCCTGTCGCTTGAATTTTGGCTGCCACCCCACCACGCTACACAAAGCACTGGACCGAATGCATCAGGTTCTTGAGACCCACCACTGACAAGGCGACACAGCAATGGAAACACGGCCACTTGGCAACACTGGAATCGAAGTCACGAGTCTCTGCTTAGGCACCATGACCTGGGGTGAGCAAAACACAGAGGCCGAGGCGCACGCGCAGTTGTCGTATGCCTGCGACACGCGCGATATCAATTTCATTGACACAGCCGAGCTCTATCCGGTGCCACCAAAGCCGGATACCCAAGGCCGGACCGAGACATACATTGGATCTTGGCTCGCCAAGCGCGGACGTCGCGATGATCTGATCCTCGCCACCAAGGCCTGCGGACCCGGGGAATGGGTCAAGTATTTTCGCGGTGGCCCGCGCCACACTGCAGACTATCTCAACCAGGCCATTGATGACTCACTGACGCGTTTACAAACCGACTATGTGGATCTGTATCAACTGCACTGGCCAGATCGCAACACCAATTACTTCGGACGCCTTGGTTACACCCACGCTGAGAATCACCCCGAAACCCCCATTGACGAGATCCTGACTGCGCTGGAGGCACTGGTCGTATCGGGAAAAATCCGTGCCATTGGTCTCTCCAATGAGACGCCGTGGGGTGTAATGACCTTTTTAGAGATTGCACGACGCGAGGGGCTGCCTGTGGTCGCCTCCATTCAAAACCCCTATTCATTGTTGAATCGGACCTTTGAGATCGGCCTGGCTGAAATCGCACATCGCGAAGCGGTGGGTCTTCTGGCCTACTCACCACTGGCCTTCGGTGTCCTCTCTGGCAAATATCTGGGTGGCCAACAACCCGAGGGTGCGCGTCTGACGTTATTTGATCGCTTCAGCCGCTATTCCAACCCGCAGGCGGTGGCCGCCACGGAAGCCTATGCCGAGGTGGCCTCAAAGCATGGACTCACACTGACTGAGATGGCACTGGCCTTTGTCACCACGCGTGGCTTTGTGACCTCCAATATCATTGGGGCGACGTCGATCGAGCAGCTTGAAGAAAACATCAACACCCATGCACAGGTGTTAAGCCAAGCTGTCTTGGATGACATCGAGGCCGTGCACACCCGATATCCAAATCCCTCACCCTAATGACCGGGATCCGACTCAGACGCAGCGTATTATTCATGCCTGCAGACAACACCCGTGCAATTGAAAAGGCGCGGCAGTTGGAGGCCGACGCACTGATTTTGGATTTGGAAGATGCGGTTGCACCGGATGCAAAACCAACCGCCCGCGCAACCGCTGTTGCTGCACTGACCGAAGGTGGGTTTGGACATCGTGAAGTGGCCATTCGCATCAATGCAACAGACACGCCATGGCACACCGATGATCTCGAGGCTTTTGCTGCCTGTTCATGCACGGCACTGGTCATCCCAAAAGCCGAATCCGCATCACAGATCCAGGCACTGGCAGCCGACATGGATCGACTTGGATACCCAGAGACCACCGCACTGTGGCTGATGGCTGAAACACCACGCGGTGTGTTAGACAGCCGAGCCCTGTGTCAGGCACATCCACGCGTGTCGGTACTCATCATGGGAACCTCAGATCTCAGCCAAGGCCTCAGACTCCCTCTTAACGCGCATGCCGGGCTGATGCAGTCGCGTGCCCTCTGTGTACTGGCTGCCCGCGAGGCAGGCATTGATGTGTTGGATGGTGTCTGTCTGGATCTCAACGATGAGGCCGCATTGCATGCACAATGCATGGACGGCCGATCTCTCGGCTTTGATGGCAAAACGCTCATACATCCATCGCAAATCGACACAGCCAACGCGGTCTTCAGTCCAAGTGACACTGAAATCAATCAGGCGAGGCGCATTGTCGATGCGTGGCAGCACGCCACCGCAGATGGCCAAGGGCTGTGTGTACTTGATGGGCAACTGATTGAACACTTACACGTCCGCGACGCAGAGCGGATTTTGGCCCTGGCAGAGGCCATCACGCATTAATCAATCGGGATCACGTCCACGGACACCTCGAGGCCATGTTGACTGCCACCAGTCATCAGGCCCTTCAAAGGGACCACATCGGCATAATCTCGCCCCCAGGCCAGCGTCATGTGACGCTCAGAGGGTCTGAGTCCGTTGGTTGGGTCAAAATCAATCCAGCCTGTGCCAGGGACAAAGACAGAGACCCACGCATGCGAGGCATCAGAACCCAAGAGTTTGGGCTGACCCGGCGGTGGATCTGTTTCCAGATAGCCAGACACGTACCGAGCCGCCAATCCTCGACCGCGCAAAACGGCCAGCATCAGGTGCGCAAAATCCTGACAGACACCGCGTTGCTCAGCCAACACCAAATTCACAGGCGTCTCCACATCACTGAACTCGGGGTCATAGACGAAGTGCTCAAAGATATAGCGATTGAGCTCTCCAACTGCATCGAGCAGATCTCGGCCCGGAGTAAAAAAGCGATCGCTAAAGGCTTGGATCTCGGCAGTCCCATCGGGCACATACAGGCTTGGGCGTAAAAATAACCGTGTTTTTGGCGGCACGACCCCGGGTTCATCCCAGGCACGGGTCGCTCCAAGTTCCTGTTTGACCGGGCGCACTTCAACTTCGGACTCAGCCAGGACGGTCAGCTCCGCATGCAAGGTTTCCACAGAAAAGCGTGTGATCCGGTTACCGAATAGATCCGTCCGCTCGCGGATTTCCTCCACCACCGGCAGGACCGTCAGGCGCGCCTGTAACACCTGCTGATTCAGGGTATCACGGGGCATCAGACACGCTTGGCTGTGACAGAGACTGACAGACGCACCATAGTGGTAGCGGTTCTTGTGCCGAATCCGATACTTCATCGACCCACCTTCACCAATTGCTGGGGCACATCGGCATGACTGAAATAGGCCAAAGTCATGGCCTCACTGAGCCCTGCCAATTGCTCGATCAATTGGTCAAGATGTCCGAATAGAGGCTTCTTCGGGCCACCTTGTGCGGTCATGTAGTCATCTGCGGATGCCATCTGCAAACCGGCATGGATGCCAAAGGCCAATTGTTGCAACTGGGTTTTACGACTCCCCATCGACTGCACGGGCAGTGCGTTGACTTGGCTTTCAATGCGTTGGCCGAGATAACCGATTGACCGCGGCGTTTCCACATCCAATAACAACAAATCCAAGATGGCTGTTGGATGCAAACGCGTCCGATAGCGTCTGCGATAGGTCATCACGGTGTCTGTGACCTCAAGCACCATTTCCCATTGGTTGATATCGGATGCTTTGAGGGTCTGAAATGCATAGTTCAATAAGATCAATGTTTTCGAGGCGCGCTCTAAGTGTCGGCCGATGTCCATAAATCGGTTGGCAAAGGTCCGGCTCATGGTGTCATTGGTGAGTCCTGAGAAGGTCGCCAACTGCATTAAAATCAGATCCACCTGATCGAGTAATCGACCGGCATCGGCCTGCTTCATCCAGCCAATTCGCTCGACCATCTGTTCCAGATTGACCAAGGCACGCCAGGCGTCATCGCTTAAATAATCTGGGGTGGCGCGGGCATTGCGCATGATCGCCATCACCAATTCAGCCAACCCACCGGGTGCAGTCCGACTCAAAATGTGCTGATGCACCACATCTGCCAGTTGCTCCGTCTCAATCTCTTCAATTGGTAATTGCGCGCCAAGCAGCCACAGTGCTGCCTGTTGACGCTCAAGGCGCACATCAATAGCACCGTTTAAGACTTCACGAACCAACCGGGTCAGACAGTCGGCGCGTTCAAGATACCGTCCAAGCCAAAACATCGCATCGGCGACCCGCGAGGGCGTCATGGATTGATCTGTCGGCCCAACGGTCGGCGCATCCATCTCAGCAAACATCGACAATTGGTTATCCGGCTCATCGCCGGTCACCCACAAATCTTTATAGCGCTCGGGCGTGTTGGGCCTGAGTTGCGCCCACGCGGGATCGTGGTTGCAACTGGCAAGCCCGCCTGGCATCACGTCGATCCGCCCATCCTGGGATTGCGCGGTGTAGAGTCGAAGCACCACATGGGCATCCGTCCGAGTCGATCCATTGGCCACCGGGATCTGTTCGAGATCCATGGGCACCCAACCGACCCAGGCTGCCGGATCTGATTCGATCCGTGTGCGCAGACGCGCTTGCTCTGAGTCAGACAGCTCAGCAACCACAAAGGATTCACCCGCTGGGTAGGCACTGCCGTGACGCACCAACACGTGGGGCCAAAGCCCCATTAATTCCGCGCGTTCGTCAACATCACCGAGCCACAGTGCAGGCACTGACTTCAGCGCCAGATCCTCACCGAGTAACTTCTGACACAGGCCTTCCAGTCGACCCATCCACAAGGGTGAATCGATGAGACCCGAGCCTGGAAGATTTGCCATGGTGACGCCGCCTGCGCGGACCACATCCATCATTCCAGGGGTGCCTTGACGACTGACAGACGACAATTCCAGTGGATCAATGTCTGCATCCGGAACCCGGCGCAACACACCCGACACCGGCCGCAAGCCACTCAAGGTTTTCAGCATCAACCGGTTGCCCCGCACGGTGAGGTCGTCACCCTCAGCGAGGGTGTAATCCAAGTGGTTGGCCAGAAATGCATGCTCAAAGTAACTCTCAACGGCCTGACCCGGTGTCAGAAGTACAGAGAGATCCTGATCACGACTGTCGGTTCGCAAAAAGGTGCGCAGCGTTCGGAAAAATCCAGACAACCGCTTCACCGACATCCGCCTCAGTAAATAGCCCATGACACGCGACATGATCAGTCGTCGCTCAAGCACGTAACCAAGCCCGGCTGGAGCGCGCGTACTCTGCCCCAAGACATACCACTGCCCGTGGGAGTCGCGCATCAAATCGTGTGCTAAAAAACGCACCCACGGCGCAGCTGGACTGAATTGATGCGCTTCAATGAGATATTCTGGGTTGGCGTAGAGCAGATCTGCCGGAATCGAGCCGTCGGCCAGCAAATGCCGCTCACCATAGACATCCCCCAGTAAGGCCTCAAACAGCCGAACGCGCTGCGACAGGCCCTGAGCCAATCCCTGAAAGGTCGTCTCATCCAGTAAGTAGGGGACAACGTCCAGTTGTCCTTGGCGGTTTTCATGGTGCTTGGAGGTATGCGCTTGATAGGTCAAGCCATTTTCTTTAAGGCGCCGCTCAACTTCCTCAGACCAGCGTGCTTGCTGGTTGCCGTCGTCAAAATCGAGCGCTTCAAAGAGCGTTGTCCACTGCGCGGACACAGC
>CAJXNQ010000041.1 GCA_913057215.1 uncultured Gammaproteobacteria bacterium
AAAGCACGGCATACCCACGTCATTCGCCAGCTCGAATTCGATGAAGCACTGGGTGATCTGTCTGAAGCGGCGATTGCTCGAGTGGATCAATACCTTCAGTGAAAATCGCGTGTGCTCGGTGTGAGTTCACCGAGCCATGCACTGACATCCTCTAATGTCTCCGCAATCACATGGATGACACCGTGTGATTCCTGGACCTGTCCCTGCACTTTGAGCAGTCGACTGCCTAAGATTTCATGGCGATAGGTTTCAACCAATTTGGGCCAAATGATGACATTGATTTGGCCGTCTTCGTCCTCGAGCGTGAGAAACACAACGCCTGAGGCCGATCCAGGGCGCTGTCGGGTGGCAACAATACCCACCACGCTGATACGGAGGTCTGGGTGTCGTGGTAATCGCGCCAGTTCGGATGACTTTCTGCAGTGTTGAAAGACAGCCTGACTCCGCAATAGCTCCATGGGGTGGGCTTCAAGTGAGAGTCCAGTGGCTCGGTAATCAGCGACCAGCGTTTCCCCAAGGTGTGGCTGTTTGGGTGTGAAATCGGTTTGTGTCTGTTGTCCATGAAAAAGAGGCAGTTGCGACTCTTGATCCCCCAGTTGCCAAAAACTGTCAAAGCGGTTGTCTGTGATGTCTCGAAAGGCATGTGCGCTTGCAAGCACTTCAAGGTGTCCGGCGGATAATCCTGTGCGTTGTCTGAAGTCATTTAAATGCAGAAACGGGGCGTGTCGGACACCGGCGATATGTTCGCCCACATCCTTGGGTAAGCCTTTGATGAGGTGCATGCCCAGTCGAATCGCCGGTTGATCAGTGTGTTTCTCGAGTGTGGACAGCCAATCTGAGGCGTTGACATCGATTGGTAAGATCGTAATGTCATGGCGCGCTGCATCTTGAAGCAATTGAGAGGGGGTATAGAACCCCATGGGTTGGGCATTTAAAAGACCGCAGTAAAAGGCGGCGGGCATATGGCATTTGAGCCAGGCTGAGACGTAGACCAACAGCGCAAAGCTTGCTGCATGGGACTCAGGGAATCCGTACTTACCAAACCCTTCAATTTGGTGGCACAGCCTGGAGGCAAACTCAGGATCGTGTCCGCGATCGCGCATGCCTTGGATGATCTTTTCATGGAAATGGCTGAGCCCTTGTCCTCCTTTCCAGGTCGCCATGGCGCGCCTGAGCGCATCGGCTTCGCCTGCTGAGAAGCCGGCTGCCACCATGACCAACTGAATCACCTGTTCTTGGAAAATAGGCACTCCGAGTGTGCGATCTAGGACTGCGGCAATCTCTTTGGGTTGCGGCTCTTGAGCCTCAATGCCGTCCCGTCGTCTGAGATAGGGGTGCACCATGTCGCCTTGAATCGGCCCGGGTCGTACGATGGCGACTTCGACCACCAGGTCGTAATACGTTTTGGGTCGAAGGCGCGGAAGCATGGCCAGTTGTGCCCGTGATTCGACCTGGAACACACCAATGGCATCACCTGTTGAGAGCATGTCATACACGGCTGGATCTTCAGGTGGGATGTCAGCCACCTGCATGGGTGGTTGCTGATAGGGACCAGAGGCAGGTTGATGCATCGTCTGATAATTGCGTGCCAATTCAAGACTGCCGCGGATGGCACTCAGCATGCCCAAAGCCAGAACATCGACCTTCATCAAGCCGAGTGCATCAATGTCATCTTTGTCCCACTGCAAGCAGGTACGCTCCGCCATGGCGGTATTCTCGATGGGGCAGAGTTCAGACAGCGGACCCTGTGAAATGACAAATCCGCCAACGTGTTGAGTCAAATGCCGAGGGAACCCAAGGATCGATGTGACTAATTCAACCAGTTGCTGAATCTTGGGCCCTTCTGGATCAATACCGAGTTCGGAAAATCGATTCAGCATGGCGTCCTTGTGATCCCACCACGCAAGACTGCCTGACAACGCTTCAATGAGATCAAGCGGCAGACCCAGTGCCTTCCCGACATCACGAATCGCAGAGCGTTTTTTGTAGGTGATGATGGCAGCCGCCAAGGCGGCCCGTTCCCGGGAGTACTTTTGATAAATATAGGCGATGACTTCGTCTCGACGGTGATGCTCAAAATCAACGTCAATGTCTGGCGGTTCGTTTCGCTCTTTAGACACAAAGCGTTCAAATAGGACGGAAACGCGACTTGGATCAACCTCAGTGATGAAGAGGCAATAACACACCACCGAATTGGCTGCTGAACCACGTCCCTGACAGAGAATGCCCTGTGAGCGTGCGAATGCGACAATATCGTGGACGGTCAAAAAGTAACTGGCGTAGCGCATCTCTTCAATCAGAGCCAATTCTTTGGCAATCAGTGTCTGGATTGACTCGGGAATCCCTTCAGGCCAGCGCGTGTGCGCTCCCTCTTGGACCAGATCGTGCAAAAAGGCGTGTTCATCGGTGTAATGCGGCGGACAGATCTCGCGCGGGTATTCATAGCGAAGGTCAGACAGCTTGAAATGAAACCGGTCGAGTAGATTGAGGGATTCAGTCAGCCACACCTCAGGATAGCGTTCTTTCAGTGCGCCTTGATCTAATAACACCCGCTCACTGGAGCGCTCTAAAGCGTCTGCAATCTCGGTGAGTGGTTGGCCGAGCCGAATCGCAGTCAGCGTATGTTGAAGTTTCAGACGTTGTCGGATGTGCATGAGCGGACGCTGTGTGGCTACAACAGGAAGGTTCCACTCGAAGGCTGTGAGATCGATACGCTCAGCCAGCTGTGCTTGCAGTCCACTCTCTGGAAGGTGTGCTGCAATCCAAAATCGACCTCGAAACGCATGCTGCAACGCTTCGATATCTTGGGTCCAGTGTAAAGACCACGGATCTGGATGCCACAGGCACAGCACATGATCAGTGCGGCTGATCAAATCACGTCGGCTCAGTTGATAACACCCCTTATCGGCGCGACGACGCGCGAGTGAAATCAGGCTGCAAAGCTCAGCCCATGCTTCACGATCCGGTGCAAGCAAGGTCAGCTCGATGCCTTCTTCAGTTAGAAATCGCGCACCGTGCGCACATGGGATCCCCAATGCCTCAGCGCAGATGTGCGCGCGAACACTGCCTGAGACAGAGGCTTCATCGGTCAGGCCAACACCTGCATATCCCAATTGATGTGCACGTGCGACAAGCTCATCCGGATGCGATGCGCCGGTTAAAAATGTGAAATTTGAAGTGCAACACAGCTCTGCAAACATACTGTTATTATATACAGTATTTTTGCAGAAGAGGTGGTCTTAGCTGTCTGTCTTTTCCAGTGTTGCCAGCCGTGCCTCGAGGTCAGCAAGCTTGGCTTCGGCTTTTGACAGTTTTTCAGCTTGTCGGTCGAATTCATCTTGCGTGACAACATGAAGGTCTTTCAGGCCTTGGGCAATCATGTCTTCAACCTGGCTTTTAAACTGTGCCTGCATCTTGCGAGCAGGCTCAGGAAGCGCCTCTGAAATCTTGGTGGCCATGTCATTGAGTGTGTCGCGATTCAGCATGATGGTCTCCTCTGCTGTTTTCTCAATCATGCGGGTGATCTCGAAGAATTTCATCTCTCGATGGTCGCACTGTTTTAGTGCTTTGAAAGTCGTTACAGTGCATCGAGTGCGCAATTTCGGTGCTTTGAGGAACGTAAAACTCCCTGAAAGCCCGCAATCTCCTGCGAAGTGATTGGTTGGCACGTGATCTGCAATGAACCCTGCTGAGAGGTTTGTCCTCCCGTTAGGGTCTCGTTAGTAAGGAGTAATACATGAAACTGGTAACGGCGGTTGTGAAACCGTTCAAGTTAGATGATGTCCGCGAAGCATTGTCCGATATTGGCATGCAAGGCATCACGGTGACAGAAGTCAAAGGCTTCGGTCGCCAGAAGGGGCACACCGAGTTGTACCGGGGTGCAGAATACGTCGTGGATTTTCTGCCGAAAGTGAAAATCGAAGTGGCCACAACAGATGACCAAGTTGATCAAGTGATCGAGGCCATCTCGAAAGCGGCGAACACCGGAAAGATCGGTGACGGCAAGATTTTTGTGGTCAACCTCGAACAAGCCATCCGCATCCGCACCGGCGAGTCTGGGAACGAAGCAATTTAAATTTAGACAACACGATCAACGACACACTTCGCAGGAGAGTCATTGTGAACGATATAGCGACCGTGAGTGGCGATCTGGCCCAATTGGCCTACGCACTCGATACATTTTATTTTCTTTTATCAGGCGCACTGGTGATGTGGATGGCAGCTGGGTTTGCCATGCTCGAAGCCGGTTTGGTTCGCGCCAAAAATACCACCGAAATTTTGACCAAAAACGTACTGCTGTACGCGATCGCGAGTGTGATGTATCTCCTGATCGGCTACAACCTCATGTACATCAATGACAGCTGGGGCGGTGTCATGCCGGATCTGGGCTTCCTCATTGGCGCTGAAAACAGTGTTGATGACGTGCTTGCTGGCGGTGATGATGCACCGTACTACTCCGCGCGTTCAGACTTCTTCTTCCAGGTTGTGTTTGTCGCCACGGGGATGTCGATCATCTCAGGTGCGGTCGCTGAGCGTATGAAACTCTTTGCGTTTCTTGCTTTTGCGGTCATCTTCACCGGTTTCATCTACCCAATCCAAGGCTCTTGGAGCTGGGGTGGTGGTTTCTTGTCAGAAGCAGGATTCAGCGATTTCGCTGGTTCAGGCATTGTGCACATGTGTGGCGCGGCTGCTGCACTGGCTGGTGTTCTTGTGTTGGGTGCGCGGAAGGGCAAATATGGCCCGAACGGCGAGGTCAATGCGATCCCAGGTGCCAACATGCCGCTTGCGACACTTGGCACGTTTATCCTTTGGCTCGGATGGTTCGGCTTCAACGGCGGATCTGAGTTGATGGTGTCTAATGTCGATGAAGCCAATGCAGTCGCCCAGGTGTTTTTAAACACCAATATGGCTGCAGCTGGTGGCGCCATTGCTGCGGCGATCGTTGCCAAAATCCTATTTGGTAAAGCGGATCTGTCGATGGCCTTAAACGGTGCCCTCGCTGGATTAGTGGCCATCACGGCTGAGCCTTTGGCACCTGCCGCACTCTTGGCAACAATCATCGGTGCGATCGGTGGTGTGATTGTCGTCTTCTCAATCCTCGCTTTGGATCGGATGAAAATTGATGATCCGGTTGGTGCGATTTCAGTACACGGCGTTGTCGGTATCTGGGGACTGTTCGCAGTGCTTCTATCCAATGACGGCGCGACCTTTGGTGGTCAGATCTTGGGTATTGTCTCGATCTTTGCATTCACCTTCATCGCATCGTTGATTGTCTGGAGCATCCTCAAAGCGGTCATGGGTATCCGTGTCACCGAAGAAGAGGAGTATCTGGGTCTTGATGTGGTCGACTGTGGTGTCGAAGCTTACCCAGAATTCAAACGAGCTTAACCTCCCACTCGGAGCGATTGGGCGGCCTTGGCCGCCCTTTTTTTTGTTGTCGATTGCATTACACTAAGCCGCCCTTCAATGATGAGAACACAATAATGCGGGCTGTCTTTTTAGATTATCTGTCGATGAAACCCGATGAGCTTGATTTCACGAAACTCAAGCAATCCACGTCCGTTTTTGAGACCCATGATGCAACCTCCCCTGATCAGGTGATTGAGCGAATTGCAGGCTTTGATGTGGTGCTTTTAAACAAAGTGAAGTTTGAACGCCACCATTTCGAATCGAATCCAGATTTAAAGCTGATCCTCGTCTCAGCCACCGGCACAGACAATGTTGATAAAGCGGCAGCAGCCGATCACGGCGTTGTTGTCTGCAATGTCGCAGGCTACGGGACGCCCTCAGTCAGTCAGCACACGCTGATGTTAATGTTGATGGTCGCCACGCAGGCCGTTCGCTATCACGACGATGTGAGAGCCGGTCGTTGGTCTGACAGCCCAATGTTTTGCTTGATGGATTACCCCATTATCGATTTGGCAGGCCGCACCCTGGGTTTGATTGGCTACGGTGAATTGGGACAGGCTGTGGGACGTTTGGCTGAAGCCTTTGGCATGCGCGTGTTGGTCATGGGCCGGGACGGTGTGACGTATGACGATGGAACCACACGTGTTCCCTTTGAGACTGTGCTTGAGCAGTCAGACTTTGTCAGTTTGCATGGTCTCCTGAATGAACAAACCGCGGGCTTGATGAATCAAGCGGCCTTTGCGCGCATGAAGCCCGGTTCGTTTTTAATCAATACCGCCCGTGGTGGACTCGTCGATGAGGATGCCTTGTGCGACGCGCTTGAATCCGGGCATTTGGCAGGTGCGGGTCTTGATGTTGTGGCTGTTGAACCCCCGCCTGCCAACTCGAGGCTTCTGAATTTAAAGCATCCAAATCTCGTCATTACGCCGCACTCTGCGTGGGCCAGTCGCGAATCACGGCAGCGCATTGTCGACATCATGCAGGCAAATCTTGAGGCCTTCATCGAGGGCGCACCGATCAATCGAGTGGCCTAAAGGTGCTCCAATAAGTCATGGATTTGCGTGACTGTCAGATCGGCATGTGCGCCCAGTTCAGGTGACAACTGACGTGTATTGACCCAGGCGGTTTTGAGGCCTGCATTGCGGGCGCCGGTGACGTCATGATCGGGGTCGTCTCCGACGTGAAGGCAGGCATGGGGTGCGACGTTCAAGCGACGAATGGCTTCTTCGAACATCACCGGGTCCGGTTTTGCTTTTGGGAAGTCAGATGCCTGCAGTGAAAACTGAAAATAACGACCCAGCGGCATGGCCATCAGGTCCGCATTTCCGTTGGTGATGGCAGCCAATGGGAACCGTGCTGAGAGGTGTTGCAGCGTGTGTTCAACCAGCGGGTAGGGGTCAACCTGTTGTCGAGCATGATAAAACACCCGAAATCCCTCACCGGCCATGTGTTCTGCCTCGTCTCGATTGGCGCCTTGTTGCTCAAACCAACGCACCAGGGTTTCGCGTCGCACAACCGTCAGGTTGTGTGCGATTTCAGGTGCAGATTCGATCACCGATTGGCGAACGGCCCGAAAGGTTTCAAGACTGAAGTCTGCCATCCAGGCTGCAGGTGCGATCTCTCTCAGATGTGCCTGCATGACCTGCTCGGCGTTTAAGATCGAGACATCGGTTTCCCACAGAGTGTTGTCCAAATCAAAAGTGATCGCTTTGATATTCATGATTTCTGTTTTGCCCTTGGGTGTGCGGAATCGTAGACAGCTGCTAGGTGTTGAAAGTCTAAATGTGTGTAGATTTGCGTTGTCGACAGACTTGCATGCCCGAGGAATTCTTGGATTGCGCGCAGATCGCCGGAGGACTCGAGGAGGTGTGTGGCAGCGGAGTGTCGGAGCGCATGCGGATGGACGTGTTGATCCATGCCGGCTGCGCGCGCACGCGCATCAAGGCGTCGTTGCACGGTACGCGCACCGAGCGGTTGTCCCGATTTGGCAATGAATACGCGTGGACTCTGTTGATGATCCAATTGGGCGCGCAAGGTCATCCAGTGATTCAGCGCCTTGGCCGCTGACTGGCCAACTGGCACGATCCGTTCTTTATTGCCTTTACCGGTGACACGTAATTCGCCCTGCAGCGCCTGCACATCATCGACCGTCAACGACAGGACCTCTTGAAGTCTGAGACCGGATGAATACAGCAGTTCGAAAATGGCTTGATCTCGGACTGCCTCTGGATCGGTTCGATCATAGGCGCTGTCTAAGAGCCGGCTCATGGCATCCGGACTTAGCGCATTGGGAAGATGCTTGGGCGATTTGGGCGCGCGGACATCTGCGGCTGGATTGGCCGGGATCAATCGCCGGTCGACCGCTTCCTGCAATAGCCCGCGCAGTGCCGACAATTTGCGTGCGATCGAGCGCCCGCTGATCTGGTGACTGGAAAGACGTCGGACCCAACCAATGATGGCCAACGCATCCAGCGTCTCGAGCGCGGTGTCCTTCCCGAAAAAATCACAGGCTTGCGCTAAATCCCGTGAGTACGCCTCGACGGTGGTCGGCCGTTTTGTTTGGGTCCGGCGAATGTCCTCAAGATACTCTGAAACAAATGCGCCGAGAGTCGCCATCAGTCAGCAACCGTCAGCAATCGAGGTAGGATCATCGCCAGTGCTTCGCCGATGTGATCTAAAAACAACGTGTCTTGATTGGATTGAAAGTGACTGGGATCAGGATGACCGAGTGCGAGTAAACCGTAGGTATGGCCCCGCACCAGGGCAAGAGTCGCACAGCTCTGCACATCGCCTGCGTCATCGGCGAATAGCGCTTCCCGCCGAGCTTGTGTCAATCGACCGATCCATGGCTCCTTTTCAGAGACAGCGGCTGCCAAGGGTCCACCTTCTAATAGGGCAGTGCGCGCAATCGGCCGGATCAATTGCAGGCTGTCGGGGACAACGAACTGATCTGACAGCAACAACAGCACCCATGGGATGTGAAAGCCATTGGCCAGCTTTTCATCGAGCACGACTGACAGATCGTCGAGGTCACGCGCATCGAGGAGCGCCAGCACCAGGCTTCGTGTTTTCTCAAAGAGCACGCTATTGATACGTGCCGTCTCGATCATGTGATCATTTTCACGCTCAAGCGTTTTGATGTGTTCTCTGAATTGTTTGAGTTGGTATTCCACCAGCGAAATGGCAGTTCCGGTCTCAGTCGGGATTTTCAGGCTGCGCACGAGCTCAGGGTGGTCTGAAAAGAACTCAGGATTCGCTGCCAAATAGTCAGCCACTTGTTCAGGTGTCAGGCTCACAATCGAAACTCTCCCTCAAACACGGATTCTGCGGGCCCAATCATCAACAAATCGTGTCCCAAGCCTTGCCACTCAATCTGCAGGTTTCCGCCCCGAGTTGCAAC
>CAJXNQ010000042.1 GCA_913057215.1 uncultured Gammaproteobacteria bacterium
GGTTTTTGGCTGGGTTTTTCATCATGCCATGGTTCACATTGTCTGCACGGCGGTTTGGCTCCTAATGCAGGTGAGAAGTGAAGAGACCGAGCAACGGCCGCGGACCAATCCATTTTTGACCATGCGGTATCTTGAATTTTTTCTCGTACAGCTCATCACCTTGGCATTTTTTCCGATGTCACTGGTGATGTGTTGGATTGTGTTGGGGACCGAGACAACGCGCGATTTAATGGCAGCATTGATTCGAGACTGGATTCAAACGCTGTGCATACTCCTAATTCTGGGTGTGACGGTGATGGGGGCGTTGGTATGGTGGGTGATCTCATGGTTCGCGTGATCTGGATGCGGGTGGCCTTGATTGGGCTTAGTGTGGCGATCGCAGCCGGTGCGTTTGGTGCGCATGGTTTGGAGAATCATGTCGAACCCCATCGTGTTGAGGTCTGGAATACCGCCGTCCGGTATCAGGCCTATGCCATGTTGGCGCTTTTAGCCTTGGCAGTTGCGCCGGTGCGTCTGTCAGCAGTCGGCCTCTGGGCGCTGAGTCTTGGAAGTTTGATCTTTTCAGGATCTTTGTATGTGTTGGTATTGCTTGATCTGGGCGTCCTGGGTGCCGTGACGCCGATCGGCGGAGTTTTGATGATCGGAGGTTTGATCGGATTGGCGTGGACAGTTCAAACCTCGGATCAGACGGTCTAGGTATTTTGGCCTTTTAAGCGCAGCGCATTGGCCACCACCGAGACTGACGACAGTGCCATGGCCAGACCCGCAACTGCAGGTGTGAGCAATCCGCTGACGGCCAGGGGAATACAGAGCACGTTGTAGCCAAATGCCCAGCCAAGATTTTGCCGAATGACCCGGCGTGTTCGCACGGCAAGCACCTCCGCTTGCCGAATCAGATCCAGATCATGACGCATCAACACCACAGGTGCTGATTTGAGCGCGATTTCACTGCCAGACCCCATCGCAATCCCGACATCAGCTGCCGCCAGTGCAGGGCTGTCATTGATGCCATCACCGACCATGGCCACTCTGAGCCCTTTGGACTGTAGATTCCGAATTGCCTCGATTTTTTGATCCGGTGTCAGTTCAGCCATCACCTGGTCGATGCCCAGATCGGCCGCCAACGCATGCGCGACTGCGGCATTGTCTCCAGTCAGCATCAGGGTTTTGAGATTCATGGCGGTCAGTTTCTCAATCAAGGCCTTGGCATCGGCACGCGGTTGATCGGCGAATTCGAACCAGCCCAAGACACGCTCATCTTGGGATAATACAGCGCGCGTTCGCGTTGATTCGGTGGTGGCCTCCTCACCTGCGAAGGCACCCTGTCCCAATCGATACACTGACGTCTGTGTGGTGACTGTGATGCCCTGACCCGGGATTGTCTCGACGGATTCGATGTCAAGATGTGTCGACTGATCCAATGGATAGGCATTGACGATGGCCTGAGACAGTGGATGTTCGGATTCTCGAGCAACCAGGGCTGCCAAGGTTTCAAATGCAAACTCCGACTCGGCAACTTGTCGAGCAGCCACGACTTGGGGCGCACCCTCAGTGAGCGTTCCTGTTTTATCAAAGGCGATGACATCGAGATCAGTCAGTGCTTCCAGTGTCTGAATGTCTTTGATCAAAATGCCGCGTTTGGCAGCCAGTCCGGTGCCTGCGACCAAGGCGGTGGGTGTGGCCAGTCCAAGCGCACAGGGGCAGGCAATCACCAGGACACTGATGGCTGCAATGAAGGCAAACTCGAAGTCGGCGCCGGCGGCAAACCAGCCTGTGAAGGTCAGCACAGAAATTAAGAGAACAACAGGCACAAAGATCCGACTGATGCGATCCACCAATTGCTGAATCGGTGCTTTGCCCATCTGCGCATTCTTCACCAGTTCTGCCACCTGATGTACTGTCGAGGCTGCACCCACGCGTTCTGCACTGACCCGAATGGTGCCATTGACCACCAGCGTGCCAGACACCACGGCATCACCGGTGTGTTTCAGTGCAGGCAAGGGTTCACCGGTCATGGCGGAGGTGTCAATTTCAGCTTCACCTTTGATGATGCTGCCGTCAGCGCCGACACGCTCGCCGCTTCTGATAACCAAGACATCGCCCGGGCACACCTGATCGGGTGTGATCTCGGTCTCAACACCGGCTTTTAGAATCCGTACCTGCTGTGGTTTCAATGCAAGGACCGCCTGAAGCGCTTCGGTGGCACTGTGTTTGGCACGTGTTTCGATGTATTTACCAAGCATTACCAATGTGATGACCACCGATGAGGCCTCAAAATACAGTGTGCCTGTGGCCGTCTCACCGAGCGTGATCATCCGAAACACACTGTATCCATAGGCCGCTGAGGTACCCAGTGCGACCAGCGTATCCATATTCGCCTCACGCCGTTTGAGTGCCGCCAGCGCGCCCTGATAAAACCGTCGGCCGATCCAGAATTGAATGGGTGTTGCCAGAATCCACTCGGTTTGCGGCGACAGATGCCAGCTTACACCAGTCCACATCGCAAACATTTGAGCCACCAAAGGCAGGGTGAGTGCCACAGCAATCCAGAGCTCCCATGCATCTGTGTCAGATGCTTGAGTGTCTGAGGGCTCAGCATCGCCACTCAATGTGGTTCCATACGCTGCCAATGCACCCAACAAGGCGGTCTGATCGGTGTCAGGCAGCACGGTTACATCCAAGGTGAGTAGAGCGTCATGCAGATGGTAATCGATCACGCTTGGATCATGATCGAGGAGGTCTCGCAGTTGATCGCGTGTCTCGGAATCGGAAGCGTCGATCTGAAATCGATGGGTCTGTGTACGCACACTGAAGCCACTTCGTTTCACCCATTGGATGAATTCCTTCGCAGGGGTGGGCGCGTCCGTGACGACGTGGGCGCTTTCGGTGGCGAAGTTGACCTCGGCCGATTGGACAGCGGCTTCGGCATTGAGCTTTTTCTCAAGCGATGCGGCACATCCGCCGCACGTCATGCCAGTGATGTGAAGCTCTGTTTGATGCATAAGACCTCCGAAGATGCGATAGGGTAGCAGTCCTCAATTGGGTGTGCATGCAAGCATCATGAAAGTGTCTTCAATTCGAAATCAGGATGTCACAGTGCTCGTCCTAGGCTTCTAAATAAGCCAGTGGTTAGGGCATCAATCGTGTGAAAAGGAGCAACACATGAATCATCATCTGTCGTTTGATGAGTGGGATGACGCATCGGCACCGGAGCGTCAGCAAGACACCGAGTTCGATGCGGTCATGTCACGTCGCTATTTTCTCAAGGGGGTCGCGGCACTTGGCGCATCCGCCTTCGTCATGACAGCGGGATTATCTGCAAAGACGGCCATGGCAGCGAGTAAAGCCGGTTTTCAGTTTAAGCCCATCGCAGTCAGTACAGCTGACACCGTCCAGTTACCCGAAGGCTTCACTTCTCAGGTGGTTGTGCGCTGGGGTGACCCGCTGACTTCGACCACACCTGAATTCAATCATCAAACGCGCGGGACAGCATCGAGTCAGATGACTGCAGCCGGTGACAACAACGATGGGATGGATGTGTTCGATGTCAATGGACGCACAGTCCTTGTCATCAATAATGAATACACCAACCGGTCTGTCACCTTTGGCAATCGTGAAACCAAGTTGCCTGAAACCGATGACGATGTGAATAAGGGCAAGATGGCGCATGGTCTGACGGTGGTTGAAATTGCCGAGATCAATGGCCAGTGGCAGGTCGTGAAAGACAGTCCATACAATCGCCGAGTCACCCCTGAGACCGCCTTTGATGTGGTGGGTCCAGTGCGTGGCAGTGAGTTGATCAAGACCTCAGCCGATCGGGCAGGTACCACGATCCGCGGCACCTTTAATAATTGTGGAAATGGTAAAACCCCCTGGGGGACCTATCTCGCCTGTGAAGAAAATTTCAATGGTTATTTTTCATCCTCTGAGGGTGAGGGTTTCAAGCAGACCGACGCACAAGCGCGGTATGGCATTGCCAAAAACGGCAAGGACTGGGGATACAAATGGGCGCAAACAGATGATCGGTTTGACGTGTCAAAGGAACCCAATGAGGCCAACCGTCATGGTTGGGTCGTTGAGGTGGATCCATCGGGCCAACGTCGTCCTGTCAAGCTGACCGCACTCGGCCGGTTTAAGCATGAAAATGCCGAGCTTGTGATCGCCGAGACGGGGCAGGCTGTTGTGTATCTGGGCGATGACGAGCGCGGTGAGTTCTTATACCGATTCGTCAGTCGCGACCGCTACAACCCATCCGGTGATAACGCGCGTTTATTGCACGAGGGTGAGCTGTTTGTCGCCAAGTTCCACGATGACGGCCGTGGGGAGTGGTTGTCACTCAATGCCGCCGGAATGGCGCCTGATGAAACGTTGGTGTATGCCCGGATTGCCGCATCCAAAGTGGGTGCGACCACCATGGATCGACCAGAATGGGTCGCAGCCAATCCGCATAAAGCGGAAGCCTATGTGGCACTGACCAACAACAAGTATCGCGGAGTGCGTGAGTCACAACCGCTGAATATGGCGAATCCGCGAGAGAAGAACCCCTATGGGCACATCGTGCGTTGGACGCCAGATCAAGGCAATCATGCAGCAGACAGATTCACTTGGGATATGTATGTCATGGCCGGCAACCCGCTGGTGCACAGCGATTTGATGGCGGGGTCAAGTAACATCACGGCAGAGAATATGTTCAACAGTCCAGATGGGTTGAAGTTTGATTCAGCCGGGAATCTGTGGATTCAGACCGATGGTAACTACTCGAATGAGGATGGCTTTGCAGGGATGGGGAACAATCAAATGTTGATGGGGGACCCTGAGACCGGCGCGATTCATCGTTTTTTAGTGGGACCACGCGACTGTGAAATCACCGGCCTCACATGGAGCTTGGACCGTAAAACCATGTTCGTTGGGATTCAGCATCCAGGTGAGCGAGGCAACAGCCATTGGCCTGAGGGCGGAGATGCGGTCCCGCGCTCGGCAGTCATCGCTATCAAGCGCGATGATGGCGGTTTGATTGGATAGCAATGAATGCGAATGACTTGCATTTAGATTTATTTATGGCATGCTCTCTTTGGTCAAGATCACTGAGGAGAGCACCATGTCCCATGCCAAATTGCATACACAGCTGATTGAGCAAACGTTAATTGCGTTGAGCCAACCGACACTCGATGCCAAATTGAAGCTGTATCACTTAATTGGTCTGTGGCTCGAGTTGCACCCCGAGGCCGATATCTACGAGCGCTTCAAAGCAAGAACCGCATTGTCTCTTTTAAAAGACAGTATCGGTGAGGGGGTTGAAGCCGTTCAGTTGAGTCTTCTGACAGCGGCGTAGATGAGTACGTTCGCTGAAAGATTGGCAGTGATTGTCGCGTAATGAGCGTATTTCGGATTAATGTGGCAATTTCGAGACGCTGGATTGACCGGTGGTGGTGTGAGGCTACGCCTCGTCCTCGGTCAGCTGTTGGTTCGCTTCCATCAGGTCGATTGGAGTGAGGTAGAGGCCTTAGATGCCTCTCAATGGTCTCTATTGACCCAGCGAATCATCCGATCCACGACTCATAAGCATTCAGGTAATCGCCATCACAGTGACTACATAAGCCGCGCTCAAGGATTTTTTGCTCCCTTTTGCAAATGCAAATCGCTCGTGATTCAAGTCACTGCACTGTTTCCAAGCTTTGGTAGTCTCATCCCTTCGAATCGAGAGGGAACAGACTATGCAAGGGCATCCGGAAATTATCGCCAAACTTAATCAGCTTCTCGCTGGTGAATTGATGGCTGTTGATCAATATCTCGCGCATGGAGAAATCTATGCTGATATGGGGTTAGCGCGACTTGCCGAACACACCATCCATGAGTCGGAGCACGAACGTGCGCATGCACGTGCCATGATCCAGCGCATTCTATTTCTCGAAGGACAGCCCGATTTGGCGACACGGGATCCGATGCACGTTGGAACGCACGTCCAGGAAATGCTGCAACTTGACCTTGATCTCGAATATCAGGTTGCCAATCACTTAAAAGCTGCCGTGGCACTGTGTGAAATGCACCAAGACTTCGTCACTCGCGACATGTTGGTGAGTCAAATTGAAGACACTGAAATGGACCATGCCTACTTTTTAGAAAGGCAGCTTCGTCTGATTACGCACATTGGGTTGCCAAATTACTTGCAAAGCCAAATTGACCAGACATCAACGGGAGACAAATGATGCAAGGCCAAACGCAAATCATTACCGCACTGAATGGCATCTTAAAAAACGAACTCACTGCGATTAATCAGTATTTTTTGCATGCCCGTTTATTCCGTCACTGGGGCTTTGAAGAGCTCAACGAATCTGAATATAAGCAATCCATCCGGGTCATGAAAGAGGCGGATGCATTGATCGAACGCATTTTGTTTCTCGAAGGTTTACCAAATCTGCAAGCACTTGGCACACTCAGCATTGGCGAAGAGGTTCCTGAATGTCTCAGCTCAGATTTAGCATTTGAGCAAAATACGCACCGGCTCGCACTTATCGACGCCATTACGCTGTCAGAAGAGGCGCGCGATTATGTGACTAGAGACCTCCTCGAGGACCTTCTCACATCGAGTGAAAACGCCATCGATTGGTACGAGACGCAATTGTCGCTGATTGAAAATTTGGGAGTAGCAAACTACCTGCAAAGCCAGATACACGATTAATTCAAAAACGGTTGCTCCTCACTTAAATCTAAATAATAATGATTCTTATTTGTAGCGGTGAGGAGGACCGGTCATGATTGTCTGTGTATGCAAAGCACTTCGCGAGCGCGATATTTCAAACGCAGTCGAACAGGGGTGTCAAAGCTACAAAGCCCTCGTCGAGAAGACGGGGTGTTGTGTGGAATGCGGGCAATGTGCCAGCAAAGTTAAAGCGATGTTTCGAGTACATCATTCCGATTTTTTAACCTGTCAGTCAAATGCAAAAATCCTGAACGGAGATTCAGACGAGTTACCCTTTGCGGCAACCGGCACATAAAATATAGAGCACATGTTTCCGATCAATCAGTTGATGTCCGTCGGCATCCACCGTTCTTTGTTGAGCATGTTCGATTTCTTTTGACTGAAATTCAAAAATGCTGCGGCAACGCACGCATATCATGTGATCATGACTCTCGTCTAAGTTCAGTTCGTATTGCGTAAAGCCGTCTGTGAATTGGTGTTTCAAGACCACTCCACTCTCTTCAAATTCTCTTAATACGCGATAAATCACGGCTAGAGACAGGGGGGTCCCTTCGGACTGCAACGTTTGAGAGATTACATCAACCGATGGATGGCCAGGTGATCGCTTGAGTATGGCTCTCAATATTGCAACGCGCGGGGTCGTTTGCCTTAAGCCTGCCTGTCTAAGTCGTTCAAGTTCTTCTCGCATTCATATAACCCTGTGCTTCTAAAACGACTCTAACGCAAATCAATTGCATTTGCGAATGCATATCATTCGGATCATGGGCGCTGGTTGAGAAAAGAATTGGAGCGCGTTCGGGTTTTTTAATTCACCAGATCGAACCCATCATGTCATTTCGCGAGAACTTCTTTCATCTGCGATCGGTGGAGACCATCAGCATCGCATGATTCGACCCTTTGAAGGCTCCAGTTACTTATCTGATCGATCGTTTCAAAAGCTGCTGAATGGTTTGGCCAATTGCTGGATCTGGACTAGAGCCCGACACCAATGGGGCGATATTTGGAGTTATAAGACCAAACTGAGATGGAACATTTTGCGAGCGGAAAAAGGAACTGTCTCTACTGTGGGTGTAACTAGAATTTAAATGCCATAACGCCTTTCGCAATCATGACCTACCGAGTTTTATGTGGCGATCTCAGTGATTAACTCGGTGTTGATGGAGCGGGTAGAGGGAATCGAACCCTCATCACCAGCTTGGAAGGCTGGGGTAATAGCCTTTATACGATACCCG
>CAJXNQ010000043.1 GCA_913057215.1 uncultured Gammaproteobacteria bacterium
ATTGTTGAGGGTGTGTAGCCGATAGCCTGTGTAGATCAGTTGGATTGAAAAAACTGACTTGCTTCAATGGGTGGAACTTGGCATGCTCGGGCTATGAGCAATTTAGCCCTCGCCTGCATCGCTTTTCTTGGTCTTCGACTGCCCTGACGGGCGGTCCAATGTTTCTGTATTTAATCGTAATGTATGTCTGTAATCCAAGTCCAAGTGGCTGAGGTCGCTGTTGGGGAAAAGAAATGGCTAAAGATCGTTTAATAATTTTTGACACCACCATGCGCGATGGTGAGCAAAGCCCGGGCGCGTCGATGACGCGTGATGAGAAAGTTCGAATCGGTAAAGCGCTTGAACGTCTGAAAGTGGATGTCATTGAGGCAGGGTTTGCAGTCGCCAGCCCGGGTGATTTTGAGGCGGTGAAAGCAGTTGCGTCTGCGGTGACGGAGTCGACAGTTTGTAGTCTCGCGCGTGCCCTTGATAAAGATATCGAGGTCGCGGCTGATGCGATTGCACCGGCACCGCGCAGGCGCATCCATACGTTTATCGCAACCAGTCCGATTCACATGCAGCATAAGCTGAAAATGCAGCCTGATCAGGTTGTTGAGCAGGCGGTGCGTGCCGTTAAGAAAGCGCGTCAATACACCGATGATGTGGAGTTTTCAGCAGAAGATGCAGGTCGTTCTGATCTGGATTTTTTGGCGCGCGTGTTTGAGGCGGCAATCGATGCAGGTGCAACGACCTGTAATTTCCCAGATACGGTGGGTTACAACTTGCCGTTTCAGATCGAAGATACAATTCGTGAGTTGCTCACAAAAATACCCAACGCCGACAAGGCAATCTTCTCGGTGCATTGTCACAACGACTTAGGTTTAGCGGTTGCCAACTCATTGGCTGCTGTGCGAGCTGGATGTCGGCAGATCGAATGCACGATCAACGGCTTGGGCGAACGAGCTGGCAATACCTCGCTTGAAGAGGTCGTGATGGCGGTTCGGACACGTGCTGATATTGTGGATGTCGAAACGGGAATTGATATTCAACACATCGTGCCTGCTTCGCGTTTGGTATCGTCAGTGACTGGATTTCCAGTCCAGCCCAATAAAGCAATTGTTGGTGCCAATGCATTCGCGCATGAGTCCGGGATCCATCAGGATGGTGTCTTAAAGCATCGTGAAACCTACGAAATCATGCGTGCTGAGGATGTGGGCTGGAATACCAACCGCATGGTCTTGGGGAAGCACTCAGGCCGCGCCGCCTTTAAGTCCCGACTTGAAGAGCTTGGCATTGTGTTAGCAGATGATGATGCTTTGAATGACGCCTTTGCTCGGTTTAAGGATTTGGCGGACCGAAAGCATGAGATCTTCGATGAAGATATCCAAGCGTTGATGAATGCGCAGCAAATCGAAGCGGAGGAGGCGCGGTTTGCACTGGATGATCTCATCGTGACCTCGCAAATGGGCGTCGCACCGGTTGCCAAACTCAAGTTGCGTGTGGATGGCCGAGCAGTGGACGCAGAAGCGCAGGGCGACGGTCCCGTGGATGCGGTCTACAAAGCCATTGAATCGGTGGCTGACTCACAATCTGATCTGAAACTGTATTCGGTCAACGCCATTACCACCGGGACAGATTCGCAAGGTGAAGTGACGGTACGTCTTGAGAAATCTGGACGCATTGTGAACGGGCTCGGCGCGGATACGGACATTGTGGTGGCCAGTGCCAAGGCCTATCTGCATGCACTGAATTTAATCATGCGTCCTCTTGATCGGCAGCATCCGCAAAAGTCCGAAGGGATCTGATGCAGACATTGACTGGGAGTGAGTCACGGAAAGTCCTCGATGCCATGGGGATCCCAGTCTTTGTGTTGCGCGATCGCCCGGTTGAAACTGAGTCGTCGATACGAGCAATAACGGATTCAGCTCAAGACGCTGACGAACAGACGGGTAGTGCAACAGAGACCCTGGAAGCGTT
Source organism: uncultured Gammaproteobacteria bacterium (assembly GCA_913057215.1). Lineage (GTDB taxonomy): Bacteria > Pseudomonadota > Gammaproteobacteria > Pseudomonadales > Litorivicinaceae > HIMB30. The sequence continues at coordinate 1,957 of CAJXNQ010000043.1, forward strand.
TCGCACTGACGCCCTTGAGGCACCCAGATCAATTCAATCTGAGTCTGTATCCGATGCGCCAGTCGCTGTCACTAAAGCAGAGAGTGCCAAGACTGTGATGACAGCGGACGCCACAGATGAGGAGTCTGAATCTGAAAAGCCGGTTGCGTTTTCTTTGGTGAGTGTGATCACCGAGGAGATTCAGATTTTGGCAGAGCTTCCCGCCTGGGCTGGGGGGTTATTAGACGGTCGCATGACAGCGGTCCTTGGCGATCTGCTCCGTGTGATGGGTGGTGACGGGTCTCAGGCGGATTGGCAATATTTTCGTTGGCCGATTGACGGAATGCCAGATCAATCACGGAGTGCTGCGACAGAGGCAGTGGATGCGTGGTTGCATCGCCGCTGGGCGGAAATGCAGGCGGCTGAGCCGATCATGCTGACATCGATTCAGACACTTGATGCATCTGTGTTAACCGCTGATGCCCTGATGCTGCCTCCCGTTGAAGCGCTTCTCACTGATCCAGGAGCGAAGCGGGCATTGTGGGAGCAGATACAGTCGCGACGGCATGGATGAATCGAATCTCAGCTTTCGGCTGATGACCGAAGCGGATCTCGATGCGGTCTGCCGGTTGGAAGAGCGCGCCTATACATTCCCATGGTCGAGAGCCATCATCGGTGGTTGTACCACGGTACCGTATCGCATTTGGCTTGGGACCCTCCCAGAATATGAGTACCACGTGTGCCAGGCGTTTATATCAATTGCTGTGGGTGAGGCGCATATTCTCAATTTATCTGTTGATCCAGACCTGCAGGGTCGAGGTTTGGGTTCTCAATTGCTCAGACAGTGCATTGACGATGCGAGAGCGCACGAGGCTGCACAGTTGTTTTTGGAGGTGCGTGAATCCAATGAAGCTGCCATCCGGATGTATGTGGCTCAAGGATTTAATGAGTTGGGCCGTCGCCGCGGCTACTACCCGACCGAGACAAGCCGAGAAGACGCACTAGTCTTTGGGTTGCAACTGAGGCTCGATCAAATCTGAATACAGAGTTGCCACCGTATCGAGTGACATAGCTGCTCCAAATCCTGGTACTTTGATTCGATCGCGTTCGATCTCGAGATCAGTGCCTTCAACCACGTCCTCACCATAGTGATAGAGAATTTCGACGGTGCCACGGTCAATCTCGTGCCGATACCGCGCCTGGGCCGCTTGGACCTCTTCTGAGCCTGCAACTTGGATGTCACCGTGCCGCGATGCCAACACACGCGCGGTCGCATCTGGAGATAAGATCGCGGCGGTGGCATTGTTACCGCCAAATCCTTTGGCATTAATCAGAGCAGCAGCAAGCGGGTGCTCTCTGGTTTTCAAGACAAAGTCCAACCCCTCAGTGAGCACGTCCGGTGCCAGTGTCTCAGTCGTTTGGATACCGGGAATCGTTTGATGCGCGAAGGCGCTCAAGCTCATCGCCAATTGGTCTCCCCCAGCTGTGCCTTGGGCGTGTCCCAGCAAGCTTTTCACTGCAGTGACAGGCCAATGTTGGATTCCAAATGCGGTGGCGACACGGGATAAGACATCTGATTCCGTGACACGGTTTTGTGGTGTGCTCGTCCCATGTGCTTGCACCAGTGTTTCTGATTCAAGCGCGGTTGCACCGAGCAAGTCGCGAATGGTCGCAGCTGCCTGCGCCATGGTGAGATAGTTCCCTGCACCCGGCGCCGATATACTTCGTTTGCCGCCATCGGCGTGACTCGCCACCGTGGGGACGGAACCATAGATACAGGCACCCAGATCGATGGCCAGTTGATCATCCATCAGAATGACATATTGGCTCGACTCACCGATGGTGAACCCACAATTGAGACCAAAGGGTCGACTGGTCCGGCGATAGTCCGGCTGCTCTCTCGCACTCAATCCGTCAAGCTCACGCAGCCCAGCATCTTCGGCAAGAGCGCCCATGGCACGAAATCCTTCGATGACCTCAGGTGTAATCGGGCAGTCAGCACCGCCGACGACTGCAACGCGGAAGCGTCCAGACTGGATGCCATCGACTGCATGATTGAGGTTGTATAAAAAGCTCGCACATGCACCGAGACTGGCGCCTGAACGTCCGAGACTGCCGAGGACATATGCATTCATAAAATCGGCGGGCATCTGTGGATAGCCTAGAGGCAACTGTTTGGAGCTGGTCCGTTTCCCGTTGAGTGCACTTTTCAGGAGTCCCCCGAATCCATAGTCATCCATCTGACCAATCGAAGATCCGGCAAATACCGCAATTTGGTCTGGTTTCAGGTGGTTTCTTACCTGTTTCCACTGGAGCCCTGAGCTGAGCCAGCAATCAGAGATGGCAAAGAGCGCAAGTTGCAGGGTCCTTGGATGGTTCCGGGATGGGTAAAACTGATCTGGCCGAAAACCTGTGGGTGCCATACCCGCCGCCTGAACTGTGGATCGTCGTGTGTCTGGAACCATCAGATCACAGGGGTCGATCAAAAACTCGGTCAACCGTCCTGCTTCTTGGCCCTTGCGCCAACCCGGTGGCAAAGGCGTCGGGATCTGCAGGGGGCTGAGCCAGACTGAGGTTTGTGTCTTGGTGTGCGCCAATCGGTTGAGTGAGACGGCTTCCGCGTCAAACCAATCGGGATGGATTTGCCGGATCAATGTCTGATCGAGCACGCGTTGACTGAGCATCGGATCGGTTGATGCCGCGGGTCCGAGTCCAGTCATGACTCCCAGTTGATCCACTGTGCGCGCTCGTTCTTCGGCACTGAGCGAGTCAAGAATCAGCCGGCGAAAGGCTTGGTGATCTGAACTTCGCCCAGCGGCATTGATGCCGCCGAAGCCAACGATGAGGGGTAATGCAGTCACAGTGGTTTCCGAAGTTGAAAGGACGTAATGTACCAAGATGATGACGGATATTGCTATTGAGAATCACAGGATTTCCGGAGCGATTTGGGCGCCGAGTCCTCATTTTGATGCGAGACCTGAGGATTTGATCGATCTGATCGTGATTCACGGGATCGCACTGCCACCTGAAATTTTGAATCCATTGCCAGTGCTCGCGTTCTTTCAAGGCACGTTAGATCACAGCTCCGATCCCTATTTTGAGGCGCTAGATGGTGTGCAGGTGTCTGCGCATGTGGTGATTGGACGACAGGGTGATGTGTATCAAACAGTTGGTTTTGATCAACGCGCATGGCACGCGGGCCAGTCCTCATTTTTAGGCCGTTCGGCCTGCAACGACTTTAGTATCGGCATTGAGTTGATTGGACCTGAAGAAGGCCCATTCACCGATCTTCAATATGAAATCCTTGGCGCGATGTGCAGGGCACTCTGCGCTGAATACGGGATCCCCAGCAATCACATTGTGGGGCATCGTGACATTGCACCGGGTCGCAAAGTTGATCCGGGTGCCGATTTTGATTTTGAGCGGATTCGGCCACGTTAAAAAGGCGGTGCCAAGGCCAAAGCCAATGGCATCCAGGCGATCGCGCCGAGATTCCCGATCAATACGATGGATGCGACTCGGGTCGGCTCTTGGTTGTACCGTTCTGCCACCATGTAATTTAACACTGCTGGGGGCAGGGCTGCGAACACCAAAAAGACACTCCATTGCATGGGGTCCAGCCCAAGAAATGGCTGCAACGCATAGGCAATCACCAGACCCGTCAGGGGACACCAAATGGCTGCCGCCACGCCGATGCCGAGGTCGTTGGTGGTCACATCTTGCATGCGAATCCCAAGTGCAAAGAGCATCAGCGGAATGACAATCTCACCCAGCATGTCCAGCGGAATTAATGCAATCTCTGGCAATTGAGTTTGCGTCAGTCCGACTAAGAGTCCCGCGAAGGTGGCGATGATTGTTGGGATCGAAATCCGATTTAAGACTTTGGCGTGGCGATCCAAAATATAAAATCCGAGCGTGAAGTGCAGCACCATTTCGACAATAAAGACCACGATCGCCGCGGGGAGAGCGGCTTCACCAAAGGCCAAGAGCACCAAAGGCAATGCCAAGTTACCTGTGTTCGTAAACATCATGGGTGGGACAAAGGTTTTACTGTTGATCCCGGTGAGCTTGCACAACGGCCAGGTCAAGATCCCTGAGCCGAGCACGATGACTGTCGCACCGATGGCGAGCGGCAGATAGTCCAAGATATCGACGGATTTTGAGGCCAGTACTGAAAAGATCAGTAGTGGTACAAACAGCTCCATGTTGAGCTGATTCACTGTATCCATCTTCGGTTGACGCCAGCGGCCGTAGACATAGCCGATCAGCACAATCACCACAACCGGGACGATACTTCCCAGGATACGTTCGATGATTTGTTCTGTGATCACTACAGTGATTCCCTACGAAGACAGGCGGTCACGCGTGAGCGTGGCTACTGGCGGTGAAAATGATCTGGAATCATCAAGATACTCTGGTCGACATCGGCGAGTCGTGTCCTGCCGCACAGCCCCATGGTCGTATCCAGTTCTTTGTAGATGACATTTAAAGCGTCCGTGACACCCTGTTCACCCCTTGCACCCAGGCCGTAGGTGTATGCGCGGCCGATCATGGTGCCTTTGGCGCCCAATGCGATGGCCTTCAGCACGTCTTGGCCTGAGCGAATTCCGCTGTCGAACCACACCTCGGTTCGATCGCCCACTGTGTCAACAATGTGCGACAGCATCCGAATTGAGCTGGAGGCACCATCGAGTTGACGTCCTCCATGGTTGGAGACCACGATTGCGTCCGCACCTAAATCGGCAGCTTTTTTTGCGTCATCGGCGTCCAAGATACCTTTTAGGATGACTTTGCCATCCCACATGTCCATGAGCTCACCGATTCGCTTCCAATCCAACGACTGATCAAAGGCTTCAGCGGTCCACGAACTTAACGACGACGCATCACTGACGCCCTTGGCATGACCCACGATGTTGCCAAAAAATCGCCGCTTGGTGCCAAGCATCTCAAGCCCCCATCCCACTTTGGTCATCATGTCCGCAATGGATTTGAGGGTGAGCTTAGGTGGCGCTGACAGACCATTCTTCAAATCTTTATGGCGTTGTCCGAGCATCTGAAGATCAACTGTGATGACCAATGCCGAGCAATTGGCGGCTTTAGCGCGTTCCATCAAGCGCCGCATAAAGTCATCGTCTTTAAGGGTATATACCTGGAACCAGAATGGGTGATTTGT
>CAJXNQ010000044.1 GCA_913057215.1 uncultured Gammaproteobacteria bacterium
TCACTCGCACCGTGATGCGATGTGACAACAACATCAATATGTCCCAAGATCCCGCGGGCATTGAGTGCACGGACCACAAAACTCTCGGCCACCCAATCGGCATCACCCATCAGCAAAATATGCGTATCAAACGCGGTGATCAGTTGAACACAGCTCAGATGATTTTCGCTCCCAGATCGCTGGGCCGGAGGCCACAGGGTTTCAATGGTGACCGAATCCAGTACGCGCCGGTTTGTACAAGGTTGAGCCATCTTTGCCACAGAGCCCCCGCCCTCAACCCATTCCGGCACCAGCGGTTGATTAAGTAAATCAAATAGACCACCAATATGATCCATATCGCCATGGCTGATATGAACCCCTTGGATGCCATCATATTGGCGCGCGGCTTGTAACTGACCAATGCGGGACCAACGGTCCGGCATGCCAGCACCTAAATCAAAGACCACCCGTTCATTGCGGGTCTCCAACACGGCCAGTGATCCCTGTCCAACATCAAGCATCTGAAACACAGGCCTCGGCTCGAAGGGCAAGATGAGGCAGCACATCCCACAGCCAATCAATACGCGCCGCGGCCAGTATTTTGGAAGACACACCCACAGACTGACCAATATCAATACCGTGAGCACCCTCCCGTCAGGGGCTTGGGCGAATAATGTCTGTGAAAGGAGCCAATGCGCCACTGACACTGTCTCAGTCGCCCCGGTATTTACGATGGCAATCCAATGGGAGTCATTGATCCAGACCAGTCCAAATAGCACACAAATTAGAAGCGGTAACACGGGCACCAGAACGGCATTCGCCAGCATCCCAAGCCAGGGAAAATCAAAGCCTAAAAACCATGTGAGCAGCGGCGCCATCAAACACGAAAATGCAACCTGCAACCGCACAAGCTGACCAATGCCAGAGCTTGGATGCGCCCAGAGAACCATGCCGATCACAGCCAATGCACCGGCTGACATTAAAAAACCGGTCGACAAACTGATCAATGGCTCGAACATGGCAATGCCAATCACGGCGACAGACAGTAAAGACAACAGACGCAGTCGGATCCCAAATACGGGTAACCAAGCCACGACCAGAGCCATTGATGCCGCGCGCGTGACGCTCGGTGACCAGAGCGTCCAATCGGCCAGCAAACAAGCAGCAACAGAGACCAGCAGTGCACGGATACGTACGCGGATCACAGGTGTCTGATGTTTCAGAGCCAGGCCTGCACCCCACCAAAGCGCACCCAAAACAATCCCCACATGCAGACCCGAGACTGAGAGCACATGTGCAAGCCCAAGTTGCGTAAACACCTCATACATCTTCGGATCCAATGCATGCTTTTCACCGAATAAAAGGGCCAATCCCAAGCCTCTGAGTGGATCGGGCCATGCCTCAATCTGCGTCGACAATCGATCCCGGAGGCCGGGTTGCGATGCCTCATGCTTCAGGTGTTTTGCCTGCGCCTGGGCCACCCATCCCTTTGCAAGTCCGTGACGCTTCGCATCAAACCCACCGGGATTTTGAAACCCTTGTAGTGGCTTAATCCGAAGATTGGCCTCCACCCAATCGCCTGTCGTCAAGACATCAAACCCACTCATGGTCAGTTTCAGTCGATCCCCTGGGTCAAGCGCAGTGCAGTCACCTTGGTGATACATCACCGATGCGCTGCGATAACCAGGAGCCTCTGTGAGTATCTGCTCAATCCGAACGCGCGCTTGACACTCTTCAGTGGATACCGCCTGAGACATGACACGGTTCGTACGTTCTTGGATCTGTATTTCATGGATCCCAAGCAAAAGGACACCGCTTGCCAGAACGAAGGCACGTGACCACAACGCACTGGCTCCCAGCACAATCAGGGCAATAATCGATAAAGAACTTGGAAACCAAGGGAAACTGCTTACAATTAGCGCAAGTATTTGCATGTATTGAGCATGCAACAACAATCGTCCGAACCCGTGCGTTTCGCACCCAGACCCGCGTCAGAGATTGACAGAAGGCCATGCCAAAAAAACTTGTTTCATGGATCATGCCGCACCCCGATAAAGTGGCCCATATGCGGCAATGGGGTTGGCTTGGGCGTCAGCTCTTTGCTCCTGATTTATGGCATTTGAATCGACGGACCGTTGCACTGGCCTTTATGAATGGTCTGTTCTGGGCGTGCATGCCGATGCCGCTGCAAATGGGTGCAGCCGCCATTTTTGCCCTCTTAATCCGTTGCAATGTCCCGATCTCTGTGGGCCTGGTCTGGCTCACCAATCCAATCACCATGCCGCCCTATTATTTAGCGGCCTATAACCTTGGTGCATGGATTCTTGGCAGCGAGCCAATCTCAATGCCTGACGCAGTCACCTTTGAGTGGATCCAAGATCAACTCAACCTCATTTGGTGGCCGTTACTCACCGGCGCACTGGTGTTCGGCGTGATTGGCGCTTCACTTGGCTATGTGGTGATTCGGTTTTGGTGGTCCATGCAAATCCGCGCCAACTATCTTAAGCGGAAGAGTCGACCGACTGTAAATGGCCGTGGTGAAGCTGCAAACAGCGATCCATCTGACCTGCCACCCGACGGTCGTGCGTAACCAACAACAAACTCGTCCCTGTGTCATGCGAGAGCTTGAGCAGCAAATTCAAAATCTGATCCGCCGTCTCCTCATCTAAATTTCCCGTTGGTTCGTCCATCAAAAGCACTGAAGGCTCAGCAGCCATTGCGCGCGCAATGGCAACCCGCTGACGCTCGCCACCTGACAACTCACCCGGTCGGTGATCACCGCGCGTTTGAAGCCCTACCTGTTGCAGTAAGCCGTGTGCACGACGTTTCGCGTCGGCCGTATTCACCCCACTCAGCATGGCCGGGAGCATGACATTTTCCGCGGCTGAAAACTCAGGCAGGAGATGATGAAACTGATAGACCACCCCAAGCGTTGTCCGGCGCTTGGCAACGCGTGCGCTCTCGCTCAGTGTTCCAATCGACTGGCCACCCCAGCGCACTTCACCCTGCTCTGGTAATAAAAGCCCGGCCAATAGATTCATCAAGGTACTTTTTCCAGATCCAGAGCGACCAATCAAGGCCACCCGTTCATTGGTTTTCAATTCAAACGAAACCGCGTCCAGCACTTGGACGCGCTGGGGTGCATGTCCGTACCCGAAGCTGACTTGAGACAGGCTAATCTGTATCTCATCGCTCATGATTGAGCACCTCAGCGGGAACAATTCGACTGGCTTTATATGCGGGATACAGTGTTGCCAAGAGTGAAAGCATGAGGCTCATCGCCACCACGGTGAGCACATCTGACCACAACAGCTGAGAAGGTAAATCCGAAATAAAATAGGCACTTGGATTAAATAAATGAAATCCGAAGGCTGTTTCCAATAGGCGCAAAATCTCAGTAATCGTCAGCGACAAGGGCACACCAAGCGCCACGCCAATCAGCGTGCCAATCACGCCAACAACAGTGCCCTGAACAATAAACACTCCCATCACTGCAGACGGTGACAGCCCAATAGTTTTTAAAATTGCGATGTCGGCTCGCTTATCGGTCACCACCATCACCAAGGTTGAGACAATGTTGAATGCGGCGACCGCAATGATGAGCGTCAATAAAAGCGCGATCAGTGTTTTCTCAAGCTGAATCGCCTCAAACAAATTGCCCTGTGTGCGTGTCCAATCCTGATATCGGATGGGGATTTGCAACTCGGTGCTGACCGCCTGCGCGATCGGCCGAATGGCTTCAGGTGCATCGAATAGATTGTCAAACTCGAGTCGAACCGCGGCCGCACCATCGCCTAATTTGAAGAGTCGGGCCGCGTCCTCGAGGCCCACAAAGGCCAATTGATTGTCAAGTTGAGCACCCACTTCAAAGACACCTGCCACCTCCAGTCGTTTAAGACGCGGCGTGACCCCTGCCAAACTCAAGGTAGCCTCCGGAATCAACAGGGTGACCAAGTCGCCCGGAATCACGCCCAGGTTTGCTGCCAAACCGCTGCCCAACACGATTTGAAAACGGGCTTGATTCAATCGGTCAAAATCGCCATCGACCATGTGGTCAGGCACGATTGAAACGGTCCGTTCGTCTGCCGGGTTCACCCCTAAAATCGCGGTCGAGACCGTTTGCCCATTGGCAACCAACAAGCCCTCCCCTTGATTCAACGGAGCCACACCAATGACTCCAGGGGCGCGCCGAAGTTGCTCCATGACAGCCGGGAAGTCAGTACGCGCGCGTTCGAACTCAACCAGTGCATGTGGAACCGTACCCAAGATCCGCGTCCGTAATTCCCGGTCAAAGCCATTTAAAACAGACAACACCAAAATCAACACGGCGACACCAAGCGTCAGCCCAGCCATCGACACCGCCGAGATAAATGAGATGAAATGATTGCGGCGTTTGGCGCGGGTGTACCGAAGACCAATGCATAGGGATAACGGGCTAAACATAACGGAAGTGTAACCGGCTTCATGCTACAGTTTCTAAAACTTTTCGAGGAAATTCATGAACGCACTGATTCTTGCCATTGCCGCTCTTGTATTCAGTCGACTGGTGACTTCAGACCGCATTGAGCCCTACCGGGATCAGGTCATTCGGTGGCTTGAAAACACCACGGATCGGCTGCCCAACAGCATCCGATTGCCTGTCATCGTTGGGGGCGCTGTGACACTGGGTGCCATCATTGCATTTTTGCCGTTGATTGGACCGATCGTGACCTTTGCGGCGCTGATTGTAGTGTTCCGCTTTGGCCGCATTACCGAGGACGCACGGGCTGTTTTGACTGAACTTCGCAATGGCTCGTTCTCGCAGGCGCAAATTCAATTGAGTGCATTCTCAAACACAGACGCCAGCCAGCTGGATGAAAATGGCGTGGCTCGCATTACCATCGAAACTCAGATTCAAAAGCTTGCAGATGACGTCTTCAGCCCGCTTGCGTGGTTCGCCCTTGGCGGTCTTCCAGGGCTTTTACTGTATTGGACGTCGGCTGTGATCGCCCGCCGCGAGGGTTCTGGCGAGACCTCGGGGCGCTGGCTACAGCTACTCAATTGGGTACCCATTCGTTTGATGGCGCTGACAATCGGACTCATGGGAGATCGTGAAAAATCGCGAGCCATCTGGACACATCAAGCGAAAGAATTTTCAGATCCAGAAGCGGGAATACTCATTGCAGCCACCGCGGGCGCACTCCGAATCAAGCTCGGTGGATCACGGTGTGTGCAAGGCTTGATTCGTCAAGAGCCCGTCATCGGTGATGGGGACGAGGCAGCGCGCTATCACATCGAAGAAACCCAATCACTTATTGATCGTTCGTTACTGCTGTGGGGGGTCGCAGCACTGGTGATCATCGCCCTCTAAGTCCAAAGGGGCAGTTGCAACTGCCCCCCTTTCTCCTATACTTCGCCTCCTCGTTGGGTGGCCGAGCGATCGGCATAACAGGGAATTCGGTACGGCCTAGCCAAGTCCGAAGCTGCCCCCGCAACGGTATGTTCAGTCCCAAATCCTCACGGATACCACTGTCTTTTTGATGGGAAGGTGTGAGTGATTCGACACATGGAATTGTCCTGAACAAGCCCGGAGACCTACCTCACGAGTTCACACACTTTTTGGACGTGCGGTGGGCGCGTTTGGGAGACAA
>CAJXNQ010000045.1 GCA_913057215.1 uncultured Gammaproteobacteria bacterium
TTCAGGGTCATGTTGTCCATGATAGCGATGGACCTCGCGATCTGTGAGATAGCGAACCAACCCGCGCAGTGCGATCACACCTTTTTGACGCCCGGTGGTATAGACCCGCCCAGACCACAGATCGAAGTTGCGATCGGCAAGATTGAGTCCGATCTCACGGTATGCCATCCCGGCAACCAATATCGCCAATCGTGCGCGTGGCGGTAGAAACGGCAGTCCCGAGAAGCCCGACTCATAGCGGATTTCCGCTTCGCTTAAGAGTGTGTGCACCGCGTCTTTTAAGCGCTCTGTTTCAACAGGTGAGGGCTTTAAAATGGACTCAGGTGCCAGTTCGCCAACAAGACTTGCTGGCAGATAGCGCCGATCGTTCAGTGCATCTTCAACCACATCGCGTGCGATGTTGGTCAATTGCATGGCAATGCCAAGGTCAACCGCATGCAACCGTGCACGCGGGTCTTGAACTGAAAAAATGTCACACATCATCAACCCAACGGTGCCTGCAACCTGATAGCAGTACTGAAGAAGTTCGGCCTCAGTCTGGATACGGACGCTCCCAACATCACTCTGCACACCGATGATGAGCTGCTCAAGTGCAGCTAAATCGATACCAGGCTCAATCGCCAGTGCAGCGCCAATCAGGGGATGATTGGCATCTCTGTGCCTAAGTGCCTGGTGGGCATCCGTCAAGCCGGAGATTGCGCGGGCATGATCTGTGGTGAGGTCGGCTAAATCATCGAGTTGACGACAAACGCCATAGAGTTGAGACGCAGCCTCATGATGCGCATTGGATAACACGAGGCTCGCAAAGTGAAATGTTTTGCCATGGTGTTTCAACTGCTCCTTGCTCATACCGATTCGGCCAAGGCCGCCTCCGATGCTGTTGCTTCGGCTACGAGAGCCTCAACCACCTTCGCTGAAGACAATACACCTGGCATGCCTGCGCCTGGATGTGTGCCAGCGCCCGCGAGATACAAGTTCTCAAGCCCTTCAGCTTTGTTGTGGAACCGAAACCATGCCGATTGCGTAAATAGGGGTGCAATTGAAAAGCCTGCTCCGAGATAACTCAGATAGTCGGCTGAAAAATCATCGGGTGTCATCGCAAAGGGTGCTTGGATGTGCGTTTTTAATTCGGGCAGCAAAGTGGCATCCAGTGCATCGATGATCCGGCTTCGGAGTTTGGGCTCTTCAATATCCCAATCAATGCCCGCGCCTTGATGGGGGACTGGTGCCAACACATAGAAGCTGTCGTGTCCGTCTGGCGCAAAGGATGGATCTGTGGCTGTGGGTCTGTGTACATACAGTGAAAAGTCATCGGCTAAAATTCCGCGATGGAAGATGTCATCTAAGAGCGCTCGATAGCGTTTGCCCATCCAAATCGTGTGATGTGCAACTGAGTCGTAGGTGCGATCGGTGCCAAAGAAGAGCACATAGAGCCCCATCGACAGCTTCGAATGATCGCGTTTGAGCTTGGTGGCCAGCGGCAGGGCACGATTTGGTAAGAGTGTTCGATAGAGGGTCATGGGATCACCGTTGAAGACCACATGATCTGCATCGAGGACTTCACCCGACTCGAGTGTGGCACCGGTGACCGTGCGACCGGAGTAATTGAGCGCTTTGACAGTTGCCTGTGTCTGGATCGTCACCCCGTGGCGGAGCATCAAATCATGCAGGGCCTGCACTAAAGCGCCTGTTCCGCCCATGGCAAAATAAATCCCGTAGGCCCGTTCAAGGTAATGGATCAACCCGTAGATGCTGGTGGTATCAAAGGGGGATCCGCCGACCAGCAGTGGTTGGATCGAAAAGGCTTGGCGGAGCTTGTCGTTGGTCAGATGTTGGCATACCAGGCCCCAGACGGTACGGTCACTTCTCAGTTTGAGAAGTGCTGGGATTTGTTTCAGCATGTGCCCGAATTGATGGAAGGGGGCGTGCGCAAGCTCGGTGAAGCCAACGTCAAAAATGGCTTTACTTTGCGCGACCAGGCTTTCATAGCCGGCGCAATCTCGAGGCTCAATCCGCGCGATTTCTTGCAATGTGTCCTCAAGTGTCCCACCGTAATCAAAATGATCGCCGTCTGGGAAGGTGAAGCGGTACCAAGGTTTCAGTTCCTGAAATTGAATGTGGTCCGCGCGACGCTCGCCAAAAAGTTGGAACAGCTCATCAAACAGAAAGGGTGCGGTGATCACCGTGGGGCCGGCATCATGGCGATAGCCACCGTGCTCGAAGACCTGAGCCCGCCCGCCGATGGCATCGAGTTTTTCAACCAGATGCACCGCGTGGCCGGCAGCGCGCAGTCGGAGTGCAGAGGCGATGCCACCAAACCCTGAGCCAATGACCAGTGCGCGTCCCATCAGGCCACCTGTTGCAGTGAAGGATACTTCGCGTGGAGTGCGGCAATGAGCGCTTCAAATGCCAGAACGCATACCTCTGGCAGTTTGGACGCAATCTGTCGCGCTTGTTCGAGATGCCAGTCAAATCGCTGACGGAGAAGTGTTTCTGGGTCTTGGCCGGGCTCTGCATGGCGCGCAATGACCCAGTAGCCATTGAGGCGCTCTTCATGATCTTCGTCACGATCCAGGAGGTCATCCGCCAATTGATAGGCAACACCAATCGACGATGCGGCCGCTAAAATCTGTGTGACCTCATGGTCAGTGCCACCAGAAACCGCCAAGGTCATCGCCACGGGCAGTCCGAGTAGGGGGCCTGATTTATGCCGAACGATCTGTTCATAGGCCTCGATCGATGTGGGTGTTTGCTGTGTCCATTGGCAGTCAAGCGTTTGCCCGGCGGCCATCACACTGACACCACGCGACAGCATCACAACGAGTCGCGCAAGATGCGCGTTATAGGGTGCGGGGATCAGCGCCAACTCTTCAAAGGCTGCTGCAATGAGGTCATCACCTAAACAAATGGCTGCAGATGTTCCGGCAAACTGCCAGACCGCATGTTGGCCGCGTCTCAGCGTGTCCTGATCTTGAATGTCATCGTGAATCAGTGATGCCTGATGAAGAAGTTCAACCGCTGTCGCAATTGGAAATCGAACGGTATCTGGGAGGCCGAGACGTTTTCCGGCACTCAGTGCAAGGAGCGCGCGTGTTCTGGATCCGCCGGAGGATAAATGTGTCTGAAAGACGGCATTAAGACTGGTTTCAGATCCGACAGCGGCAGCGCCATAGGCAGCCAGTCGTGATTCAAGCGTTATCAGTTCATCCTGAGATGGTCGCATTGCGTCGTATGTCATCACTATCCCTCACCCCAAGCTCCCTCTTTTTTTGTTGTTTTGTCCGTTTCGCATGCACATCCATCGAAGAAATGCATGAGAAACGGAGCCTCATATGAGGCTCCGTTGAATGCCTTTAGGCAGCTGCAGGCTGCGCTGCTTTGCTTTCTGATGTGGCTGCGTACCAAATCAGAAGACCGAAGGCGATCTTGTTCACAACGTCAGCCAAGTTGTACACGATGTTCAGTGCTTCACTCGCTGCTGCTGTCGTTTGGCCCATGTCGTCGACATAGACGAAGTAGCCAAGGACATAACCCAGTGGGTAAATCGCCCAACCAATGGTCACAATCCAACGCATTGTGTTGTATGAGCTCTGTACCGCAGGTGACGCATTGTCTGTCGCCATCTGTGCTGCTTCACCGGCGAAGATTTCATACAGGATGTAGAACCAGCCAAGCATCCCGATGATGAATCCAACGGTGACGTCCATGTAGCCTGCTTCACCCAGATATCCTGGAACGAGCATGACCAATGTACCGATCAACAGTCTCCAGAAAATGCCGCCTGAGGCATGGCCGATGGCACGCAAGATCAAGAAGAACTCGATCATCAGGAGCGGTACGGTGAGAAGCCAGTCAATGTAACGATACACAGTTGGTGTTTCGCCAGTCATGACCCACACGTCGCGCATGTAGAAGTAATGAACTGCTGCAATGAAAGTCACCAGACCTGATACGACCAGTGAAGTTTTCCACTTGCCGTCAACGCTCTGTGTTTCCCACAGGAAGAACACGGTTGCAGCCATCAAGGCCATTGAAATTAACCAGAATGAGATTCCAACGAAGTCATCTGATTCAAGGTTGGCTGCCGCAAACGCTGTTGATGGAAGCGCCGCAAGCATCCCGACGGGTACGAGACCCAGGAGTAGTTTTTGAAATGTCATAGTTTGCCTCCTCAGGCACTGGAGCATAGATTTCTCGTTATCATTTCCTCCTGAAGGGACCTTAAACGCAAAAACGGAATACACCGTCCCTGCACTTTCAAGGCGGTCGTACTCCGTTCCGACTGGCACAAGATAGCATAAAAAATGTCCAAGACAAGTATTGGACAAAGGTCTGTAAAACAATTGAGCATCGATTGTCAGACAAACGGGCCGAACAAGACGTTTGCGCCGAGCCACATGACGGTCAATGCGAGAAATACAGTCACGATCCGCATGATCTGTTGGTCGTTCATCATCTCACTCCAATCGCTCCGAACGGTCTTGGTACTCGACTTTGAGCTTAAACACAAACTGATCTGGCATTGCGTCATGTGAACGCTGTTATACGGAAGGGGTGCATTAATCTAACAGCACACTACACCCGATCTTAAGAATCCATGAGTTTCTGCGTCCTACTGCACCTTCCCAATTCATAATCCCAGACAATCAAAACCATATTTAAATAAAATTTTAACAATCAATGGATCTCTCTATATTTATAGCTGTAGTCAATAGGGAGGACCAATGATGGCTTCAAACGGACAATGCCCTGTCATGCACGGGGCCAATACTCAAGACGCGCAATCTGTCACTGCCTGGTGGCCAAATGCTCTGAACCTCGACATTTTGCATCAGCACGATACGAAGACGAATCCGGTTCCGGAAGTAAACTATCGAGATGCATTAAAAAAATTGGATGCCAATGCGCTCAAAAAAGACCTGCATGCCCTGATG
>CAJXNQ010000046.1 GCA_913057215.1 uncultured Gammaproteobacteria bacterium
GCAAATCTGTGGGCATCGGTTCGATTCCGGTACGCGCCTCCCTAAGCAGATCCTTGAACATCGGATGGATATTTCGGTAAATCCAGAAATTCGTGTCACCATAGTGCGACATGTGACATACAAGGCATCCTGAGCCATTCCGACACAACACCTTCTGAAATCAGGCCGCTCAATGACTCCTCAGTCCCAATTTCGTTTTTTATTTCGCTACTTCTGGATCGACACTCGGCCGGATTTGAAATGGCGCTTGGTGGGTGCTGTCGTGTGTTTGGTGCTTGCCAAAGTCAGTAATCTGATCACTCCGTGGCTACTAGGTCAGACTGTCGACAGCCTTGATCGTTCTGGAGTCGCTGAGCTGTGGGTATTGGGATCGATTGGTTTGGTGCTCGCGTATGCACTGAGCAGGTTGGGGGCGCTGGTCTTTTCAGAGGGCCGCGAGGTTCTATTCACGGCTGTCTCCCAGCATGCCATTCGATCGCTCACCGGAACGGTCTTTTCTCATCTTCACCGATTGCCGTTGCCTTTTCACTTGTCGAGACACACAGGATCCCTGGATCGGTTAATCGATCGTGGTACCAAGGCTGTTGATTTCCTGCTGAGATATGTGGCGTTCAATATCGGTCCAACCTTGATCGAGTTAGCGATTGTCTCTGTGATCGTGTGGTTGCTGTTTGGTGGGCTGTATGCATTGGTCATCGCAGGGTCGATGCTTGCCTACATCGTTTTAACGTTGAAAGTGACTTCATGGAGACTGCGCTTCAGACGGACCATGAATACAGCCGATAATCAAGTGGCTGGTCGTCTTGTGGACAGTTTTGTCAATGTTGAAACAGTTCGGCTTTTCAATAACGCGGACTATGAGGCCACTCGACTTGATAGTGGGCTCGCAGTCTACGAAGAGGCTGCCAATCGAAGTCGCTTTTCGTTGATGTTGTTAAATCTCAGCCAAACCTTGGTGGTTTTAGCGGGTGTGACGACCGTATTGATCCTTGCTGCACTCGATGTACAGCAGGGCGTACTGACCGTCGGTGCGTTCGTTACTTTGAATACCTACATGTTACAAGCATTTCAGCCATTGAATTTTTTGGGCAGTGTCTATCGCGAGATTCGTCAGTCTTTGATCGATATGGAGAATCTGTTTGATGTGTTGTCGGAGACGCCCGAGGTCGACTTGCCTGAGACAGATTGGCAACCCGCTGACTCCACGATTGTCTTCTCACATGTGCAATTCGGTTACGACCCAGACCGCTCCGTGCTCAAGGATGTCAGCTTTCAGATCGCAGATGGACAAACGGTTGCCATTGTCGGCGAGACTGGCAGCGGGAAGAGCACCCTAGCTCGCCTCCTGCTTCGATTTTACGATCCAATCTCAGGAACTATCTCGATCGGAGGTATGGATGTGAAGCGCATCCCGCGTGACGCACTCCGAGCACACATCGGTGTGGTGCCACAAGATACCGTGCTCTTTAACGACACGCTGCGATACAACATCGCCTACGGTAATTTATCGGCCTCGAGCACTGCATTGGATGAGGCCGTTGAAATTGCCGGTTTGTCTCGGTTTATTGAGTCATTGCCGGAGGGGTTGGAGACCGAAGTCGGTGCGCGGGGCCTCAAACTCTCCGGAGGTGAAAAGCAACGCGTTGCAATCGCGCGGGCTGTGCTCAAACAGCCTGCGATCATGGTATTTGATGAAGCGACGTCATCTCTTGATACGGCCACCGAGGCTGAAATCCAGGCCAATCTTGAGCGCGTTGCTGCGCAGCAGACGACCGTGGTCATTGCACACAGGCTCAGTACCGTCACGCGCGCTGACTTGATTTTGGTGTTGGCCGATGGGGCAGTCATCGAGCAGGGGAGTCATGCTGAATTGCTTGAACTGGACGGAATGTATGCGAGTCTGTGGCGTGCACAACGTGATTAGATGGCAGATGAATACGAAAGCAAAGGCGCTTGATCTGTCTCAAATGCATCACTGCAGTCTGTGTGGCACTCTGGGATTGTACTGAGGAGAACACCATGCAAAACCTAGAACACCATTGCCTTTCAAGTGAGTTTCCAGAGCTCAAAGCACAAATTCATACGTTGAAGATGAATGATGCGCACTTTCGGAAACTGCACGAAGCCTACACCGATCTTTCAAAGCGCATTGAAAATATGGAAACAGAGGTGACACCCGCAGCGACAGCTGATGAAGAAGAGCTGAAAATGGAGCGCGTGCACCTGAAAGACACGCTGTATCAGATGTTGACAGCCTCTTAAGTTTTAAAGGTAGAGCTGCTTGACGAGCGCGACTGTGGCAGAGATCGTGGCAATGCTGACCGCAGTGGATATCAAAATGGCCACCGAGATGCGATCACTGGGCACGTTGTAATGGTTCGCGACCATGTACACATTCCCCGCGACTGGCATGGCCGCACAAGCGATCATCACAGCTGCTGCAAATGGATCGAGTTGAAAGATCACCAATGCCATGATCGCCACGCATACGGGATGCCACAGGAGCTTATTGGCAGCCAAGTATAGGGGTGTAGCAAGCATTCCACGGGCTGCGTAGGCCATTGATGCGCCGATTGCAAAGAGCGCACCCGGCGTCGATGCGCCGCCCAAGATGGTCATGAACCGATTGAGTAAGTCTGGGACGGGAATAGCAAACGCCGCCCACAACAAACCGGTTGAAATCGAGACAACCAATGGGTTTTTGACCAGTCCAAGGCCGATTGTTTTCAAGAGGCCGAAATGAATGCGTCCCTCACGATGCCCCACCAGCAAAATCACAATCAAGGGGCCGAAGAAAATCAAATCAACAATCAACACCATGATGACGTAGCGGATCGACTCAACCCCGAACAGAATCGGAAGCATGGCCAGTCCCATCCAGCCCATATTCCCAATCACTGAGGATTGTGCTTCGATGATGGAAATTTCAAACCGCTCACCACGGACTGTGGCGATGATAACCGTCATCAAATATAAGAGTAGTGAACCAAGAACATAGGCCGCCATGAACTCCCATTCTAAAACGTCAGCCAGGTCCAAATTCGACGAAAACTTAAACAACATGGCGGACAGCGCGAAATAGAAAACAAATCGAGTCAGATGAGTGGTCGCTTCGCGCGAAAAGAGGCCCACTTTGGCTGCGCCATAACCGAGCGCGATTAATGCAAAGAAGGGCAGTGTGTTGATGAAAATATCAAGCATTGTTCTGATCCCTCGAGGGTGCGCGCAACGGCGGCGAAACAGGCCTAAATATCACGGTTCTCTGCACGATATGCACTGAGCCAATCGAGACTGGCCTCTGTGGATCCGCGCACGCGATATTCGGCTCCGAGCGGCTCCGCCCATCCCGCGTTTTCGAGGTGGGCAAATATCTGAGCGTAGTCGACTGTTCCGGTATCCGGTGGTCCCCTGTCTGGCACAGCGGCAAATTGGATGTGTCCTATGTGGTGCCGGCAAGTTTCAAATCGATTCAAGATGTCGCCCTCAGTTCGTCCCACATGGTAGCAATCAAACATGAGTGTGATGTTGTCGCGTTTTAAGGCGTCGAGGATTGCAAGTGCCTGTGCGGTATCACGCAAGAAGTAGCCGGGCATATCAAACGGATTTAAGGGTTCAATGAGTATTGTGAGATCACGTTTGGAGGCTTGATCTGAGGCATACCGCAGGTTGTCGAG
>CAJXNQ010000047.1 GCA_913057215.1 uncultured Gammaproteobacteria bacterium
TGGCTGTTCGCCATTTAAAGTGGTACGCGAGCTGGGTTTAGAACGTCGTGAGACAGTTCGGTCCCTATCTGCCGTGGACGTTGGAAATTTGAGAGGGGCTGCTCCTAGTACGAGAGGACCGGAGTGGACGAACCCCTGGTGTTCGGGTTGTCACGCCAGTGGCATTGCCCGGTAGCTATGTTCGGAAAGGATAACCGCTGAAAGCATCTAAGCGGGAAACCTGCCTCAAGATGAGATTTCCCGGGCCTTCGGGCCCCTAAAGGACCGTAGAAGACTACTACGTTGATAGGTTGGGTGTGTAAGCGCTGTGAGGCGTTGAGCTAACCAATACTAATTGTCCGTGAGGCTTGATCATACAATCCTAGAGCTCATTGAGTTCAGGGACACGATTTCACCAAATGTGCTGATAACTTGTTAATTCAACACCCTATTTGTTGTGTGGTGTATACGGCACAACAAGCCAGCTTGTCTGACGACAATAGCGAGCGTGAACCACCTGATTCCATCCCGAACTCAGAAGTGAAACCGCTTAGCGCCGATGGTAGTGTGGGGCTTCCCCATGTGAGAGTAGGTCATCGTCAGGCATCTTAATGTGGAAAACCCCGTCTCCGCTGGAGGCGGGGTTTTTTATTGCGTGTCAGTCTGTGGCTGACATAGCATGACTGTTTATTGGATTGAGCATGTTATGAGTCTCGAAACCGAACCCCGTTGGATGCCCTTGGCGCCCTGGATCTTTCTATTGACCTGGAGTGCAGGATACGGGGTGGGGAAGCTTGCGTTGCAAAGCACCGGGCCTCTCAATCTTCTCGCCCTGCGTTTTGTGGGTGCAACGCTGGTACTCCTTCCCTTTGTCCTGTGGTTTCGGCCGAAATGGCCGGCGTGGGATGCCATCCGTGATCTGCTGGTGGTGGCCACGTTTTTACAACTCGGGCACTTTGTCTGCGTGTATATGGGCTTGTCTCTCGGTGCCTCCGCCGGTGTGATTGCGCTTTTCACAGCATCGCAACCGGTCTTGATCGCGGCAGTCAGCTTGATGGTAACGCGGCATGTACCGCCCCCACGTATCTGGATCGGCTTATTGATTGGTTTGGCTGGCGCAGCCTGGGTCATCTACGTCAAAGGCGAGTTCACTGATGGCGCCATTTTGGGTGCCTTTCTTGGGTTTTTTGCGGTGGTCTCCCTGTCAATCGGTCAGGTCTACGAGAAGCGCAAGCGCCCCAAATGTCACCCACTGTTGGTGTATGTGATTCAGTACATCTATGCAGGTCTGGTGAGTGTGCCGCTGGCCCTGAGTATTGAGGGGTATATCACCGAGTGGACACCCTCGATGATTGGCGCATTGACGTATTTAGTGCTCGGCAACAGTTTGCTTGGGATCTTTGTGATGTTGACCATGGTGCGGTTTGGAGCCATGAGTCGAGTGACCTCGATTATGTTTTTAGTCCCGGGTCTAGCCGCTGTCATCGCATGGTGGCTTGTCGATGAAATCATGCCCATGTTGGCTTGGCCGGGCATTGCCCTGGCGGCAGCCGGAGTGTTGCTGGTGCTCTATGCGCCTGTGACGGATACCGAGAAACAGGCGTCGGCGTGAAGGCCAGTACCTGGTTGCCAGTTCTAGAGGCCTTGGCTGCGGGTCAGCCATTGTCCGGTGAGGTCTTGGGGAGGCGCCTTGGCGTCACGCGTGCTGCCATTTGGCAGCGCATTCAGTATTTGGTGCAGTTGGGTGTGCCGATTGCGACCACTGACGCCGGCTATTGTGTTGAGGTTCCGCTCTATCTGCCCGATCTTCAATGCCTTGCAGCTGAATTGACGCATCCAGTGGAGTGCATGCCCGAGGTTGACTCGACCAATACCCTGTTGATGCAGGGGGATGGGTCTGACCGTACGTTATTGACGCTGTATCAGAGAAGTGGACGCGGTCGCCGTGGTCGCACGTGGATTGGCGCTCCGGGACTCTGTCTGATGGGCTCACTCGCGCGCGTGATCACAATTCCAGGACACGGCATCAATATGCTGCCGATCGGAGTCGGTGTACGGATCTGTCAGTACTTGAACGCGCTTGGTGTACCGGCCCAGCTGAAATGGCCGAATGACCTATGGGTCGGTGATCAAAAGCTTGCAGGGTTTCTCTGCGAGGTCCGCGGTGATCTCCAAGATCAAGCCTATGTGGTCGTCGGTCTCGGTCTGAATCTGAATGCATCGACAGATTTGCCGGAGACTGCAACTCACTGGGCGGCGCATACTGATGTGTTGTGGACGGATCGTCAGACCATTGGGGTGATTGAGGCCATCGAGACCGCGCTGACGACGGATCTCAATGCGGGGTCTGATGCCTTGCAGACCGCATATGCTGAAGTCAGTGTGTTGGAAGGACGGGCCGTGACGATTGCAACAGGGAGTGGCCGGCTTGAAGGAATCGCGCAAGGCATTGATACTTCCGGCCGATTGCAGGTGCTCACTGAAACTGGATTACAGGTGGTGTCTGCTGGAGATGTCAGTGTGAGGCCGCAATGATTCTAAACGTCGATCTCGGAAACTCCCGCATCAAGTGGCAACTCGATGATGCCGGGTTATCCGCTGGTGCAGATCATATCCCCCCTGAGGCTTTGGAATCTGGTCTGCGATCGATTCCATGGCCCTTAGTCAATGGCGTCAGGCTCTGTAGCGTTGCGTCTCAAGAGCTCACCCAAGCAGTTCGTGTCGCCTGCGACAGCTTCTCGAAGCCGGAGTGCACGGTCGAGCAAGTGTCATTCGAACAGCTCCCGCACTGGTTTTCGCTTGGTGCGACAGACCCGCAACAGATCGGACAAGATCGCGTGATGGCAATGCTTGGTGCATACATCGAAGACAGCACTTACAGCGTCATTGATGCAGGCACCGCTGTGACCATTGATTATGTGCATCAAGGCACGCACCAAGGCGGACTGATTGCGCCCGGGCTCTCGTTGGCCCGTGAAAGCCTGGTGGCCAGAACAGCACGGATCGGCCGCATCGAGCCGCAGTTGTATTCAGCGACATTGGAGCCAGGCCGCACCACACAAAAAGCGGTTGAGCATGGTGTGCGTCGGGCATTGGTTGCGTTGGTACAAAACGCTCTCCGTGACGCACCACAGCCACTCGATCGAGTCTTGCTCACCGGCGGTGATGCCGAGTGGCTGCAGGGCCATCTTGATGGGCCGGTCGAATTTCAGCCAGATTTAGTGTTCAAAGGCATGGCGCGCTTTTTTGCGTCCCCGTCATAATTTTTCATAAATCCCTTGTACTTCAGTCGGTGTTTTGGTTAAATTTCGCGCCCTGTATCGCCGTATCGCGGTGCAGACGCCGGCATAGCTCAGCAGGTAGAGCAGCGCACTTGTAATGCGAAGGTCCCGAGTTCGATTCTTGGTGCCGGCACCACTTCAGCTGATGAAGTGGGACATGGAGGGATGGGTGAGTGGTTAAAACCGGCAGACTGTAAATCTGTTGCCTATGGCTACGCAGGTTCGAATCCTGCTCCCTCCACCAGACATTGGATGCGCGGATGGGCAGGGTGTTGTTCGTCCGCTGAATTGCACCTACATGATGAGTGACAAGAACGAGGAACCGTTCACATGGCAAAAGAAAAGTTTGAGCGTAGTAAGCCGCACGTAAACGTGGGCACGATTGGCCACGTTGACCATGGTAAGAC
>CAJXNQ010000048.1 GCA_913057215.1 uncultured Gammaproteobacteria bacterium
CCGTATTGCGCCAAGGTCTCAAGGGCATAGTGCTCCTCGGGTGCGTCGGAGCGGTAGGCGTACGCCATGTGACTTTCGGATGCAAACACGGGTGTTTTGGTTGCAATCCCCATCTTCTGAAGGCTTTCTTCGGCATCGATCGCGCCGCGTACGACAATTGCATCCATCTGATCCAATACAGCCAACGGCTCTCGCAATGGGCCAAATGGAAGTTGTAGTCCGTTGCCAATACCCTGCGCATGATTAAACACGCAGACAGACAGATCACGCCACAGCCGAGTATTCTGAAGGCCATCGTCGGAGAAAATCACATCGACGCCGTGGTGGTGATGTAATCGCTCAACAGCGCGCGCGCGATCCTGGCAGACCACAACAGGTACACCGGTTCGCTTAAAAAGCATTACAGGCTCATCACCCACGGCCTGTGGCGATGTGTTTTCAGACACCTCGATCGGGAGGTTTCGCACCCGACCACCATACCCGCGGCTGACAATGCCTGGGCGAAAACCTGCCTCTTTTAAATGCGCACACACCGACTGAACCAACGGCGATTTTCCAGACCCACCAACAACCAGGTTACCAATACACACAACAGGGATCTCTTGCACGACACGCGGTGCACTGGCTATGCGCCGCCGCTTACGATGCATCCAGGCGGCGATTAAAGGACTCAGCACCCGACTCAGCGTCGACGCCGGACGGGACCATCGTGCCGGCCAACTGTGGGGCTGTCCAAGTCCGGATCTGCCTCGTCTCATGCATCCAATCCTTTGCTTTTGTGTGCAGACTATCTTGAGATTGAGTATGCTTCGCCAGGCTAAAAAGGAAAAGGATGATCCGTGTCAATTGAAGGCTGGGATGTTGCCCCTCCCTCTGAACCACTCACACCCTGGAAGCGACTGATTGCCAACCTTGATTTGTGGCTCGTTGATCATGGCTTTTTGCGTGCCCTGTATGCCAATCGGTTCCAATTACCCGGGCCGATGTATCGTAGCAATCAACCGAGCGTGAAACGGATTGGCCAGTATCGTGATCAGCTCGGCATCAAAACCATTATCAATCTTCGTGGATACAACCCTACACAGGGGCGCTATCAACTCGAAGCCCAAGCCTGCGAACGCGCGGGGATTCAGTTGATCAACACACGGGTCCATTCCCGAGGGTTGCCAACCGCAAGACAGATCAATCTCTTGAAAGAATTAATTGAATCCGTTGAAACCCCAGCGCTCGCGCACTGTAAGTCTGGCGCTGATCGGGTGGGTATCTTTTCGGTGCTGTATTGTCATTTTCGTCTCGGCCAGCCGATTGTCGAAGCCAAAGAGCAACTGCATTGGACCTATGGTCATTTTAGAAGTGCCAAAACCGGCATCTTGGACCATTTCTTTGAATCCTATGTGCAATATCAATCTGAATATGAGGCAGCTCACGCCAACCAATCCGCGCCATCATTTCTTGAGTGGGTGAATACAGTCTACGATCGCGATGCCATGGAGCAGAGCTTCAAGCCTCGAGGCTTCGCGAATTTTTGGGTGGACTGGGTACTTCGCCGCGAATGAAAAATGACATGACGACCTATGGCCGGCTGATTCGAGAAGCACTTCCCTATTGGAAAATTGCATTGGTCGCCATGCTGGCGATGACAGCCACGGCCGCAATGGAGCCCTTACTCCCGGCACTCATGGCCCCCCTCATTGACGAATCACTGATCGACAAAGATCCCGACGCGCTCATTCAGATTCCACTTCTGATTGTTGCCGTGTTTGTTGGCAAAGGAATTTCTGAGTACATCGCGTCGGTTTCCAGTCAATATGTGGCCAATCGGACGGTTGCAGACATCAGATCTGAGGTGTTTGCAGTTCAGCTCGATCTCCCAATGCAAGACCATGAAACCGAGGAAGGTGGGCGCTTACTTTCCCGGATCACCTACGATGTTGCACAGGTGGGTGAGGCCGTCTCCACTGCATGGATGGTCATTATCAAAGATACTTTGATGATTATTGGGCTCCTGATTTTTTTAATTTATACCTCATGGCAGATGTCTCTGGCGCTGCTTGTTGCAGCACCTGTGGTTAGCTTTGTTGTGAAAAAAGCCAGTCAGAAAATGCGACAGTCCAACCAAGATCTCCAAACCTGGACCGGCCGACTGACAGGCCTCACGGAAGAATCGCTCGCAGCGATCAAAGACATCAAGATCTTTGGCGGACATCACAACCAACAGGATCGCTTTGATGACATCAACAAGCGGCTCCGACATGAGCAAATGCGGGTGGTTAAAATTCAATCGCTGAATGTGCCCTTGGTGCAGATTTTAGCGGCCATCACCATTGGCATTGTGATTTTGATCGGGACGCAAATGAGTGCGCGTGATCTATTAAGCCCGGGCGAGTTTGTCGCCTACATCACTGCCATGGGCATGATCTTTGACCCTGTCAGGCGCCTGACAGGTGTCAACGCCACCATTCAACGTGGACTTGCCGCTGCAGAATCGATCTACAGTGTGTTTGATCAACGCTTGGATGAGCAACGCCAACCCGGTCAGACGTATCCTGTACTCCCAAGCGCCAAAGTAACGCTCGATCAGGTTTCATTCACCTACCCAAACACCGACACGCCTGCGCTTCATCAGGTGTCGTTGGAAATCGAGCCCGGTGAGAGTGTCGCGCTCGTTGGGCCGTCAGGCTCTGGAAAATCCTCACTCATTGCTCTGGTGGCCGGTTTTATTGATCCTGCAGATGGCGAGATCCGGTTTAATGATGCGCCAATCGCCTCCTGGCCACTCGGCCAGCGCAGACGCCAAATCTCATTGGTCAGTCAACAGGTCAATTTGTTTGATGCCACCGTATTGGACAATGTGCGATTTGGTAATCCAGAAGCCAGTGAAGCCGCCATCGTCGAAGCCCTTCGGCAAGCGCACGCACTTGAGTTCGTTGAAGACTTACCCGATGGATTACACACATCCATTGGGCCGTTTGGGGGCCGTTTGTCTGGTGGCCAGCGCCAGCGTCTCGCCATCGCGAGAGCATTTGTCAAAGATGCCCCCATCCTCTTATTGGATGAACCGACCAGTGCACTTGACCATCGCAGTCGCGAACATGTGCTGCAGGGTCTTGAAAACCTCAAAGCCAATCGCACGACGCTCATCATCAGCCATCAACCGGAAACATTATTGTCGATCGATCGGACGCTGTATTTAAAGCAAGGCCAAATCAGCCTGTCCAACGGCTCGGAAACTGCTCGCGGTAGCGGCTGACGGCTCCAGTCTTTAAGTCGATGCCAATTGCACCGTGTTGATCGGTCCGATGAATGACTGCGCCGGCTGCGCGCCAGCGTTGAATCACGTCTTGATGCGGATGGCCATAGCGATTCGATGCCCCGACACTGATCAGTGCATGCTCGGCACCGGTTAAAGCCACAAAGGATGGGCTCGAGCCGTCACTCGCACCGTGATGCGATGTGACAACAACATCAATATGTCCCAAGATCCCGCGGGCATTGAGTGCACGGACCAC
>CAJXNQ010000049.1 GCA_913057215.1 uncultured Gammaproteobacteria bacterium
GCATCATGCCGGCTTAAGGAGGAATAGATCATGTCATTAGGTGGACAGGCGAGAGCCAAATTCCTATGTGATGCAGAACGCTGCATCGAATGTAATGCATGTGTGACTGCATGTAAGAATGAGCATGAAGTGCCTTGGGGCATCAACCGCCGTCGCGTGGTAACTGTCAATGACGGTAAGCCAGGTGAGCGGTCAATCTCCGTAGCCTGTATGCATTGTTCTGACGCGCCCTGCATGGCGGTGTGCCCCGTCGACTGTTTCTATCAAACAGACGACGGCATTGTATTGCACTCAAAAGACCTGTGTATCGGATGTGGATATTGCTTCTATGCATGCCCGTTCGGTGCGCCACAGTTCCCGCAAGCGGGTAACTTTGGGTCACGAGGCAAGATGGATAAGTGCACATTCTGTGCAGGTGGGCCTGAAGAAGATAATTCGGCTGTTGAGTATCAAAAGTACGGCAGCAACCGGATTGCGGAAGGCAAGCTCCCATCATGTGCAGAGCAATGTTCGACTAAGGCATTGCTGGCTGGAGACGGTGATGACGTTGCAGCGATTTATCGTGAGCGCGTCGTGACCCGTGGCTTTGGCTCAGGTGCTTGGGGCTGGGGAACTGCTTACGAGAAGAAAGGCAGCTAACAGCCCAATGGATGGGCGGACGGTGTCCGCCCATTTATTTTACGAACCCAACAACAGTTCTTGAGGTCGTCATGAATGTGAACGTGATTGGTGCGGCATTGATCGCACTTTTAACTTTTGCGGTTTCCCCGTCATATGCCAATGAGCAAACGGATGAACGCGCATCGACAGGCGGCGCGCAGACGCTTGAGGATATTCTTGCGCGACAGAAAGGATTGGAAATCGACGATTCGTTTCGTCGTGAAAATTTAGGGCAGCCCGAAAACGCGGCTCCCACTTCGAGCGAACTCGGAACCTTGGGCGGCATGTCAAATGCCGACGTCTATCGAGGGATCCGATACAACGCCGTTGATATCAAGGTTTCAAACAACGGCCCTGCAGCCGAAGTCCTTGTTCAAGACGGCGGAATGTCTTGGCTTTTGACCCGTGATAATCAGATTCGTTCATACGCGGGATTTGGTATTGGCGGTGTGTTGATCGCGCTGGTCGCTTTTTATTTTATGAAAGGTCGCATGATGATCGACGGTGGTCCGTCGGGCCAAACAATTGAGCGATTCAAAGCATTTGAGCGGTTTGGACATTGGTGTTTGGCGGGTTCATTCGTCATGCTGGCCATCACTGGGTTACTGCTGTTATTCGGTCGTGCCGTGATCATCCCAATTTTTGGCCACCAGGCAAACTCGGTACTGGCAACCTTTTCAATTTGGGTCCACAACAATATCGCGTGGGTCTTTATGCTTTCATTGGTCGCGATCTTCTTTATGTGGGTTAAGCACAACATCCCGAATAAGCTGGACTGGGATTGGTTGAAGCAAGGCGGTGGCATTATCGGGAACGCGCATCCGTCAGCGAAGAAATTTAACGCCGGACAAAAGATCATTTTCTGGATGACAATTTTGCTCGGTGCGTCAGTTTCAATGTCGGGTCTGTCACTGTTGTTTCCGTTTGAACTCCCCATGTTTGCGAAAACATTCAACGTGATTAACGCGATCACTGGAATGGGGTTACCGACCGAGCTACTGCCACACGAGGAAATGCAACTCGCTCACCTCTGGCATGCAATCGTCGCGATTACGATGATCATTGCGATCATTGCTCACATCTATATCGGTAGTGTCGGTATGGAAGGCGCCTTCGACGCAATGGGATCAGGTCAAGTCGATCTTGAGTGGGCGCGTCAACACCACGATCTGTGGGTCGAAGAAGAAATGTCGAAGGCCTCCCCCAACCCATCAGGTCAACCTGTTGGTCAAGCGGGGAAATAGTATGAAAACAATGTTTTTAGCATTTGCTGCAACGGCCATCATTTCCGTTGGCGCTTATTTTGTGTGGAGTAATCTCGGATTCTCCTCTGCTGAGCAGCAATCTGCTCCTTCGGTGCGGCTTGACTGAAAGAGCGCCAGTAGACCTTGAGATCGACGTCGTCGGTCTCAAGTGTCCACTGCCAGTTTTAAAACTAAAAAAAAGAATTGCGCCGTTGTCGCCTGGGGCAATGGTCAAATTGATCGCAAGCGATGAAACAACGCTCAACGATGTCCCCGCGTACTGTGATCTGGTCGGTCATACAATTACGCACATATCCAAAGACGCCGGACGGTACGTGTATTGGATTCAGTTGAGCGACATCTCACCCTAAATTTGGAGTGACTCATGCGTCTATTACGAACTTGTGTAATGAGTGCATTGCTAATCTTCACATCTCTCAGTCATGCTTTTGACCGATTTACCGCTCATGGCGGGCCCATTAAGGGCATCTCGTTTTCAGAACACCGACAACTCATCGTGACCGCCAGTTTTGATTACACCGCTGTTGTGTGGGATGCCGAATCAATGCGTGAACTCAGACAACTGGTCGCGCATGATGCAGCTGTAAACGTGTCTGCTTTTTCTCCCGATGGCCAGTGGCTTGCGACCGGCGGCGATGACGCGATGATTTATCTTTGGAATGTGTCTGAACTACTGGATGCGGATCGAGAATTGACTCCTTTCAAACTCGGTGGCCATACAGCGAAGGTTGTGGACCTTCAATTTTCCAAAGACGGTCGGAGACTGGTTTCATCAAGTTGGGATCACCGTGTAGGACTTTGGGACATTGAGACGCGCTCACCGATTCGTTTTTTCGAGGGACATCAGGGACCTGTCAACGCTGCTGTCTTCTCAGATAATGATGACTTTGTGTATTCGGCTGGCACCGATGGTCATGTTCGTCAGTGGCGTGTGGATACCGGAGAATATCTCCGCAGCGTTGTGAGAAACGGGTTCGGCGTCAATGTTCTAGCGCTCAGTACAGATCTCAATATGTTGGCGTATGGCGGAGCCAACGGCGTGATGAAGAGTGTATCGCTTGATGCAAGCGGACCTGACATTGAATTGTGGGTGGGAGGTCCTCCGGTGTTGGCGGTGGACATCGACCCTATCACCGAATCAATGGCCTTTGCGACGGCTGAAGGCCGTATCGTCATCGCCGATGCGCTGGTTGGCGAAATTGAACGAGATTTCCAAGCCGTTCAAGGCCCGGTGTGGGCAATGCAATATACATCGAAGGGGAGCCACTTGATGTTTGCCGGCCTTGATGATTGGGTTACGCGTATCCCGCTTGATGATTTCGTCGTACCCAGTGCGCTTGCAGAGCGCGAGCGACGGTTTCATCCAGACGAGCCGTTGGGCAACGGCGCGCGGCAATTCGCACGAAAGTGTAGTGTTTGCCATACCCTCACCCCTTCTTCAAAACGCCGCGCCGGGCCGACGCTCTATGGTGTATTTGGGAGAAAAGTGGGTGCGGTCGAAGATTATCCGTATTCACCCGAGCTGCTCGACATGGATCTTGTGTG
>CAJXNQ010000050.1 GCA_913057215.1 uncultured Gammaproteobacteria bacterium
ATCAGTGATTGACGATCAGGGGGCGCGTGTTCTCAACTGCCTCCATGATCGTTTGAATGTCGGCGTCCTCAACCTGAAAATCTTCGAGTGTCCATTCGAGGATGGATGCGACTTCGTTGAATGATTTCTCAGAAATACTGAAACCCGTGTGCGCCGTTTGCAGATCCCGCCCTTGATAGAATTGAGCAGGTTTCCCCATCACATAGGCGATGAATTTCACTTGATGCATTTTCAGTGCATCCATGTCCGTATTCCGAAAGTATCGCGCTAAATTCGGGCGGCTCATGATGCGCGCATAAAACGTCGCGACAATCTCTGTGACCACCGGTACACCGCCGTATTTATCAAACAGCGTTTCAAACACTTCACTCATCAGCCTAGATTAATTCCTTGATGTGACAGTCATGAGTCGGAGGCCTGAGGCATGTAGCGGTCTTGCCAACGTAACACCACATTAAAGCTGACCGATATACGCGGCTCATGCGCAAGATTCGGGTGCACACAATGATGTAAAAACGCAGGCCACAACAACAGTGTGCCCGGCGTCGGTGAGATGCGATGCTCTGGATCGATCTGTCCGTCACCCCGGATTGCATTCATGTTCGCCTGCGGTCTCGGATCAAAAAAGCTGATGCAGTTGGGTGTTCGATCGGCACGGCCTGCTGGGACCATCTCCATGTCAGGTACCTGGATGTAATAGGTACCACTGAGCCATGCATGAGGGTGATTGTGTAAGCCATGATAGTCACCCAGCCGATTGATATTCGGCCAGGCTTGTATGGTGAATTCGAGTGGGTAGTCGATCCCTAATTGGGTCGCATAGTCGAGCGTGGCACGTTGGCAGCTTTGATGGAGCCATTGAATGGCCGGGTGCTGCTCAGAAAATAAATTTTGATCCAGGTAGTCGGTGGTCATCTGATCGGCTGTGGCATCTTTGAGCTCGATCCATTCGGCCAACACCTGATTTGCCTGCTCGGCACCGGGGAGTGCAATCGACATGAGCTGAGTCGGCCAAAGGTTTAAAAATTGCGGCGCGTGGGACATACCGTCCTCCATTGAAGTGTGACCGATGTAATCAGGGGATTAACTCAATCCCGAATTGACGAAGTGCCAAGGCATACACAAAAAAGAGCCCTACAGTCAGCACAATACTGCCACCAAACGCCCACCAAAACCCGAATTTAGACAAGGCCCATGGAAAGACCAAAAACATGGGAAGCGTCGGAATGACATACCAGAACGTATAAAACGCATGACTCGCCAGTTTTTCCGTCGACTGATTTTCCACATACAACCAGATCAGCGTCAGTACCGAGACCAGTGGCAATGAGACGATCAATGCACCCCACAGATCGCTTCGTTTGGCGGCCTCTGAGGCGGCCACCACAATCGCGGCCGTCATGAGATATTTGGCAATGATCCACGTCATCGGTTAACTCACCTCAATCACCGCCGCCATTCCAGCAGCGTGATGTTCGAGCATATGGCAATGAAATAACCAGAGTCCTGGATTATCAGCGACAAAAATCAGTTGCGCACGCTCACCTGGATCAAATAGATAGGTATCACGCATACCACTTAAGTCCTCGCCGCTTGCTGTGCGAATCCAGAAGTGATGGCCGTGAAGATGCATGGCATGCGCCCAACGTGAGTCGTTCCACACATCGATGGACACCACTTGATTGCGCTCAACACGGGCTAAGCGTTCATGGTGGTGAGAGATTTTGCCGTTAAACGCCCAGACTTTTTGGTGCTGGCGTGCCAATTCACGAATCGAGCGCATGGAGCCCTCGTACTCAGCCTCTCGCAGATTGCCCATGGCACCGCCTTGCATGTGCATTGGAATGGACAGGTCAATCGTTGCAGGTGGCGTTTGAATGGCCATTTGCGGAAGAGCGGTCTTCGCGACGGTTGCTCCCGTCAGCGATGGATTAATGGTCAGCGCTGGGTAGGGCTCTCCACTTCGTGCTTCAAAGAGTGTGAGTGGTGAATCATCGATGTCCACAATGAGATCAACGCGTTGTGCTGGTGCGAGCTCAATCAGGGTTCGCTCCACCTGGGTACAGGGAAATCCATCTTGTGTAATGACGGTTGCAGGCAGACGACTCTGTAATTCAAAGATCCGCGCGTTGGCTGCGTTGATGAGTCGAAGCCGAATGCGGCTACCCTGTTTGACTGGAAATTCAGGATGCGAAATTCCGTTCACCGTCATCCAGTTTCCGAGCCGTCCTCCGTGTGCCCAATCATGTAAGGAGCCAAATGAAGCTTCATCGATACGCCCATCATCACTCAGTCGCCAGTCATCAATCATCAACACCAAGTCATGATCCACCGAAGGATCTTCTGGACCATCGACAATGAGTGGACCGTAGAGTCCGCGGGCGACCTGTGACCAGGTCTTGGCATGTGAGTGATACCAGTAGGTACCAGCATCTGGAAGTGGGAACTCGTATCGGAATCGACCACCTGTGGCAACAGCCGGTTGTGTGAGGCCTGCAACCCCATCCATGGCATTGATGTTTCGAATGCCATGCCAATGGATGCTCGACTCTTCTGGGAGCTCGTTTTCAAAATCGATGCGCACCAGATCGCCTTGGCGGTATCGAAGTAATGGACCCGGGACGGTCTGATTAAAAGCAAACACATCGGCCGCGGAATATTCCGATCCATTGATCAGTTTCTTGGTGCTCTCGGTGGCACGGAGACGTTGCACCGGTACCTCACTGGCAATCAACGGCCATGGCATCGCACTGAATGCCGATGCCAAGGCACTTTTTTGTAAAAATTGGCGTCGCGTGAGTGTCATTATTCAATCCTTATATCGGTTGTGACAGTCTTTACAGGCCTGTCCGATCGCACGATATGCTGTGGGAAGTTCCCCGGCCGCATTTTGCGATGCCACATCAATGAATGCTTGAGTCGCTTCTTCATAATCGCGCGCTGCCTGTTCAAACGCTGCAAATTCATCCCAAATACGATCCAGTGCCTCGCTCGGAGGTGGATTTGAATTGACTGGAAAATAGTCCGGCATCACTTGCGCCCAGTCGAGTAGCCTGTTTGCAAGCTCGGACGCTTTCGCTGGGTCATCAAGACGTGTCTTGAGTTGTTTCATGATCTCTTTTGATTCTTTGAATCGATCCATTCGATCTTTGACGACCCCGGTCGCGCCTTCATGCGCAAATGCTGCTGGAGTGATGAATATCCAACTCACACATGCGATTCGTATCCACTGATAAAACATGTCTACCTCCGCTCTTTTGGGGAGCTC
>CAJXNQ010000051.1 GCA_913057215.1 uncultured Gammaproteobacteria bacterium
ATGCCCTGATCGGTGAAGATTTCAACGGCACGCGGCATGTGAAAAGCCGAGGTCACCAAGACCCAAGAGCCGTCACCGGCAAAATCAATGAGTTCTCTTGTATAGCGCGCATTCTCAAGCGTATTGCGTGACTGGTTTTCAAGCAGAATGCGCTGTGTATCGGCTCCCATGGTTTGAAAGAAAGCGAGTGCGAGATCACTCTCTGATTGGCTGGATCGAATGAATCGGCCTGAAAATCCACTGAAAACCAGTGGCATCTCGGGATGCGCTTCCATCAGGTGCAAGGCTGTGGTCATCCGTTCGGCCGCGCTATTTAATGCAACCTGGCCATGGGTTTCAGTGATAAATCCTGAACTCAGTGCACCACCCAACACAATGAGACCGGCTGCTGAATCAATCGACGCGGGTGATTCATAGGTGGTCTCCATGGCCAGTAGGGTGTGGTTCCAAAGTGGGACGGCACCTGTCAGCCCAACTGCCGCGAGACTCAACAGTGCAAGCCATCGGGTGTGCTTGCGAATCCCAACGAGAATCAAAAGGCCAAGTACACACACCAGTCCTGCAATGATGTGCAGCGGATCCAAGAAAAAACCGATGACTTTGGACAGAATGAAATAGAGATCTTGCATGGCTGGGCCTTATTCACTGAGTGAATTGTTTCGGTTTCACTGTGATTTGGCAATAAAAAAGCCCCGGCAAGCCGGGGCTTTGAGGCGGACGAGCGGTTTAGTTAGCCTGTCCAATGGAGAAGAAGAAGGTTTCTCCTGATGAATCATCCACACCATCGTTGTCTGTTGAGACAAAGATCTCGCCTGACTCGGTGATGGCAAGGCCTTCGACCTTATCGACGATGTAGCCGCGATACTTTGCCAAATCTGGGATCAGATCACGTACGGCTTCTTTTGAGACCACAGGCGGTGTCTGCCCGAGAGCGACTGGATTCAGATCACGGACTGGGACGCGATACACCATTTTAGTCTTCGCGTTGGCACCAATTTGGTTGTCACGCTCAATGATGTAGACGTAATCGCCATGTACAGTGATTTCAGAGAGCCCAACCCAGCCTGTCTGTGGCTCGGCCTTTGGATAATGAACCACACCCCAGTCGCCTGATTCGATTGAATAAGACACCAATTTGACATGGTTTTTCGGGTCATCATTCCACTCACGCTGAATGGCGATCCACAGGGTATCACCGATTCGTGTGATGCCCTCTGAGCCAAAGCGCTTTTCAACCGCCATCAGTTCAGCTGGGAATGGGATTTCCTTCTGAATCTCACCCTCGCCATTGACGTGGTAGATCGCGTGCGGAATCAATCGACCGGTGCGACCCTCGGATGCGAGATAGAAGCCACCGTTTCCATCTGTTGTAATGCCTTCGAGATCCAGCTTCTGGGCAGGACGGCCGGCACGCGTGACGCGGATGGCTTCAACAATCCGAGCGGGCGTAGTCGACGGATCAATTTTGAAAATGGTTGGCTGGTAACCATAGAAGCTGTCATTCACCGCATAGATGAATCCGTCCTCAGCGGCAACCATCCCTGAAATTGCGCCCCAACCGATGAGCTCGCTTGTACCTTTTGAGGTCAATGTTGGGTACATCGCTGGTGCGTCTTGGTATTCATACAGCATGACATGTGAGCGCACTCCGCCGTCCTCAATCAGGTCAACTTCGTTGGCGGACACCAACAGGTTGCGGTTGGGGATGGCGACATAGCCCTCTGGTCCAATGCCTGAAGGCAACAATTGCTTCAGAACCGGTGCTGTGGGCTCTGTGACATCGTATACACCGACAACAGATGCTCGCTCTGCACCGACGAACACCATGGGTGTTCCGCCAAAGGTTGCCGATAAAATCGACTCAGGCTCAACGCCCTTACTGTCAGAGCGCTTATCAGGATAGTGCCCGATCTCAATCACGGCATGCTCAAAGCTGACGCCAGACTCATACACAATCTCGCCTGACTTGTGGAAGATGGTCCAACCACGGCTACCGCCGTTGTAGTCACCTTCGTTGGCTGTTGCGAAATGGGCATTATCCAACCACTTCACCGCATCCGGTTCGCGCTTCACGCCAATTTGGCGCTCGTTGAATAACAAGGCACCGCGCTCATCAGTGGCATCGATGTTGGCAAGGTTGACCGAACCGGCTGAGAATGAAGAGATCACTTCGCCTTTGTAATCGACGACGACCATGGCGTTATTCTCTTGCAAACTGACAACAGTCTCACCCGCGCCGTTGATGTCAACGAATTCGGGCTCTGGGTCGCTGCCAGCAATGGAAGCCAAGCCTGTCAGGTCGACGACTTTCATGGAATTACAATCAATGTCTCCACGCGGTGTATCGAACATGGTCAGATTCCCGGCTGGAAGCTGCGGGATGACACCGTCGTTGAGATCTTCATCACGCTCGTTTTCAATCGCAATGGAAATGAATGAGCCATCAATTGATTTGGCCAACGCGTCCGGTTGACCGTCGAGTGGGCAGGTTTTCGTGATCTGCTGAGACTCGAGATCAACAACCGCCACGCGCCCTGACGGCTGCGTGTAGGACTCTGACGTATTGACTCCAACGTATGCTGTGTTGCCAATGACGACCACAGAGGTGGGCTCACCGTTCAACGAAATATTCCCAAGCGGCCGAGGCGCCCGTGGATTGGTGATATCAATCATCCCAATGGTGCCAAGTGGGCTGTCGGTATACACCAAGGTCATTCCATCGCGGGTTACGTCGATGATCTCAGCTGACGATTCCCGAGTCCGGTCTTCACCGTTGGCCATATTTTCATAGGTCGGGAAGGCGGCAATCCGATTGAAGTTCATGTCTGAAAGTGCGGCAGGTGTGGCCATCACGAATGCGAGGCTGACCGCAGAGGCAAGTAAACGCGTCATCACTAATTCTCCTGTATGAGCGCATAAACAAACCACAGCAAAATGACGGATAGACGATGTTTCGATGAATTTTTGATGAACACATGCCTCTGATGTCACGCGGTTGTCATTTCGTTTGATTACGGTTTAAACACGAAAAATTAGGAGACTCATATGAAACAAGTCGCAGTACTTTCGCTGGCCGCTCTCATTTCAGGCACAGCATTCGCAACCCCTATTTTAGTGACATCTGACGCCGACCAGGGTCCTGGGTCACTTCGCGCA
>CAJXNQ010000052.1 GCA_913057215.1 uncultured Gammaproteobacteria bacterium
GCCGAGGCACTGATGGAGCCGAACCACTCTTGCATGTTGGGGTCGGGATGCATGCCAAAGAGTTTAGTGGCAAGCACCGCAGACACGTAGAAGATCAGTCCCAACACCCCCACCACTGAGATCATGCCTGGAATCGAATAACCGATGGCAGAGATCACACGGCGTAATTGCGGTACCACTGAGATCAATCGCAAAATCCGCAGCACCCGAAGCGCACGCATCACTGACAAATTGCCTGAAGCAGGCACCCATGCGATCCCGACAATCAAGAGATCAAAGACATTCCAGCCTGACTTAAAAAAACCAAGCCGGTAGGCATAGAATTTAAGGAAAAGCTCGCACGTAAATATCACCAAGATCACACGATCAATGACAAACAAGACCGAGCCATGCTCAGCCATCAACTCACGATTGGTCTCAAGGCCGAGTGTCACTGCATTGATGAGAATGAGGGCCGTGATGCCAACAGTAAATTGCGTGCTTTCAACCCAAGATGCGATGCGTGCCTGCAAAGTAGATCGTCCTCTTATCCGTCTCGGGCTCAGACTGTACCGAAAAAATAAGGGCGCACCTAGTCAGTCCGCCTTGAGGCCAACACACCTGCAATATAATCAGAGGCCGATCCATAATTGGCATAACAATGCTCAAGATTGGCCACGCGGCTGTCTGTACTGATCTCAGGAAAACCCACGTCTGCCATCGCCGATCGGAGCGCCGGTATCAGTTCAGCCAAGACTGCCTCAGGATCCTGACTCTCATCACGGATCCGAAGAATGGCCACGCAATCGGCGATGCTTTCATTCATCAAATGTGCCGGACTGTTACGTGGGGGATGAGGACGGTCCACATCGCCGGTTTGATGATGGGCGCATTCGTGCAAATCGATAAATCGCTGAAACGCAGGTGGCGCACTTTGATAATTCATCCGAAACACCATGGGTGTGCCGTCCGGGGCCCGGTTGGCCATGCCTGCTGCGACAGAAGCGCGCACCGTATCGCGGGTCGCGAAGACCACGGTCTCACCGACGTGATTGGTACATTCAGGTGCAGGTCTCTCTGAGGCAAAGACGTGTAGTGGCCAGAGCAACAGCGTGACAACACACCATGTGCAGATCGCGCGCATTTTGTCCTTCATCTGATTGAGCACCCCCGGTTTGATCCTTCAGAATTCACAGCATCTTCCGATATCATAGGGACCAAATCATCAGATGGAAGTCGGTGAACCCATGTCTCTCAGTACTGTGTTTTTCGGTGTAGTCATGACGCTGCTGATTGGCTTTATTGGCTTTGCCATCGTCGACAGCGAACTGAATCGCTGTGGTTATTTGGAAATGCGGGGATTTTGGGAGGTGCTGCGGCCGAACGGACTCTGTGGATGGCTCTAAATCACTGCGCTCGATTCACGCTGTCAGACTGTATGTCTCTCGCTTTTTTCTCCTCTAGCAAGGCCTGCTGTTGGCTCTCATCCAGCAAACACCCAATGTAATCTGCGTTGACGAGCATGTCTTGGCCATAGACTTCCTCGCAGATGGCCTGCCCCTCGTCAGTCGCCATCAGCCCTGCCGGGTCGAATAACAGCCAAAATACAGACACCAGTGCAACAACTCCGAGTAAATACATGCGTTTCCTCAAGCGCTCCCGAGCACTCTCTACTCATTCACCAAATCCGTCGATTCTATGCAGCCGCATGATCGGCGTTGGTTGCAGGATGCGCATCAAGCCACAGCGCATCAATCTCAGCCAAGTCATCGGCATCCAATCGATCCGCACACTCCCAATACCGGCCGGAATCCACATAGTAACCAAGTGCTTGTTCGCGGGCTCTCACTGCGTCGAACGCATCTTGATCAAAGCTCACCGGATCCGCCTCTGAGAGCGCGGACAGGGCCGTCCGTGGAAACACCAAACGACTCTCCCCATCTGAGAGGTTGACGCATGCACATCCCTCGGCGGCAGCGACGAGCTGTAGGCGCGCCGACTTGGCTTCCAGGGATTGAAGCGTGACATCGTCACGCAATGGATCGGGAGTCCCTTGACCATAAAAGTGCGTCGGGCCAGACGCTGGATACACCAAATCACATCCAAAAAATGCCATCACATCCGGCTTTAATGCCCCCAAGGCCCAATAGGCCGCAGTGAAAGCCATGGTGCCGCCGGCATAGACCACGCCCCCGAATTGATTTTGCATGGGTACAAAGTCACGCGCTTCGATCAATTGTTGGTCAGGTAACAGGCTGGCTGGGCGTTTCTCGACAGGCAGATCTTCAGGGAAAATACACATATCCCAATCACCACGCACCCGCCAGGCATTATTGATAACGACCAAATGGGTCCAGTAGTCCGCACTCCACATGTGTGCTTCAGTTGCCGAAGGGCCGCTGCCGAGCATCAACACCGTTGTCTTCAAAGGATACCTGCTCCGCTCACACCGCATGCTCCTCAGAGATGCCATACCATCAATGATCGTCAGAATACCCTGAGCCTTGACGCGTTCACAGCCCCTGATGAAAGGATAAAAGTCTGAGTCATTGGATCACAGCACTTGCATGTGGCGCGCAACTGTTGGCATCGATCATGCTTAATCACACTCAGACGCCCACTCGGTGTCGAAAAAAAGACGGTTCATCACTGGTTGCCGCGGGCATCGCCCAACTGGGTGAACGGGTCTTGACAGCGCGTGCGCTTCACGGCTGTACGCTCAGATAATCAGGCTTATTTGTCACCAAAAACACATCAAGAAATGACCCCATAGGTCGATTTGATAC
>CAJXNQ010000053.1 GCA_913057215.1 uncultured Gammaproteobacteria bacterium
GTTTGAATTCAATGGGCGCAATCCCAGTGCCACAGTGGGATCTTCACCAATCGCATCGACCATGGAGATGGAGACCCGTTCCCAGGACTCTACGGGCTTACCATCGAAACTCACCAATTCAGCCGGCAGTGTGGTGCGTGTCTCCGCCCCTTCTGGGAGCTCTCCGACGACGGGCACAGCGGTCTGTACACCGATCATGCTGATCAGCGCGTAAACGAATGCTGCAAAAATCAGATTGATGCCAGGCCCTGCAGCCACGATCGCAAAGCGCTGACCGACTGACTTGGAATCAAACGCCTGATCTTGATCGGCTGGATCGACGTGCTGTTCACGACCATCGAGCATTTTCACATAGCCACCTAAAGGAATGGCCGCCACACAGAACTCAGTCCCTGAACGATCAGTCCAGCTGTACAAGGGCTTGCCAAATCCGACAGAGAAGCGCAACACGCGCACGCCACAGCGCTTGGCAACCCAGTAGTGACCGAACTCATGCACGGTCACAAGTACGCCCAGTGCAACAATGGTGGCCAAAATCGTCGTAATCATGCGCGCTCCCCAATGAGTTCAACGGCGGTTTGCCTAACTATCCTATCAATCGTCAGCACATCCTCAAGACAGGATATAGGCTGTGAGGCAATCTGATTCAAGCACTGATCCACGAGTGGACTGATGTCCATGAATCCGATGCGCGCATGTAAGAACGCATCAACTGCAATTTCATTGGCTGCATTGAGCACCACAGGCCGATCTCCACCTGCCTCACTCGCGGCACGCGCCAAACCAAGGGCTGGAAATTTTTCGTGATCCACAGGATCAAAATGCATCGACCCAAGCGCACTCAATGACAGACGCTCCACATCCATGGCCAACCGCTCTGGATAACCCAGCGCATGCGCAATCGGGATCCGCATATCAGCCGACCCAAGTTGTGCCAACATGGAACCGTCTGCGTATTCAACCATGGAGTGGATCGCAGATTCTGGATGAATCACGACCTCGATCGCCGATTGATCCACCTGAAATAAATGCGTCGCCTCAATCAACTCCAACCCTTTATTCATCAACGTAGCGGAGTCGACTGAGATTTTCTGGCCCATCGACCAGTTGGGATGTGCAATCGCTTCAGCAGGCGTGGCGCTCTGCATCGATGCAGTCGTCGCCGTTCGAAACGGCCCACCCGAGCAAGTCAGGATCAACTGCCGAAGCCCGGCGATCTCCTCGCCGGCGGCGTACCCCATCGGCAAGCACTGAAAAATCGCATTGTGTTCACTGTCAATTGGGATCAAGGACGCACCACTGGCTTTGGCTGCCTGCATCATCAACTCACCACCCATCACCAGAGACTCTTTATTGGCCAAACACACGACTTTGCCGGCTTTGACAGCAGCATAGGTGGATAACAAGCCGGCACCGCCGACGATGGCAGCCATCACGACATCCACATCGGCACCGGTGGCAGCCTCGGCCAATGCCGCCTCACCAAAACTCACCGAGCCTTTGAAGTGATGCGGGAGTTGAGCCAGCAATTCATCCGCTCCCGCAGGATCCGTTAACACCACATGTTTTGGCTGAAATTCATCGACGATGCGCACCAGTTTTTCGATCGATGCGTGGGCACTGACCACATCCAAGTGAAACCGCTCTGGATGCGCGCGGATCACAGACAGCGTGGATTCACCAATCGAACCCGTCGCACCAAAGAGGGCTACGCCACGCGTCATGCCAGCGGCCAATTGGTTAAATAGACCATCAGGGCGAATACAGGTGTAGCTGCCGTTAATGAATCGATGCGATCCATCACACCCCCGTGACCTGGCAGGAGTGACGACGAATCTTTCACGCCATGCTCACGTTTCATCAAACTTTCAAACAGATCACCCAACACAGAAAACAACACGGTCACTGCCACAATGACAATTAACCATCCCCAAGCTGTGACTGAAAACAGCGAATCACTGGGTTCTCCGATAAAGGCCGCGGTCAGACCAATCACGAGCGCAACACAGACACCCCCGATGAGACCCGCCCAGCTTTTGCCAGGGCTGACTTCTGGCGCGAGTTTAGAGGTTCCAAATCGACGCCCGACAAAATACGCACCCACATCGGCCGCCCAAATAATGGCAACCAACAATGCGATGAGCAAAATATGCGCATCGTGACGCCTTAAATACAGTAGAGCGACATAGGCTGGGATCAGGACCAGCAGTCCAAAGATCAACTTCATCCGCCGACCGCCCACACGGTCTCGGGAGCGTGGATACATCATGACTAAAACGGCAGCCAATGCCCAAAATAGGCAGCCCACACCGAGTACGGTCGGCACAAATTGCATGGGGAGCTCATAGGCAAGCCCGAGCAGTGCTGCAAAACCCACCAACAAGGGCCATCGCACGTGGCGTGACACCAGACCCGAGAGTCGAACCCACTCCCACGCACCCATCATGACAATGCCAGCCACGCACAATGCAAACGCAGTTTCTGGCAGCACAAACAAAATAAGAAGCGCCAGCGGCAGGAGGCCAAGCGCCGTCAGGACGCGCGCTTTTAGCACGC